>JAUWBD010000002.1 GCA_030605125.1 Verrucomicrobiota bacterium | reverse complement strand
CCGAGCTTGATGAGGCCGAGGAGGAGGTGCTCGGTGCCGACGTAGTTGTGGTGGAAGCGGTCGGCCTCCTTGCGCGCGAGGGCGAGGACTTGCTGGGCGCGCGGCGTGAAATTGTTCATCGGTTCCATGTTGGGAGAGGGTTTGGTGCGTGCGTGCGGCCGCGTGGGCGGCCTCGGCGCGCGGGGGATCAGGGTTTCTGGTGTAAGCTAAAATCGGGCCGGGCCACGTTGGCAAACTCTTGGCGTATCCTCTCGGCGCGGAGGGAGTCGCGGTGGGCGGGGTCGAGGTCGTGTTTGGCGGCGGCGAGGATGTGGCCGGGCTGGGCCTCGATGAAGAGGCGGTCGGTGAGGGCGCGGGTGGGCTCGGGGAAGAGGCCGAGGTCGATGCCGAGGCGCAGGAGCGAGAGGAGGTTCATGGCCTCGCTGGAGCTGAGCTGGTGGCAGTTTTGGAGGATGCCGTAGGCGCGGCCGATCTTGTCGAAGAGCTTGGAGGAGTCGGCCTCGAGGAGTTTTTCGCGGGCGTTGAGCTCGTGCTCGACGATGGATTGGAGGACGCTGCCGAGGCGCTTGAGGATGGCCTCCTCGGATTCGCCGAGAGTGGTCTGGTTGGAGATCTGGAAAATGCTGCCGGAGGCGTCGGAGCCCTCGCCGAAGAGGCCGCGGACGACCATGCCGAGCTGGTTCACGGCGCGCACGACCTTCTCCATCTGGCTGGAGATGACGAGCGCGGGCAGGTGCATCATGGCGGAGGCGCGCATGCCGGTGCCGAGGTTGGTGGGGCAGGCGGTGAGGTAGCCGAGGGCGGGGTCGAAGGCGTAGTCGAGGCGCTCCTCGAGCTCGGTGTCGAGGCCGTCGATCTGGGACCAGGCTTTCTTGAGCTGGAAGCCGGCGCGGAGGACCTGGATGCGCAGGTGGTCCTCCTCGTTGATCATCACCGAGACGGTCTGGTCGCGGTTGATGACGAGGCCGGCGGCGTGTTTGGCGCCGGCGAGCTCGCGGGAGATGAGGTGGCGCTCGACGAGGATCTGGCGCTCGAGCTCGGAGAGCTCGCCGACGGAGCTGTTGACGGAGCGCTTCATGGGCGAGGAGGCGGCGAGGGCCTCGCGGCAGCGCGTGAGCACCTCCTCGCGCTGGGCCTCGCGGCACCAGCCGGGGAAGGGGCGGCCGGCGAGGTTGCGGGCGAGGCGTATCCGCGTCATCAATACGACCGCGCACTTGGAGCTCGCCGTGTCGGTGAGCTCGGAGGGGGTGGAGAGGAGGGCGGAGACTTTCATGGCGGGCGGGAGGCGGGGGCGGGCGGTCAGCGGCGCGGGGCGGCGGTCTGGGAGGGCGCGGGGGCGGCTTCTGGGGTGGGTGAGGCGGCCTCGCGGCGGGCCTGGGCGAGCTCGTCGCGGAGGCGGGCGGCGTCCTCGTAGCGTTCGGTCTTGATGGCGGCGGCGAGGCCGGCCTCGAGCTCGGCGACGCGTTCGGCGAGGCTGCGGCGGCGGAGGGCTTTTTCGGGCACCTTGCCGGCGTGGCGCACGCCCTTGTGCATGTTTTCCAGCATCGGGGCCACCATGCCCGCGAAGGTCTGGTAGCACTGCGGGCAGCCGAAGCGGCCCTGTTTTTTGAAGTCGGCGGGGGTGAAACCGCAGGCCGGGCAGGCGACGCCGACGGCGGGGGAGGCCGATTCGCCGCCGAGCGCCTCGGGGTTGAGCGAGGCCTTGAGGAGCAGGTCGGCGAGGGAGAAGCCGCCGGGGTCGGTGACGCCCTTGGCCTGGGCGCAGGCCTCGCACAGGTCCACCTTGTGCATTTTGCCGTTCACGATCTGCGTGAGGTGCACGGTGGCGGGTTTGCCGCAGAGATCACATTTGAGGGAGCTGGCCATGCGTGGAAAATAGAGGGGAAAAGTGAAAAATTCGACTGCGCCACGACGAAAAGGCGGCGTGGGGAACCGAGCCGGGTTTGCAGGGGATATGCCAGCGCTAATTCGCCGGGGCGGAGATGCGGGTTTGAGAGCGAAAAACGCCGGGCTGTCCGGCGGGCGGGCAAAGGGGGAGACGCGTCATTCAGACACGGCGGGCGGGCGAGAGTGCGCCAAGTGCGCCAAGCGCCGCGCGAGCAGTAGCGGCTCGCAGGCGTGTTTTGCGATCGATTGGCGCTGGCGGGATGGATGGTTGTGTTCGCAGCTTTTTAACATGAGCTCGACCTTTGGGGGTTTGTTCCTTATAGGGGTAATTGCTTCTTCTAATGAACCCCATCCTTAAATCCGCTGTCGCGTGGGCGCTGACGGCGGTGGGCCTCCTGGCCTTCGCAAGCGTCGCCCAAGCGCAGGTTCCCGCCAACCTAGTCGGCAGCTACAAGGCCGATTTGGTCTTCTCCAATACCGTTTACGGCCGGGTGGATGTAAGCATCACTTCGGCCGGAAAAGCTTCGGGCAAGGCCATCATGCCCAACGGCAAAACTTATTCCTTTGCCGTAACGCTCGCAGCAGACGGGGGCGGGTGGGTGAAAGCCGACCACGTGGTGGTGAAGGGGCGCTTTCCCGTAGGGCCGCAGCCTCTGACGCTCACCAGCATTCGCTTGTATCCCAACGGAGATCTCGGGGGCGGCTTTTCGTCCACCATTGATGGCATTCCGTTTATCCTGACGTTCTTCAATAGCGCGAAACTCGCCAGCTACACCGGCAAGGGCGACTCTGTGTCCCCCGCGACCGGCACCTACACGATGGCGATGACGGCGGACGACGATTCGGCCGCGGGCACTCCCGCCGGCGCGGGCTACGCCACGCTCACGGTGACGCCCAACGGCAAGCTCTCGTTCAAGGGTAAGTTGATCGACGGCACGCCCGTGACCGGTAACACGCTGCCTGCCAGCGACGGCACCTACTCGCTCTTCCGCACCGTTTATACTGCGGGCGGAATTTTCACCGCCGACATCAACCCGCTCACCCGTGGCGTCCAGCCTTCGCAAGGCTACGTGAAACGTCCCGCCAATCCCAAGGCCAAGCTCTACAAGGCCGGCTTCGCCGCCGACCTCGACGTGCAGGTGGAGCCTTGGGTGAAGCTCGGCGCGGTGAAACTGCCCGGCGCCGATCTTGGCTTCTCCCCGAGCAAGAACTTCGCGGTGGATTTCTCAGGCGACGGATTGAACGACGCGGCCTTTAGCGACTCGCTCCCTGACACGGCGCGGTTCACCAAGGTCGGCGCGGTGCAGGCGGTCGTCGGCGGCGCCGGTGCGCCCGGGGAGAATAAGGACAAGGATTGGAACAAACTTTGGGCCGTGAAGGTGAATCCCGCCACCGGCGAGTTCACCGGTTCGCAGAGCATCAAGGTCGGCACGAAGCTGGTGAAGCTGCCCGTCTCGGGCGTGCTTTTGCTCGGCGAGAGCGTGGGCGACGAGAACACGCCCTTCGCGCTCGGCCACTATGTCGTCACTCCCTCCGGCGTCGGCGCGACCCCGATCACCGGCCGCGTGAGCTTCAGCGGGCCGCTGGAGGACAATAAATTCTTGGCCGCCGCAGGGTCCTACGAGTTTCTCCTCAAGCGGACCGTGGTCGGCATTGGCGGGGCGCCGAAAGATGTGCCCGAGGACAACACCTGGGCCACCTTTACCCTGAGCGAGGACATGCAACGGGTGACCTTCGCGGGACGCACCTTCCCGCTCACCTCCGTTGACCCCATCTACTACAGCTACACCAGCAAGGGCAGCAGCTTCGCCATCGCTCGCGACACAACGACCGGTGCCTTCACCATGGTTCAAGGCCAGATCGGATCTGGTCTCAAAGTCGTCAGCTTCACCACGGCCAATCCGGCGCCATCGAATATCCGCAGGCTCTAGGAACTTTGCCTCGATCCGCAGAAGCCGCCCCCGTCCCGGGGGCGGCTTTTTTGTTTCCCGGCCGTCACGGGTTCACCTCCAGCACCCGCTCCAAATCCTTGATTCCCGAAAGCTTGTTCCCACGCTCGCCGGCTCCGTGGCCTCGCTTCCCACCCCCGACCAAATCACCGCGCTCGCGCCTGACGCGGCGTCTTTGAAGGCCGGTCGGGATCTTGGCGCGCCGCGCAAGTGGGCCCTGCTCGGCGGCGACGGCGAGACGCTCTGGGGGCTCGCCCAAGGCTCGGGCAAGGAGCCCTACCAGACGCGCGTCGCCCTCGGCGACATGGCCACGAAATGCTCGTGCCCCAGCCGCAAGTTTCCCTGCAAACACGCCCTCGGGCTGATGTTCATCGCCGCCTCGCAGCCCGACGCGCTCGCGGAAAAAGCCCGCCCGGCCTGGGTCGAGGAATGGCTCGCGGGTCGCGCCGAGCGTCAGGAAAAAGCCAAGGAGCGCGCCGAGCAAAAGGCGGCCGGCGCCGCCGCTCCGGTGGACGAAGCCGCGCGCGCCAAACGCCAGGAAAAGCGCGGGGCCCGCGTGGACGAGGGCGTGGCCCTGCTCGGCCAATGGCTGGCCGACCTCGCGCGGCGCGGCTTCGCCGACGCCGGCCTGGAGAATCACGCCGCGTGGGATGACATCTCGCGCCGCATGGTGGACGCGCAGGCCACCGGCCTGGCGCGGCGTCTGCGCTACGCGGCCGAGGCCGCGCGGAGCGGCGAGGGCCGGGAGGCGCGGCTCATGGCCGAGCTCGGCCGCCTGCATCTGCTTTTGTCGGCCTACGCGCGGCGAGAATCGCTCGCACCCGAACTGCGCACCGAGATCGAGCAACAGGTCGGCTGGACTCTGCCGCAGGAACAGGTGCTCGCCGGCGAAGGACTGCGCGACGAGTGGCGCGTCGCCGCCCGCACGGTCTCCGAAGATGATCGCCTGGTGCTGACCGAGACCTGGCTGCGCGGCGGCGCGAGCGGCCGCTGGGCGCAGATCCTCCGCGCGAGCCCGGCGGTGCAGCCGGCGGTGGACACCTGGCCGCCGGGCAAGCGGCTGGTCGGCGAACTCGCTTTCTATCCCGGCGTCGAGCCGGTGCGCGCGCTTTGGAAAAGTGAGCCGCAAGCGGCGTCCTCGCCGGACACTGCGGTCGAGTGTGAGGCGTTTTCCGCTTTGCTCGACCGCCACGCTGCTGTCCTCGCGAGCAATCCCTGGCGCAGTCGCGCGCCCGCCTTCGTGCGCGCACGGCTGGGCTGCGCCGCACGGAGCGGTGCCGCCGTGCTGGTGGACGAGGCGGGCGCGGCGCTTCCGCTTCGGGCCGCGCAAGAAAAACACGAACTGCTCGCCGCCGTCACCGGCGGTCACCTCGCGACTCTGTGCGTGCTCTGGACCGGCGAGGCGCTGGAGCCGCTCACGGTGGTGGACGGCGCGGCCTGGGTGCCGCTCACCTCGCAGACTTTCGGACGATGAACCGCGACCCGCTCCACGTCCTCGCCCTTCTCGGCACGGCGCGCATGGGGCCGCCGCCGCCCGCCCCGCACCCGGCGCTGGCCGAGGCTTGGGCGCGGCTTGATTGGTCCGCGCCGGAGCGGGCGGCCTTGGCGGCGATGGCGCTTGCCACCGCGGCCCGGCAGGCCGGCGCGCTCGCGCTGGCCGCGGAGCCGGCGGAGGACCTCGCGCCCGAGGAGACGCTGCCCGCTTGTGCGCCCGCGGCCGCCCAGGTGCTGCGGCGCATGCTGGCGGGCGAGCGAGACGAGTTTTTGCCCGAGTGGCTGGAGCTGGCGGCGGCGCGCTCGCAACGCGTCGCGCACCGCGATCTGCCCGCGCTGCTGCGGCGGGCGGCGAGCGAGCCGGCCTTGCGCGCGGCGATTTCTCCGGTGCTGGGAGCGCGCGGCGTCTGGCTCGCGCGCCGCACGCCCGGCTGGGGCGAGGTGCTCGAGGGCGGTGGCTCCGGAGCCGAGCTGACGGCCGACGCGTGGGAAACCGGTTCGCCCGCGGAGCGCGTGGCCTGGCTGCGCCGCGAGCGCGCCCGCGACGCCGCGTCCGCCGCGGTGGTCCTGGCAAAGGCCTGGAAGGAGCTCGCCGGCGAAGAGCGCGAGCGCCTGCTCGCGGTGGTGGCGGAGGCGCCGACCGAGCACGATGTGGCGCTGCTCGAGGGCGAGGCGCTGCGCGACCGGCGGCGCGAGGTGCGCGCGCTGGCGCGGGCGGCCCTGCTGCGGCGCCCCGAGTCGGCCTTTGCGGCGCGGGCGCGGGCGCGCATGGAGGCGATGGTCGGGCTGGAGGGCCTGCTGCTGGGGCGGCGTCTCGTGCTGCGCCCGCCGGAGACCTTTGACCCGGCGTGGAAGAGCGACGGCATCGAGGAGAAGCCGCCGGCGGGCGTGGGCCCGCGCGCGCACTGGGCGCGGCAGTGGCTGGGCGCGGTGCCGCTTTCGGCGTGGTTGCGCCGCTTCGAGGTCGGCGTGGAGAAACTCCTCGCGCTCAACCGCGACGAGGAGTGGCGCGAGGTGATCCTGCTCGGCTGGCTCGACGCCGCGCTGGCCGCGCCCGAGCGCGAGCACGCGGAGTTGTTTGCGCTGCACGTGATCAAGCTGGAGAAGTGGCCGAAGGGCGCGCCGGCGCCGCTCGAGCTCGTGCTTCGCTTGCTGGAGGTGCTCGACGCCGAGGCGGCGGCGCGCGTGCTCGCCGCGGCGGATGCCGGCGCGGGCAAGCCGGCCGAGAACGGATTCTACTTCGAGCTGCTCTTCCGCTCGCGCTTTGAGCTGCCGGCGCGCGAGGCGCAGCTGGCGCTGGAGCGCTGCTTGGAGGCCTGGCAGACGCGGCCTTATCCGCAGCTCCAGTCGAACCACGCGCGCCTGCTGGCGCGCCGGCTGCCGCTCGCGGCGGCGGACGAGACCCTGCGCCGGCTCGCGGCCTTGCCCGAGTTGTCCGGCCCGGCGGAGGAGCTGCTCCGCGCCATCGAATTTCGTCACAAACTTCACCTCGCCTTCACCTCCTCCCCATGAGCACCGCCACCGCCCTGCGCGCCCACGCCGAGACCGACTACGCCCACGAACTCGCCGCCCTCGCGGCGCAGGACGAGCGGCCGCGCCCGCCGCAGTGGCGGCTCTCGCCTTGGGCGGTGGCCGACTACCTGCTCGGCGCGAAGCTGGCCGACGGCACGGTGATCACGCCGAAGTATGTCGGCGACCGGCGCATCATCGAGATCGCGGTGGCGACGCTCACGACCGACCGCGCGTTGCTCCTGCTCGGCGTGCCGGGGACGGCGAAGAGCTGGGTGTCGGAGCATCTGGCGGCGGCGATCAGCGGCGACTCGACCTTGCTCGTCCAGGGCACGGCCGGCACCGGCGAGGAGGCGATGCGCTACGGCTGGAACTACGCGCGCCTGATCGCCGAGGGGCCGAGCGAGGCGGCGCTGGTGCCGAGCCCAGTGATGCGCGCCATGCGCGAGGGAAAACTCTGCCGCGTGGAGGAGCTCACCCGCATGCCGTCCGACGTGCAGGACACGCTCATCACGATCCTCTCCGAAAAGACGCTGCCGATCCCGGAGCTGGGGCGCGAGGTGCTTGCGACGCGCGGCTTCAACGTCATCGCGACGGCGAACAACCGCGACCGCGGCGTGAACGAGTTGTCCAGCGCCTTGCTGCGGCGTTTCAACGTCGTGGTGTTGCCGACGCCGGCGACGATCGATGAGGAGGTGTCGATCGTGAGCCAGCGCGTGGCCTCGATGAGCAAGGCGCTGTCCTTGCCGGCAGAGGCGCCGGCGCTGGAGGAGATTCGCCGCGTGGTCGCGATTTTCCGTGAGCTGCGGAGCGGCGCGACGGAGGACGGCAAGGCGAAGGTGAAGAGCCCGAGCGGCACCTTGAGCACGGCGGAGGCGATCAGCGTGGTGACGCAGGGCCTGACGCTCTCGGCGCACTTCGGCGACGGCACGCTGAAGGCTGCCGACCTCGCGTCCGGCATGATCGGCGCGATCGTGAAGGACCCGGTGCAGGACCCGGTGGTGTTCCGCGAGTATCTCGAAACCGTGGTGAAGGAGCGCGAGGGCTGGAAGGACCTCTATCGCGCGTGCCGGGATCAGATGAAGTGAGGCGCGCGCAGACCTATCCAATGAATCCCAATCCCAAATCTCTGCTTCGTGAACTGGCCTCCCATAAAGATGCCGAGCTAGCGGACTTTGCCCGCAGCCTGCTCGAGTTTATCGCCACCGGAGACCCCGCATGCGTCTCCGCCATCAGTGTCGCCCCGATGTCCGGCAAGATCCGCGAACTCGGACAGCAGGCGGCCGAGTCGGCGTGGCCTTGGTCGCAGGAGAACATGCGTATCGCGGAGTTCGGTGCGCGGCTCTACCTCGCGCACCCGGTTCGTCGGTGGCCGCATTTTCTCATGCTCTGGGAGGGCGTGATGCAGGGCGTTTTGGAGCGTGATCGGAAGGGGCATCCCGAGGCGGCTGAGTGGCTCCTTGATCGCGCGAAACAATTGGGCTTTGGCGCGGACGACGTGCTAGCCGGGCTCGAATCCGGGCTGTGGGGATCCTCGTTCTCGGCATGGAATGACGAAGCAGAGGAGGACAAAGTCGTTCTGCGTTGGGAACGTCACATCCTGGACTTGCCCCAGGCAGAACTCACGAAAGCGCTGGGGCGGGGCGGCGTCTGCCTTTTGCGCGCACTTGCCGCGGAGCGGCCCGAGATCGTCCGAGACTGGCTGCACATCAACTATCCGCCGCAGTCGAAGAAACTGCCGTCGGTCGAAGAGGTGAGCGCTTTGCTCGTTCGCACCAGTGAGTTTGATCCGGTCGCGGAGGGATTTGTCTGTTCTCCTGCGGACTCCGTGCAGCGAGCCTCGGTTCTCGAGGAGTTGATGCGACGCCGGCCGGATCGTCACCGAGACTTGTTTCTGCGGAGCGCACGTGAGCCCGCGGTGGCGGCCTATGCCGACATTTTGCTTCGCTTGGTCGAGGGCGCTCCGGACCTTGCGCTTGAGGTCCTGCCGGCGGTGCTGCGTGGAGGTTTTCTCACGCTCTACGGTGTGACCATGGGGCGGGAGTATCGGGAAGCTTATAAGCTGGCGTTTGAACGGCTCGATTCGGCGGGGGCTGCCGTGGTGGACGCACTCGTGGAGTGTTCGGATGCCAACGCCAAGGGGGCTGCCGTCTTCGCGCTTGTTGATCTAGCGAAAGACGATATGTCCGCGCCTCGGATCGAGGCGTTGAGGCGAATCCTCCGCTCGATCAATGTGGTTGAGAGAAAGGTCGAGGTCCTGAGGAAAGTGGCGGAACGCCATGCCGCGCTCCTCTGCGAGGAGTGGCGCGAACTTTTGGGTTCCAATTCGAAGCAGTTGCGCGAGGTCGCCGTGGAAGTCCTGTCGAAGTCGGATCCGGATGACGTGCGGAGGCTGGGAGCAGAGTTCGTGCGAGCCAAGCGGGCCGACCAGCGGATTGGCGGTGCAGCCCTTCTCGCCGCGTTGGAAGAGGCTGCTCTGGCACCGCTCCTGCAGGAGGCGCTGGCGACGGAGAAGTCCGCGGCGGTCCGCGCCGAGCTGCGGCGCGCTTTGGAAAAACTAGGCTGCTCAACGCCCGCCGACGTCATGTCTGAGCGCGCGACTGAATCGCAACGGGATGTTTCGTCGTGGGAATCGGAACTCGCTCGACGGAAGCGCGCCCCGAAGGCACCGGCGGATTGGGCCGAACCATCCTCGTTGCCAAAGCTCGTCACACCTGACGGGCGCGAGTTCGGTCAACTGCTCGTCACCCACCTCCTCGCCACTCAAGCGGCCCACAAAGCGGTCACAGTGACGCCCGAGATCGCGCCTTTGCTGGCCCAGCTCGACCGCGCGCGCTCGGGTGACTTCGCGCTTGCCCTGCTGGAGGCCTGGCTCGCCTCGCCGCAGGAGGCGAAGGACCGCTGGGCGCTCGTGCTCGCGGGGGCGCTGGGTGACACGCGTATCCTGCCTGTCATTAATTCTTGGATACCGAAGTGGTGCGAGAAGGGGCGTGGCAAGCTCGCCGAATACGCCGCGCAGGCCATCGCGCTCCAAGGCAGCGACGAGGCGCTGATGTTTCTTGACGCCCTCGCCACGCGCTATCGCAGCAAGCAGCGCAACATCGGGGCGGCCGCCGCGCAGGCGTTCCAGGCCGCGGCGGACGCGCGCGGGCTTTCGGCGGATGAGCTCGGCGATCTGGTGGTGCCGGGCTTCGGCTTCAACGAGGACGGCCTGCGCGACTTCACCTGGGAGGGCGGCGCGGCCCGCGCCGAGCTGGGCGTGGACCTGAAGCTCGCGTGGTCCGACCCGGAATCCGACAAGACACTGAAGGGCTTGCCCGCCTCCGCGCCCGACGCGCTCAGGGCCGAGGTGAAGGAGCTGGGCAAACTCCTGCGCGAGGCGGCCAAGGGCCAGACCGCGCGGCTCGAGTTGGCGCTCGTGCGGCAGCGGCGCTGGCCGGTGGCCCGCTGGCGCGAACTCTACGAGCGGCACCCGGTGCTGCGCGCTTTCGCCACCCGGCTGGTCTGGGGCATCTATGGCGCGGACGGCGCGCTGCTGCGTTGTTTCCGCCGCTACCCGAACGGTCTGCTCGCCGACGCGGCGGGCGGCCTGGAGGAGTTGCCCGAGGCGGAGACGCAGATCGGCATGGTGCATCCTCTGGAACTCACGGCGGACGCCATCGCGGCGTGGCGCGCGCACCTCGCGCGGTTCAAGGTCGAGGCGCCTTTTCCCCAGCTCGAGCGTCCGGTGGAGCGGCTCGATCCGCTGCACGCCAACCGGCGCGAGCTCGCGGTGGCGCAGGACAAGACACTCGGCGCCGGCACCTTTCGCTCGCGGGCGGAGCGGCGCGGCTGGATGCGCGGCTCGGTCGTGGATGCGGGCGGCGTGGCGGGCTACTTCAAGGCCTTCCCGGGCGCGGGCGTGGAGGTGTCGCTCGAGATCGACGGGCTCTACATCGGCATCGATCCGATGGAGACGATCACGCTCGGCGTGGCGCGTTTCACGCGCGCCGACAGCGTTAAGCGCGGCAGCTACGTCTATGATGATCCGCAGGCCAACGATGCGCGGGTGCTGGCCTTTGGCGTGGTGCCGCCGGTGGTGTATTCGGAGACGGTGGGCGACCTGAAGGCCATCGCGGGCATCGGCGCGGCGGCTGGCGGCGAAGCCGGGGCGGACGCGGACAACGACCAGGCATGACGACGATCTTCGGCATTCGTCACCACGGGCCCGGCTGCGCGCGCAGCCTGGTGAAGGCGCTCGACGCGCTTCGGCCGGACCTGGTGTTGATCGAGGGTCCGCCGGACGCGGACGAGTTGATCGACGCGGTGCGGGACCCCGCGCTCAAGCCGCCGGTGGCGATCTTGATCTACGATGTGGAGAATCCGCGGCGCGCGGCGTTTTACCCCTTCGCGGAGTTTTCCCCCGAGTGGCAGGCGCTGCGCTGGGCCACGGCGCAGGGCGTGCCGGTGCGCTTCCTCGATCTGCCCTGCACGCACCGCTTCGCGATCGACGCGGCGAAGGAGGAGGCGGAGCGCGCCGCCGCGGCGGCGGCCGAGCAGGCGGAGGAGGGGCAAGAAAAGAGCGCGGCGTCGGCGTCCGAGCCCGAGCCGGAGCCGCAGCCGGAGGCCGCGCGCGGCGATCCGCTGAGCTGGCTGGCGAAGGCCGACGGCTACAGCGACGGCGAGCGTTGGTGGAACGATCGCGTCGAGGAGCGCGCGCACGACGGTGACCTTTTCGCGGCGGTCGGTGAGGCGCTCACCGCGCTGCGAACCGAGCTGGCCCTGCCCGAGACCGAGCACGATCTACGGCGCGAGGCCTGGATGCGGCGCGGCATCCGCGAGGCGGAGAAAGCGGGGGCGCAGAACATCGCGGTGGTCTGCGGTGCCTGGCATTTGCCTGCGCTGCGGCAGGCCGTGAAGGCGGCGGACGACGCGGCTTTGCTCAAGGGTATGCCGAAGGCGAAGGTGCGCGCCACCTGGGCGCCCTGGACATTCGAGCGCCTCACCTCGGCCAGCGGCTACGGGGCGGGCGTGGAGTCGCCCGGTTGGTATGAACACCTCTGGGAGCGCGGCGCGATGGGCGAAGGCGATCCGACGGCGCGCTGGATCACGAAGGCGGCGCGGGTGCTGCGCGGTCACGATGTGTCGGCCTCGAGCGCGAGCGTGATCGAGGCGGTGCGTCTCGCGCAGGCGCTGGCGGGCTTGCGCGGGCGGCCGGCGGCGGGGCTGTCCGAGACGCTGGAGGCGATGCGCGCGGTGTTTTGCGAGGGCGACGGGGCGCTGCTCGGCTTGCTGAAGCGTCCGCTGCTGGTCGGCGAGCGCCTCGGCGAGTTGCCCGAGGGTCTGGCGAAGCTGCCTTTGCAGGACGACATCGAGCGCCAGCAAAAGTCGCTGCGCCTCAAGCCGACGGCGAGCGTGACGCCGCTCGAGCTGGACCTGCGCGAGCCGAGCGGACGCGCGCGCAGCGTGTTTTTGCACCGGCTGCGGGCGGTGCGTGTGCACTGGGGCAAGCCGGTGCAGGCGCGCGGCGGCAAGGGGACTTTCCGCGAGCATTGGTCGCTGCAATGGGCGGCGGAGCTGGTGCTCGCGATCATCGACGCCTCGTCGTTTGGCAACACCCTCGCGACCGCCGCGGAGACGCGTCTGGCGCGGACCGCGGAGGGCAATCCGCCCTTGGAAACGCTGGTCGAGCTGCTCGAGCTGGCCCTGCTCGCGGACCTGCCGGCGGCGGGCGAGGCGATCCTCGCGCGGGTGCAGGCGGCGGCGGCCTCGGTGGACGATCCCCCGGGCCTCTTGCGCGCCATCGCGCCGCTCGCGCGCTTGGCGCGCTACGGCAGCGTGAGGCAGACCGACCTCGCGGCGGTGCGCGGCATCGTGATCGGCCTCGCGCGGCGGGCGCACGTCGAGTTGCCCGGCGCGGTGTCGGGGCTGGCGGAGGAGGCGGCGGCGGAGCTGGCGCAGCTCGTGTCGGGCCACGACGAAGCAATCCGGCTGATCGAGGACGAGCCGCTGGCCGAGGAGTGGCGGGCGACGACGCGGCGCATCATGGACCACGGCTCGGCACACCCGGCGCTGCGCGGGCTCTGCACGCGCATGCAACGCGATGCGGACGCGCTCGACGCGGAGGGCGTCGCCACGCGGCTCAGCCACGCGCTCTCCGCCGGGCAGAGCGCGGAAGCGGCGGCGGCGTGGCTGGAGGGTTTTTTGAGCGGCGGCGGCGCGGTGCTGGTGCACGACCAGGCTTTGCTTGCGCTGCTCCACGCGTGGCTGGCGGGGCTGCCGGCGGAGCAGTTTCAGGCCGTGCTGCCCTTGGTGCGGCGCACCTTCGCGCGGTTCACACCGCCGGAGCGCGGGCAGATCGGGCAGGCGGTGGCCGGCTTGGCAAGCGGCGGTGCAGGTAGCGGTGCCGGGGGCGGACGCGGCTCGGGCGGCGGGGCGGAGCTTTGGGAGATCGACGAGGCGCGGGCCCGGCCGGCGGTCGCCTTGACGGCGAGCCTGCTGGGGCTCGGGGAGGGAATAAAATCATGAGCACGACGAAGACGGAGGAGGCGCGGCGTTGGCGCTTGGTGCTGGGGCAGGAGAGCGCGGAGCCGCTCGGCGCGGACCTGAGCGGCGACGACGTGCGCATGGACGAGGCCCTGGCGGCGCTTTACCAGGAGGGCACGGGGCCGGAGCAGGATGGCAAACCGCAGTCGCGCAAGGGCGGGCTGGGCGGCTCGGCTCCTAAAGTGGCGCGCTGGCTGGGCGACATCCGAAAGTTTTTCCCGACCAGCGTGGTGAGTGTGATGCAGCGCGACGCGATGGAGCGGCTCGACCTGAAGCAGTTGCTGCTCGAGCCCGAGCTGCTCTCGGCGGCGGAGCCCGACGTGCACTTGGCGGCGACGCTGATCTCCCTGAATCGCGCCATGCCAGAGAAGACGCGCGAGACGGCGCGGCAGGTGGTGCAGCGCATCGTGGACGAGATTTTGCGACGGCTGGCCGAGCCGATGCGGCAGGCGGTGGGCGGCGCGTTGGCGCGGAGCATCCGCAACAACCGGCCGCGGCTGCGCGAGATCGATTGGGCGCGGACGGTGCGCGCCAACCTGAAGCATTACCAGCCGGAGCAGCGCACGATCATCCCGGAAAAGCTCGTGGGCTACGGGCGGCGGCGCGCCTCGCTGCGCGACGTGATCCTGTGCGTGGACCAGAGCGGATCGATGGCGACCTCGGTGGTGTATTCGTCGATCTTCGGTGCGGTGCTGGCGACGCTGCCGGCGGTGAGCACGCGCATGGTGGTCTTTGACACTGCGGTGGTGGATCTCACGCAGGATTTGCGCGATCCGGTGGATTTGCTCTTTGGCGCGCAGCTCGGCGGCGGCACCGACATTCACCGCGCGCTGGTGTATTGCGAAGGGCTGGTGACGCGCCCGGCGGACACGGTGATGGTGCTGGTGAGCGACCTCTACGAAGGCGGCAACGTGGGGCAGATGTTGAAGACGGCGGCGCGTTTGGTGACGGCGGGCGTGCGCTTGATCGCGCTCCTCGCGCTGAGCGACGACGGGCAGCCGGCCTTCGATCCGCGAAACGCGGCGGCCTTTGCGGCGCTGGGCGTGCCGGTGTTTGCCTGCACGCCGGACAAGTTCCCCGACCTGATCGCGGCGGCGCTGTCGAAGCGCGACCTCACGCTCTGGGCGGCGAAGCAGGGGATAAAGTTGGCGCGGGCGGAGGCGGCGTAGGGCGTTCGCTTGCGAATCCCGGGTTGGATGGAACCGCCCGGCCGCCTCACCAGCCGCTCATGCCGGCGCGGGCCTGGCCGGTGCCGGCGGCGCCGAGGTTGGCCTCGATGCGCTCATACAGCTTGCGTGAAAAATTCCGGTCGCCGACCACGTCCACCCGGATGCGCAGCTCGGTCTGCTTGCTGTTGATCTCCTTGATCACGACGCGGATCTTCTCGTCCTTCGGCGAGCGCGCCGCCAGCTCGGCGTCGAAGGTGCGCAGCTCGCGCTTCACCTCGAAAAGCCCCATCTGCTTGAACGCCTCCGAGGTCGCCGCCGCGGTGCGCGGGGCGTCGGCGTTGACCAGCATGCGGAATTCGCCCGCCACGAAGGTCGCCTGCATCTCCCCGTCCTTGCTGAGCGGCACGGTGGAGCAGCCGGCGAAAAAAACGGCCGCGGAGGCGGCGAGGGAAAGGGCGAGGAGGGCGCGTAAGGTCTTCATGGCGTCGGGTCTGACCGCCGCTTTTGCGCCCGGTGCCGCGTCGCGTCAATCGCGCGCCAACAACTCCCGCACCCAGCGGCGGTGCGGACCCGACATGAGGACCGACTCGAGCTCCGCCGGCGCGATCCACACCAGCCCGGCCGGGAGCGCGCGGGGCAGGCGCTCCTCGGGCCAGGGGTGGATCGGCTCGGTGAAGGCGAAGCGCGTGATGCCGCGCTTCTTCACCGCGAGCGGCGCGCCGGCCGCGGCCAGCTCCAGCGCGCCCACGCCCAGGTGCTCGGCCGCGGGCAACTCGTGCTGGCCCGCGAGGCGGCGCGCGGTCGAGGCGGTGCGGTGCAGGAGCAGCGCGCCGTCGCCCGCGCGGCGGCACCAGGCGCGCAGGACGGTGACGGCCTCGATGGCCTTGGCCGCGAGGCGCGGGTAGGCCTCGGGCTCGCCGGCGCGGCAGGCGGCGCAGAAGGCGCGCACGGGGCACACGGTGCAAAGCGGGTTGTGGCGCGTGCAGACCGTCGCGCCGAGCTCCATCATCGCCTGGTTGTGGTCGCCCGGCTCGGCGTGGTTGAGGAGCGCGTCCGCGAGCGGCGCGAGGTCCTTGCCCGCCGCGGTGGTGTCGCGCCAGGCGCGGCCGTCGGCGGCGAGGCGGGAGAGGATGCGCACCACGTTGCCGTCCACCACCGCGGCCGGGGCGCCGAAGGCGATGCTCGTGATCGCGGCCGAGGTGTAGGGGCCGATGCCGGGCAGCTCCAGCCAGGCCTCGCGCGTGCGCGGCGGCTCCGGCAGGGCGACCAGCGCGCGGGCGAGTTTGTGGAGGTTGCGCGCGCGGGTGTAGTAACCGAGGCCTTCCCAGAGCTTCACCACCTCGGCCTCCGAGGCGGCGGCGAGCGCGGCGAAATCCGGCAGCGCCTTCAGCCAGCGCGCGAAGTAGGGCAGCATCGTCTTCACCTGCGTCTGCTGGAGCATGAACTCGCTCACCACGGTCTTGTAGAGCGAGGGCTCCTCGCGCCAGGGCAGGCGGCGGCGTTGCGCGTGATACCAACCAAGCAGCGCGGCTTGGAAGGCGGGGGCGGAGGCGATGAGCGCTTGGGCGGACACGGGTGGGTAAGGGACCACGTTTCGAGCGAAGCGACAGTCTGCCAACACACGAAACACACGAAAGCATACCCCAAAGATTTAGGATTTTGGCGCGAAGACGCGAAGAACGGGCCGAAGAACGCAAAGGCCTGATTCTGCACATGGGTTTTTCTTCGCGGCGCTTGGCGCTCTTCGCGTTAGAAATTTGGAGTGCGGAGCCTCGGCTTCGCTTTCGACGGCGAGCCTCGGCGCGCCGCCTGCAGGGGTTTTATTTAACCACGGATGGCACGGATAGACACGGATCCAGATTTTTAACCGCGAAGCGCGCGAAGAATCGCGAAGGACAGACTCGCCACCGGGTTGTGAAACACCCGAAAGCACACCCCAAAGATTTAGGATCTAAGCGCGAAGCCCTGATCTGAAATTAGTTTTTTCTTCGCGGCCCTTGGCGCTCTTCGCGGTTTAAAAGGTTCGAATGGATCGCTCAGGTAGTGGTTGAACTTAATCTTCATCTTCCCTCTTCAACTGGCGCCGCAGGCGCCTTCGCAGATTCCTTTTGTGCTTTTTGCCCCTTCTGTGGCCAACTCCGCGGCCTCCCGAATGCCCAAGAAGAAAGACGCCGATCCCGACGCGCCCAAAAAGCTCGCCAGCTACACGCTCAAGGTCACCGACGAGCAGTTGACCAAGCTCGGCGCCCTCCTCGCCGCGCGCGGCTGGGAGCGTTTCGACGTGGCCTACGCCCGCTTCGCCTTCCGCAACGAGGCCGCGAAGGTCAACGTGACCGGCTACGAGAGCAAAAAGGTGGTCGTCGCCGGCAAGGGCACCGAGGAGTTCGTGACCATGGTGATCGAGCCCGAGATCACCGGCGCGGCCAAGCTCGGCTACGACGAGGTGCTGCACCCCGACTGGTTCGAGACGCACGCCGGCTGCGACGAATCGGGCAAGGGCGACTTCTTCGGCCCGCTCATCGCCGCCACCGTGATCGGCTCGAAGAGCATGATCGAGGCCTGGCGGGCCGCCGGCGCGCAGGACTCGAAGAAGATGACCGAGTCGCGCATCCTCGAGCTCGACCGCGTGATCCGCGGCACGCACGGCGTGGTGGTGAAGGTCATCCACGCCCGCGACATGCGCCAATACAACAGCCTCATGGGGACGCGCTTTCGAAGCCAAAACCAGATCCTCGCCTTTCAGCACGCCCGCGCCCTCCAGGAGGCCTTGGCCGAGAAACCGGTCGCCTGGGGCCTGCTCGACCAGTTCACCGAGGACCCGCTCGTGCAACGCGAGCTCACCAAGCTCGGCGTGAGCGGCTTCGAGCTGCGCATGCGCACCAAGGCCGAGGAGGACCCGGTGGTCGCCGCCGCCTCGATCGTCGCGCGCGCCGAGTATGTGCGGCAGATGCAGGGCCTCTCGCGGCGCTTCGGCGCGCCGCTGCAAAAGGGCGCGAGCTCGGCGGTGAAGGCGCAGGCGCACGAGATCATCCGCCGCCTCGGCGCCGACGCGCTGCGCGACTTCGCCAAGCTGCACTTCCGCACCGCCTACGAGGTGGTGAGCGAGGCGGGCAAGCTCGACGAGCTCCCGCTCAAGCCGCCGCCGCCCAAGCAGGAGTGGGGCGCCCGCGCTTGAGCCGCGCCCCGGCGCCTGCTTCGCTCGTCGTTTTTCCGTCCGCCTTTTCGTCCTCCCGCCCAATGCCCGCCAAACGTCGTCAGCTCCGCGGCTTCGATCTGAAGCAATTGCAGGAGCATCCCGAGCTGATCGGGGTGGACGAGGCCGGGCGCGGCGCCCTCGCCGGCCCCGTGGTCGCGGCCGCCGTGCTGGTGACGCGGGCCTTTCTCGAAAGCCGCTGGGCCGAGGAAAACGCGCGCCGGATCAACGACTCGAAACAGCTCACCGCCGCCGAACGCGACGCGCTCTATCTCGATTTCGAGGCGCTCGCGGCCGAGGGGCGGATCCACGCCCAGATCGGCGAGGCCACGGTCGCGGAGATCGAGACCGAGAACATCCTCGGCGCCACCAAGCTCGCCATGCGTCGCGCGCTGGAGGGCATCTACCCGCCCAGCTCCTTCGCCGCGCCGCCGCGCGAGCCCGACCTGTTTTCCTCGCCCGAGGAGATCGCGGCCTACCGTCCGCAATCGCAGGCGCGCATCCTGATCGACGGGCTGGCGCTCAAAAACTTCCCGTATCCGCACCACGGCGTGGTGCAGGGCGACGCGCGCTCGCTCTGCATCGCGATGGCCTCGGTGATCGCGAAGGTGCGGCGCGACCGGATCATGGCCGAGCTCGACGCGCTCCACCCGGGCTACGGTTTTGCGCAGCATAAAGGCTACGGCACGGAGGAGCACCGCGAGGCGGTGATGCGCCTCGGGCGCTGCGTCGAGCATCGCGAGACTTTCCTGCGCAAGCTGCTGTCGGGCCGGGTGGATCCCGCGCAGCTCGGCTTGCTCGGCGAGGACGAGGCCGCCGCCGGGTAGCGGGCGGCGGCGCGGGGGCGGGCAAGGGGCGGCGGCACCTCGCGCGCGACTCGTGTGGCGCGCTTTCATCCTTGGTGGCTTGCCAGCGAGGCTGGACGCCGCGCAGTTTGGCTCCATGCGCTACCTTCGCCTGCTGTTGATCCCCCTGCTCGGTCTGGTCGTCCTCGGCTCCGCTGCGGGTTGCATGTCCTCGAAGACGAAGAAGAAAAACTACCCCGTGGCGGTCGTGCGTTTCCTCCTCGAGGCGGACGCGACCAACGCCGGCGCGATGGTGCGCCTGCCCCAGAGCGGCGTGGCCATCCCGGTGGAGGCGAAGGCGCACTTCACCGAGTATGACATCGAGGGCTGCGACGTGGTGGACAACGAGCTCGGCAAGAGCCTCGTCTTCAAGTTCACCTCGGCCGCCTCGCGCGATCTCTTCCGTCTCAGCGTGCCCAACCAAGGCAAACGCGTCGTGACCACGATCAATGGCCAGCCGGTCGGCGCCCGCCGCATCGACCGCCCGCTCGCCCAAGGCGTGCTGGTGACCTACGTCGAGATCCCCGACGAGGAGCTGGAAAAGCTGGCCCGCAACATCGTGCGCACCTCGAAGGATCTGCGCGACGAGCTCGAGCGAAGCCAGAAATGATCGACCGGATGGGCGCTTGGTGGCGAATCGCGGCCTTGGCCGCGTGCGTGATTTGCGCGGGTTGTCGGGAGGATGCGGAGACGGATGCGACCGGAGCCGCGGGTGCGCCGGCGCGTGCCCGTCCGGCGGCCGGAGCGGCCGGCGGGGCGGCGGAGGCCCGAGTGGTTTTGCCGCGTCCGGTCGAGCTCGTCTGGCCCACGCCCAACGACGCCTTCATGCGCGGCGCCGACGCGGGGCAGTTTGCCCAGCCCACAGTTTCGGGCGAGGTGCAGTCGGGGCTCTATGGCAGCACCCGCAGCAGCGGGAGGCAGTTTCACGAGGGCCTCGACTTGTTTCCCGTGCGACGCGATGCGCGCGGCGAGGCGCTCGATCCCGTCTTCGCGATCATGGCCGGCGTGGTGCGGCATGTGAGCGCGCGGGAGGGGGCGAGCAGCTACGGGCGCTACGTCGTGCTCGAGCATCCGGAGCAGTCGCCCGCGGTGTATTCGCTCTACGCGCATCTCGCGCGGATCGAGCCGGGGCTGGTCGCGGGGCGCGCGGTGGCGGCCGGCGAGGTGCTGGGCATCATGGGCCGCAGCGCCGGGGGCTACACGATCCCGAAGGAGCGCGCGCACCTGCATCTGGAGATCGGCCTGCGCATGACGGATCGTTTCCAAGAGTGGTATGACGGGCGCGGCTTCGGCAGCCGCAACGAGCACGGCCTGTGGAACGGCATGAACCTGATGGGGCTCGACCCGCTCGACTTTTACGCGCGGCGTCGCGCGGGCGGGCTTTTCCGGCTCGACGAGGTTTTTGCGGCGCAACCGGTCGCGGTCACGGTGCGAATCGCGAAGGCGAAGGAGCCCGACTTTGTGCGGCGTTATCCCAGCCTGGTGGAGCCGGGCGGGGAGCTGATCGTGGGTGGTTGGGAGATCGATTTCGGCGCCACGGGCGTGCCGCTGCGCTGGCGCCGGCTGGGCGCGGCGGAGCTTGCCGGATGGCGTCCGGGCGAGGTGCGGGTGATGAAGGCCGATGCCGAGCTGCTCGCGGCCAACCGCGGCCGGCGCCTGGTGCGCACGGTGCGAGGCGTGGCCACTCCCGACGAAGATTTGCGCACCGTGATCGAGCAGTTGTTCGTCTTGCGGCGCTAGCGGGCGCGCCCTTCGCGGGCGGGGTAAAGTCCCGGCATCGGCCCGGGGAAGGTTCCTACCCAAAGATGCTTACCGCTCTTTTGGGCTTTGGCCGTTGTGCGGCATTTGCATGCGGGTAAGCTGCTTCCGATCGCCGTCAAACGTCTGGTGAGCAAGCTTTCGACCCCCGAACTTCCAATGACCGACAAGACCTTCGCCGAACTCTACTGCGAGAAACATGGGCTGAAGCTGGAGCAGTATCAGTCGGCGGTGTTGATGCGCAGCCTCTACCCGCATGCGCGGTGGCTGGCGCCGCTGGTGGGTTTTTTCTGGCCGCAGCATTTTGCGGCGGACGCGGATTTCGTGCGGAGCGTGGGGCTCTTGCGCCGCTTCCGTGAGTTCGCTTACGAGGCGGAGGAGTTTGCCCACCACCCGGCCAACCGGGGCTTTTGGCGGCGGACGGTGAATGTGCGGGTATCATCGCGCGCGCTCCGTCGCATGGTGCGGGCGGCCTTGCACCCGGAGTTGGAGGCGCAGGAGGAGGGGGGCGGGCGCACGTCGGTGCCGTTCGCGGGGAGCGGCGGCAAGCCGGTGGCGCCGGGGCGCAAGCACTCCACCGAGGCCTCGGCCTGATCGGAGCAAGCTCCGGGTGAGGAAGGCGCTTGCGGACGAGGCCTGCTCGGCCCTTCGCTAGCGGCTCGCCCATGCCCGGGTGGTGGAATGGCAGACACGAGGGTCTTAGAAGCCCTTGCCGCAAGGCGTGCAGGTTCGATCCCTGTCCCGGGCACCAGCGTGCGCGGGAGCGCGGCGATCAGCGGGCGGGCGCGACTTCGCGGCCTTCGGCGGACAGGGCGGGGTCGAGCGGGGAGCGGGGGAGCGCGCGCAGGCCCGAGACGAGGGCGCGGGCGTTGAAGAGCGAGCCGGCCTCGGTCGTGTGGGTGCGGGCGTCGGCGAAGAAGGCCTCGATCTCGGCCTGCGGAAGCCGGTCGTATCCGCGCGACACGAGCTCGCACAGATCCACGAAGTAGGCGCCCTCGGCCTGCGCGCAGGCGGCTACCCAGCCGCGCCATTCGTCCCAGCCGCGGACGTGTTTGCCGGCGGCGTCGAAACGCTTGTGCGGCACGGGCGAGAGCAGCACCACGTTGGCGCCCTTGGCGCGGGCGCTGCGGGCCATGGTCTTGAGATACCAACCGTAGCTCTGCACGACCTCGGTGCCGCCGTCGGGTTTGGTGACGGTCTCGGTCTCGTCGCCGATCCCCTTCACCGAGCCGCGAAACTTGGAGGACGCGTCGGGGCGGCCGACGTCGTTGTGGCCGAACTGCACGAGCACCCAGTCGCCGGGCTTGAGCTCGTCGAGGATGCTTTGCCAGCGGCCCTCGGTGTAGAAGGTGCGCGAGCTGCGGCCGCCGATGGCGCGGTTGACCACGTTGATCTTGGCCGGGTCGAAGAAGCGCGCGAGGTCCTGGCCCCAACCGCGCTGCGGGGCGTTGCTCTTCACGGTGGAGTCGCCGGCGATCCAGAGCGTGGGCAGGGAGCCGGCGGCGGGTTTCTCGGGCGCCACGCCGGAGTCCTTGACCACCGGACGCTCGTCCTCGGCGGCGCGGGCGGGCAGCGCGGCGAAGCAGGCGAAGGTCGCGAGGACGGAAAGCGGGGCGAGAAGACGAAGGAGCGGGCGGAGGGAAAACATGGGCGGGAAATCTGGGGTTTAAACCACTAAAGAGATGGCCCAATGGGCATCTCGGGGAGGAAGAGGCGCGGCCTCGGGGGCCGGGCCGGCGGGTGTCGATGGGCGGCCAATGGCCGCGGCAGGAAGGGCGGTGCTGGAGGGGTTGGTTTAGGGGGTAAACGCTTCGACGGCTTTGCCCTCGGCGGAGAGGGCGGCGGCGAGCGGGTTTTTATCATCGAGGCCGCGGAGGCCGGCGATGACGGCGCGGGCGTTGAAGCGCGCGCCCTCGACGGAGGTGTGCGTGCCGCGGTCGGCGAAATGCGCGTCCACCGCGGACGCGCCGAGGCTCTCGTAGCCGCGGGCGATGATCTCGTTGAGATCGATAAAGAGCGCGCCGCCCTGCTCGGCGGCCTGCCTCGCCCAGAGGCCGTAGGAACCGGAGGCGCGGTTGATCTTGCCCTCGGGGCTCCAGCTCTTGCGCGGGATGGGCGAACAGACGATCGCGACGGCGCCTTTTTCGCGCGCGGTGGCGATGTAGTGGCGAAGATACCAACCGTAGCTGTGCACGGTCTCGGGTTTTCCGGTGAGGATGTTTTTCTCGACGAAGACGGTCTCGTCGCCGTTGCCGCGGATCGTGCCGCGGGCGCGGGTGGAGTTGGTGACGGGCGGGTCCTCGTTGATCGGCGAGGCGTCGTTGTGGCCGAACTGCATGATCACGACGTCGCCGGCGCGCAGCTCGCGGAGGATCTCGTCCCAACGGCCCTCGGTGAGGAAGGTGCGCGAGCTGCGGCCACCGATGGCGCGGTTGACGAGCACGACCTGCGCGGGATCGAAAAACGGCGCGAGCTCATCGCCCCAGCCGCGCTGGCCGGGCGTGCCGACTTTGACCGTGGAGTCGCCGATGATCCAGAGCGTGGGCGTGGCGGAGCGCGCTTTGGCGGCGGGCGCGGCACCGGAGCCGCTCTCAACCGGCTGGTCGTCGAGCGGCTGGCCGGCGGGCGCGGCGAGCAGCGAGGCGGCCGCGGCGAAGAGACACGCCAGCCAGGCGGGCAAACGCAGGGGGAAAGCGAGATGCATAGGGGTAGGCGGAGTGTGCGCGAAGCGGCGGCGGGGACGGAGCGCGCGGCAATCGAACAGTAAGACACGGCGCGCGGAAAGCGCCGGTTAGTGGGAGACGTGGAGCCGGAGGAAGCGGCGGGGGGAGGAGGACAGGGCTTGCGTGTCGGTGACGGTGACCTCGTCGCCGACGACTCCGGGGTTGGTGGAAAGGACGGTCCAGACGACGAGGTCCGAGGAGGCCTCGACCCGATAGGTGAGCTCGGCGCGGGCGCGGAAGAAGGTTAAGGAGAGGGAATGGAGGGACGAGGGAGTGAGGGAAATCAGATGAGGCGCGTCTGCGGCGAGGGGATCGGTGCCGAGCGCGTATTCGAGGAGGTTGGGGAGGCCGTCGCCGTCGGGGTCGGCGGTGTCGGCGGCGGGGCCGGTGGGGTCGGCGGTGTCGAACCAGGTCTGCCGCCAGACTTGCAACGGGGTGCGGAGGACGACGCGGAGCTCGCCGGGTTGTGCGTGATCGAAGCTCGCGACCAGGCCCGAGCCGGTGGGATCGGACCAGAGCAGGGTGGGCGAGCCGGCCAGCGCCCCGTTGTAGGTGAGAATCGGATACACGCCCGGGGCGAGCGAGGCGCCGAGAAGACGCGGGGAAACGGTGATCGTGCCGTTGAGCGTGGCGGCGCCGCCGACCGCGGGGCCGCGGGTGGAGCCGGGGGCGACGCCGAGCAAGAGCGTGGAGCCGGAGGCGAGCGTGAGGTTGCCGCCGAGGCCGCCTCCGCCGCCGAAGGCCGCGCCGGCGGCGACGGACACGGGGCCGGAGCCGAGCGAGCCGACGAGGACGAGCGAGCCGGCGTTGACGGTGGTGGCGCCGGTGTAGGTGTGGGCGCCGGTGAGCGTGAGCGCGCCGGAGCCGAGCTTGGTGAGGGCGGCGGCGCCGTTGGCCCCGTTGGCGATGACGCCGGAGAAGGTGGTGTCGAGGCCCTTGCCGCCGACGAGGTAGGTGACGGTGCCGGCGGTGGTGTTGGTCTGGCCCTCGACGCGGCCCGAGCCGGAGAGCGCGCCGAGGACGACGCCGCCCGCGCCGGAGGCGTTGCGGGTGTTGAGCAGGCCGTGGACGACGAAATGGGTGTTGGCGCCGCCGTTGCCGTTGGCTCCCGAGGTGGAGGAGAAACGCAGTTGCGAGCCGGCGGGAATCTCGAGCACGCCGGCGAAGGCGGCGAGCTGGGCGGAGCCGGAGACGTTGAAGCTGACCGGGCCGGAGAGCGTGAGGGTGGAGCCGGCCGGGCCCGCGACGGCGCCGCCGTAGCCGTTGCCGAGCGCGGCGGAGGAGAGCGTGGCGCTGGCGCCGGCGGGGAGGCGAAGCGGGCTGCCGACGAAGGTGGTGCCCGCGCCGGCGAGGCGGAAGGCCGCGCCGGAGAGGAGCGTGACCTCGCTCGCGCCGAGGGCCGCGCCGCCGCCGAGGGCGAGGGTGCCGGCTGAGACGGTGGTGGCGCCGGCGAGGCTGTTGACGTTGTTGAGCGTGAGCGTGCCGGCGCCGGATTTTTGCAGCGTGCCGGAGCCGGAGAGCGCGCCGGCGCCGGAGAAGGCGTAGGCGGCGGCGGTGTCCACGACGGTGGCGGCGGGCCGAAGCGTGCCGACGAGGGTGACGGAGGTGGCGGGGGCGCTGTCGTCGAAACGGACTTGGTCGCCATCGAGGAAGAAGTCGGGCGCGGCGCCCGCCTGCTCGCGCCAGTTGAGCGCGGCGCCGTCCCAGAGCGCGGACTCGGCGGCGGTCCAGACGAGGGCGGCGGCGGGGCGGGGCGGGATGTCGAGGGCGATGCTGGCGGTGGCGAAGGGGCCGGAGCCGGTGCTGTTGTTGGCGGCGACGCGGTAGTGGAAGACGGAGGCGTCGGCCACGGCGGCGTCGGTGTAGGTGGTGGCGGCGTGGTTGGCGGCGAGGACGGTCCAGGGACCGGAGGGCGTAGTGGCGCGGGTGATACGATAGCCGGCGGCGCCGGCCACGACGCTCCACGACAGGTCGGCGCGGCGGACGGAGGGCGGCCGCACGACGGCGAGGCCGGAGACCGCGGCGGGCAGCTCGCGGGTGGTCGCGGCGCCTTGGAAAAAGTCTACGCAGTCGAGGCTGTAGCCGGCGCTGAGGAAACCGGTGCCGCCGGAGCCGCTGACGGGGCTGAGCGTGAGCGTGTTGGTGCCGACGACGAGGGCGCTGGCGGGCACGCTGAAGGTGTAGGTGGTGTTGTTGCCGCGGTAGCTGCCGGTGGTGAGCGTGCGCGTGCCGGGCTGGGTGGAGATGGCGGGGATGGAGGAGGTCCAGTTGTTGACCGTGATGCGGGGGCGGGCGTTGGCGTAGGCGACGGTGATACCGACGCGCACGGTGGAGGCGACCTGCTGGCCGGCGGCGAGCTGGAACTGGATGGTTTGCGAGCCGTTGACCGCGGTCCACTGGTAGCAGGGGAAGGCGGTGGCGGGATCGGACTGGCCGACGACGAAGGTGCCGGGCGTCCAGGTGGCGAGACGCGGATCGGAGGGGTGCATCGTGGTGACGAGCGGCCCGTTCGAGAGCTCGAGCGGAGTGCCGTCCCAGGCGCCGACGCGCCAGAGCGGCGCGGTGCGGGCGGGGTCGGCGGCGAGTGTGATGGCGGGCAACTCGGTGATGACGCCGGCGGCGACGGAGACGGAGGCGGTGTGGACCGCGAGTTCGTTTTTATAGACGGTGAGCGTGTAGTCGCCGGGGCGGACATCCTCGCGGAGGAAGGCGCCGGTGACGGGGTCGGCGTCGGCCCAGTATTGGGCGGTGGAGTTGGCGAGACCGACGGTGTAGTCGAAGGCGGTGTCGCGGTTGGCGATGGCGGTGCCGCGGACGCCGCCGCGGCCGGAGGGCGGGAGAAAGCCGAGCAGGCCCATCTGCGCGAACCAGGAGGTGTCCACCGTGGCGGGGGGCGGGCCGCCGGTGGTGAAGACGGTGGTGTAGGTGTTGAGGATGCCGGGACGGAAGGCCTCGGTCTGGGCCTGGCCGTAGTTGACGATGTAGGTGATCTCCTGGTCGTCGCCGCACTGGTTGAGGAGCGAGCGGTAGAAGGGCCCGCCGGAGCCGCCCTCGTGATCGTCGCGCAGCATCCAGAGGCCGACGTTGGGCCCGGTGGCGCCGATGTGCGCCCAGTCCTTGAGCCGCATGTTCGAGTAGTGCTTGGAGCGCGACTGGCCGTTGGGGAGCGCGAAGATGTCGCCGGATTCGATGGTGCTGGTGGTCTGGCGGATGTCGGACGGCGCGGGGCCGTTGGGCAGGAGGTGTTGCGGGATGCGAAAGATGTAGCGCACGAGCCCGTGGATGTCGGGCTGGGTGCTGAAGTGCGTGCCCATGTAGATGTGGGGCAGGCCGCGGCGCGCCATGTAGTAGTGGGTGAGGTCGCCGGCGCTGACGGTGACCTTGATGAAGTCGTTGCCCACCGTGGCGGCGGAGACGCTGACGGCGGAGACGCCGGTGTAGAGGTAGTCGAAGCCGGAGGTGACCTGGGAGCCGCGCGACTGGTTTTGATACTCCACGCCGTTCCACACGAGGCTCATGATGTCGCCGGCGGACTGGGTGTTGGAGCCGTTGTCGGTGCGGCGGACGCGAAAGACGAGGCCCGCGCCAGTATCGACCTGGAAGTAGGTCGAGGTGGAGCTGAGGCCGAAGGCGTGGAGCCGTGCGTCGTCGATGAAGACGGACAGGGCGCAGAGAAGGGCGAGGACGCGCAAAAAACGGGGCATGATCGGGGCGGGCGGGGTAAAGCGCCCCGAGCTTGCGCGGGCCGGTCGCGCAACGGCAGACGCCCGGGATCGAACAGTCAGATTATCGCGACCGATCGCGATCAATCACGGCCGCCCGCGGGGCCGACGCGGACCTCGCGGCGCACGGGGAGCGGCAGGCCGGGATCGAGCGCGAAGCCGGGGTGCGGGGGCTGGTTGTAGGCGACGTTTTGCCAGGCGATCGCGCAGCGGTATTGCGGGTCCTGCATCAGCGTGACCATGCGGTGCGGGGTGGGGATGGTGCTGGTGTAGATGTGGAGCGCGGAGCCGTCGCGCGTGCGCCAGATGATCTCCTCGCGCCAATCGCCCCAGAGGTCGGCGCTGAGCGCGGGCGTGGCCTTGGTGCCGTTGCTGGAGATGCACTCGTGGGCGGTGAGCAGGCGGTCCACGGCGCCGGTTTCCCAGTTCCACTTGGCGACGAAGTTTTGGTCGAGCAGTTCGCGGAGCAGGTCGCCATCCCACCACACGGCGAAGTTGGCGGGCATGTCGGCGGGGCGGTCGCCGAGGCGGGTGCCGTCGGCGGCGTAGAGTCCGGTGATGCCGGCGCCGATGCCCCAGACCTCGGAGCCCGGGTGGCGAGGATCGATGTTGAAGGCGACGCCGCGGCCGGGGCCTTCGCCTTTGTCGCCGCCGTCCTCGTCGGCCTTGAGCGAGGGCACGGTGAAGATGGGACGCCCGCCGCGCGCGTCGCGCAGCGAGATGCCCTCGGTGGAGAAGCGCTCCTGGAGGGTGAGGATCTCCTGCCCGGGGTTGTCCCAGTTCAGGTCGGAGACGTGGAGGGCGTCGCCGTGGCCCCAGCCGGTGGAGTGGAGGCCGGTGCCGTCGTCGTCGATGACGGCGGCGCCGTAGATGATCTCGTCGCGCCCGTCGCCATCCACGTCGGCGACGGAGAGCGAGTGGTTGCCCTGGCCGCGGTAGGCGCGGTTGGACTCGGGACCGGCGTCGGAATCGAAGAGCCAGCGTTTGACGAGCCGCCCGTCGCGGAAATCCCAGGCGGCGATGGTGGAGCGGGTGTAGTAGCCGCGGGCCATGAGCAGGCTGGGGCGCGAGCCGTCGAGGTAGGCGACGCCGGCGAGGTAGCGGTCGGAGCGGTTGCCGTTGCCGTCGCCCCAGACGGCGCGCAGCTCCTCGCGCGTGGGGTTGAGCGGGTTGGTCGGGTGGCGGGCGGGCTCGTAGGGGACGGTGTCGAGCGCGGCGCCGGTGAGGCCGTCGAAGACGGTGAGAAACTCGGGGCCGGCGAGGACGTGGCCGGCGGCGTTGACGTGATGGGCGGCGGGATCGCCGATCACTTTGCCGAGGCCGTCGATGGTGCCGTCAGCGGTCTTGCAGGCGAGCTCGGCGCGGCCGTCGCCGTCGAGGTCGTAAACGATGAACTGGGTGTAGTGCGCGCCGGCGCGGATATTTTTGCCGAGGTTGATCTGCCAGAGCAGCGTGCCGTCGAGCCGGTAGGCCTGGAGAATGGCGGGATCGGTGGGGCCGGAGCGGGAGTTGTCGCGATAGGCGCCGGCCTGCATGAGGATCAGCTCGTATTCGCCATCGCCGTCGAGGTCGCCGACGGAGGCTTCGAGCGGTTCGTAGCCGGGCGGGTTTTGGAGCGGGAGGCGGTGGTAGGCGCGCGGCGGCGAGCCGGCGGCGAGGGTGACGGGGCGTGAGGCGTCCTGCTCGACGCCGGCGAGGACGGGGCGGACGACGTAGGCGGTCTCGTTTTGGAGCGCGGGCGCGGGGTCGATAAACCAGGTGACGTCGCGGACGGGCGCGGCGTTGAGCTTCACCGTGCCCTCGGGCAGGTCGGGCACGGAGCGGTATTGACCGAAGTCGATCGCGGAGGCGCCGGGGGGGCGGGTGGTGGTGCGATAGACGTTGAAGGCGATGTCGGCGGGATCGTCGGCGAGCAGGCGCCAGGAGAGGAAGACGCGGCCGTCGGGCTGCGCCACGGCGACGAGGCCGCGGCCGAGACGCTCGACCTGCGGGGTGGTGGCGGCGGCCGTGGTGGGCGGAAGGGCGAGGAGGAGGGCGGTGGCGGCGAGGAGGCCGCGGAATGACCAATGACCTCTAGCGCGTTCGAGGCGCTGGTTTGACATGTCCAATGACCAGTGAGGGGAGCGCATGGGGGGTGGGCGGAAGATTTTTGGGTTATTCGGAAAGGGTGGGCCAGCCGTCGGCGCTCCAGAAGAGCGGGCGGAGGCCGAGGGTGGGGGCGCCGTTGCGGGCGCCGTCGTAGAAGTGAAACGCGAGCCACTGGTGCGGCCCGTCCTCGACGACGGTGGCGTGGCCGGGACCGATGAAGTCGCCCTCGGTGGCGAGGAGGGGGCTGCCGCCGCGATCGCGCAGATCGCGGCCCTCGCGGTCGAGGTAGGGACCGGCGACGGAGCGGGAGCGGCCGACGAGAACGCGGTAGGTGCTGTCTTTGCCGCGGCAGCAACGGCCCTCGTTGATGAAGAGGTAGGTGTAGTCGCCGCGTTGATACAGCGTCGGGGCCTCGATCTCCTCGGACCAGGCGAGCTGGAGCGGCGGCGCGGCGGGATCGAGGCGCAGGCCGGTGGCGGGATCGAGCTCGACGAGGAAGAGGCCGGCCCAGAAGGAGCCGAAGGCCATCCAGAGGCGGCCGTCGCGGTCGAGGAGGAGCGAGGGATCGATGGCGTTGAAATCGTCGCCGGGGCGGGAGCGGAGGACGATGCCGTGGTCGGTCCAGCGGCGGGCGGGGTCGGAGGGGCTGAGGACGGGCGAGGAGGCGAGCGCGATGGCGGAGCTGTTTTTGCCAAACTCGGAGACCGAGTAGTAGAGCAGCCAGCGTTCGCCGACGCGGATCAGGTCGGGCGCCCAGTAGTGGGCCTTGTCGTTGCCGGGCGCAACCTCGCGGGCCCAGGCGGGAGGCGAGGGGAGCACGCGCGGAAATTTTTCCCAGCGGAGGAGGTCGCTGGAGCGGGCGGAGAGGATCTGGTGACCGGTGCCAAACACCCACCAGTAGCCCTCGGCGCGGACCAGGGTGGAGGGATCGTGGATGCCCAGGTCGCGGCGGATGGGCGCCGGCGACGCCGAGGCGAAGGCGGAGGACAGGGTGAGGAGCAACGCGAGGAGGGGGCGGGGAGACATGGCGCGGACTAGCAAAGCCGGGCGATCGCGGAGAAACGCGGCACGAGCTCGACGGAGTGGAGGTGCGCGAGGGGCGCGGAGTCGGCGGGCGGGCGGAGGCCCGCGGGGAGCAGGATGGGCGCGTCGGCGCGGAGAGGGAGGATCTCGACGACCAGATCGGCGCCGGTGGCGAGGGCGGAGGCGTGGCGGGCGAGGTCGAGCTCGAGGACGTCGCCGTGGTAGAAATCGTCGAGGACGAGGCGGCCGCCGAGGAGGATGCGGGCGACGTCGCCGACGTAGCGGAGGCGGAGGAGCGGGGTGCGCGCGGGGTCGAGATCGGCGGGGAGCGCGACGCGCCAGGCGGCGCCGTGCGCGAAGTCGGCGTCGGTGGGAGCGACGGCGACGGCGGGCTGGGTGTGGCCGAGCGGAATCTCGCGAGCGGGACCGGCGGGACGAAGCGGGGAGATAACTAATGACCAATGACCAAGGTCCTCTAGCGCGTTCGAGGCGCTGGTCTGACATGACCAATGGTTGATGCCCGAGGGGTGGGGCGCGAGGTGAAGTGGCAGGGGCGTGAAGAGGGACTCGGACGGAGCGAGCGCGGGGAAGACGGAGACGGCGAGGTCGGCGGGGTTTTCGGCGGAGACTCGAAGCGTGTCGCCGTCGAAGACGAGGGCGGCGCGGCTGAGGAAGACGCGGGGACGGCCGAGCCAGTCGGCTTTCCAGAGCGCGAGGCTGTCGGCGTCGTCGAGCAGGACGATGCGGACGGTGGCGCCATCGGCCCCGGGGACGACGCGCGCCACGCGCCGGCCGGGGGCGAGGATCTCGGGCGCGGCGCCGTCGAAGGCGAACTCGGCGGGGACGCCGGGCGTGGCCGCGAAGAAGACGGTGCGGATCGCGCCCTCGTCGATCTGGCAGAGGAGGCGGGCGGTGGCGTGGTCGAGGTGGACGCCGGGGGCGAGCGGGAGCCCGAAGGGCCAGACGAGGGTCGAGTCGGCCGGGATATCGACCACGACGGAGGGAAACTCGACGCGACGGCCGTCGGGCAGGTCGAAAGCGAAGCGGACGCCGGGCTTGGCGGGGAGCGGGCGGAGGCGCTCGTAGTTATTTATGAATACGAAGCCGGAGCGGCCGTCGGAGCGGACGGACCAGCGGAGCGTGGCGAGGTCGTCGGGGGAGGTTTTTCGGTCGGCGGGAAAATGGGCGGGCAGGCCGGCGAGGAGCGAGCCGTGGTCGCGGATAAAAAGATGCAGGCGTCGCAGGCGGTGGTAGTGGGGGCGGAGCTGCCCGGCGGCGCCGAGGGGAGCCTGGAAGTCGTAGTTCTTTACCGGGAGGTCGTTCCAGTAGCCGGTGGCCTGCGACTCCTGGAGGGTGGTGCGGCCCTCGGGGTTCACGCCGCCGTGATACATGTAGTAGCCGGGGAGGTTGCCGCCGGAGCCGAGCTTGACGTGGACGAGGCTTTCGATGTCGCGCGGATCGATGCGGATGCGGCGGTGGTAGCTGCTCATCATGCCGCCTCCGAGCTCGCAGGTGAGGAAGGGGTAGCGTTCGGTGCCAGGCGTGTCGGCTGCCTCGCGTTGGCCGAGCAGATCGGTGGCGATGCCGGCGTCGGTGCGCAGCGGGGTGAAGCGAAACGAGGCGGGGTAGAAGCCCGGCATCGGCGCGAGGTCGCGATCCCAGAAGCCCTCGGGGTAGGCACCGTAGAGCGGGAGGAGCTCGCCGAAGGGCATGGGCGTGGTGAGGTCGGGCCAGCCGGTGCGGGTGTAGAGCGGGGCGTCGAGACCGGCCTTGCGCGCGAGGCGCTTGAGCGTGAGGAGGTGCTCGGCGGGTCCCCAGTATTCGTTCTCGATCTGGAAGCCGACGATCGGGCCGCCCTGTTTCCAGAGCAGGCCGTCGAGCTGCGCGAAGATTTGCGCGAACAGCGCGCGGACGGAGGCCAGGTATGCGGGGTCGTCGGTGCGGGCGCGCGCGCCGTGGCGGGAGACGATCCAGTCGGGCAGGCCGCCGTTGCGCACCTCGCCGTGGCACCAGGGGCCGAGACGGACGACGACGCGCAGCCCGCACTCGGCGGCGGTGGCGACGAAGCGACGCAGCCCACGGTCGCCGCTCCAGCCGAACTCGCCCTCGCTCTCCTCGTGATGGATCCAGAACACGTAGGAGGCGACGCAGTCGATGCCGCCGGCTCTCATCTTGAGCAACTCCTCGCGCCAGTCGGCGGCGGGCACGCGAGCGTAGTGCAGCTCGCCCATGACGGGCATCCAACGCGCGCCGTCGAGGCGGAGTGACATCCGGTCCACGCGGATCTCGGCCCCGGAAGGGCTGCGCGAGGCGCCGAGTGAAAACACCTCCTCGGGCTGGACGGACGACGGAGCGGGGATCGCGAGAAACGGCATGGCGAGGCGGGAAAAAATCAGGCGATCGGGACGGCGGTGAACTGCTTGCGCGCGAAGTAGCCGCCGGGCGCGGAGAGCGCCTCGTAGGTGCCTTGCTCGACGACGCGGCCCTCCTCGAGCACGACGATGCGGTCGGCGTGCCGGATCGTGCTCAGGCGGTGCGCGATGGTGATGACGGTGCGGCCGCGGGCGATGTCGTCGAGCGAGCGCTGGATGAGCCGCTCGCTCTCGTAGTCGAGCGCGGAGGTGGGCTCGTCGAGGACGAGGATGACGGGATCGCGCAGCAGGGCGCGGGCGATGGCGAGGCGTTGCCGCTGGCCGCCGGAGAGCGTGGCCCCGCGCTCGCCGACGCGGGTCTGGTAGCCCTGCGGCAGGCGGCGGATAAACTCGTCGGCGTGGGCGAGGCGGGCGGCATGCTCGAGCTCGGCGTCGGTGGCCTCGGGGCGGGAGAAGCGGAGGTTGTCGGCGATGGTGCCGGAAAGGAGGATGTTTTCCTGCATCACGAGCGCGACGCGGCGGCGGAACCAGCGCAGGTCGAGCGCGGCCTGCGGGACGCCGTCGATCCGGATCTCCCCTGACTGCGGACGGTGGAGGCCGAGGAGGAGGTTGACCACGGTGCTTTTGCCCGCGCCCGAGGGGCCGACGAAGGCGACCTTTTCGCCGGGCCGCAGCTCGAGCGTGAGATCGTGCAGGGCGGCGCGCTCGTCGCCGTCGTAATGGAAGCGGACGTGGTCGAAGCTGATGCCGCCGCGCAGCGGCTCGGGGCGGGCGGAGCCGCGCCACTCCTCGACGTAGGGCGCGTCGAGCAGCTCGTTGACGCTGCGGTAGGCGGCCTGCCCGACGAAGAGCTGCTCGCTCACCTGGGCGAACATCTGCACGGGCCCGACGAGCACGGGCACGCCGGCGACGAAGGCTACCACGGTGCCGGCGCTCACCTGTCCGTGGATGGCGAGCAGCGCGCCGCCGGCGATGACGACGAGCGAGAGGAGCTTGATGGCGGCGAAGCTGAAGGCGCCGAAGCCGGAGGAGACGGCGATGAGCTCCACGCGGGAGCGCGCCACGGCGTCGTCCTCGGCGGCGAGGCGGCCGGCGGCGCGCGACTCCTCGCCGTAAACGCGCACGAGCTTGAGCGCGGTGAACAACTCGTTGGCCGCGCCGGCGAGTTTCTCCTGCGCCACGCGGTGGGCCTCGTTTTTCTCGCGGAAACGCCGGAAGTAGCGGGCGCGCATGATGGCGAAGACCGGCAGCATGAGCAGCACGACGAGGGCGAGCCGCGCGTTGAGCTTCAGCAGCACGGCGAAGGTGAGCAGACTGTAGAGCGTGTCGGGGAGGAAGCTGTTGAGGATTGGCATCATCACCCCCTCGATCTTCTGCGTGTCGAAGGAGTATTTGGAGAGGAGGCGGCCGGTCTGCTGGCGGTCGAGGTAGGCGAGGCTGAGGAACTGGACCTTGTGGAAAATGCGCCCGCGCAGATCGAGGACGGAGCGGGCGACGGCGGCGCCGAGGAGGGAGGCGCCGCGCACGCTGAAGAACTGGTGCGCAACGAGGAGTCCGAGCGTGAGCGCGCAGAGCGCGAGGATGCCCGCCTGGTCCCGGGCGGGCAGGTGGACGTCGAGGATGCGTTGAAACACGACCGGCAGCGGCGCGATGCAGAGGATGCGCAGCGCAGCGAGGCAGAGGCCGGGCGTGAAGGCGCGACGGCACGACCAGAGGTAGAGCGGGAGCGTGCCGGGGAGCCGGAGCGGAGCGGGCGTCATGGCGGAGCGGGCGGATCAACGCGACGGCGCGGCGAGGCGGGCGCGCCAGCGCGGGTAATCGCGCTCCAGCAGCGCGGCCGGCGCGGTGGTGTAGTAGGCGTAGCCGACGCGTCGCTCGCGCTCGATCTCGGCGAGCGCGTGGCGGATCACGCGGTCGCGGCCCACGAAGAGCGGTCGGTCGGTTTCGAGATCATGGAAGCGGGCCCAGAGCGGCGGGGTCCCGGCGGCGGGCACGACGCGTCGGTCGGACTCGCCGTGCTCATTGGTGAACCGCTCGTGGCGGAGCCCGTCGATGCGGGTTTTCCGGAACCAGGCGACCGCGCCTTCGATCGCGGCGACGACCTCGGGCGAGGGATTTTTCACCGACATGAGGAAACGCACGATGCCGACGCTTTCGTGGCCGGAGAGCGACGGCGGCTCGAAGTTACGGGCCCAAGCGGGCGCGAGCGTGCGCGGGTCGTGTTGCGCGCACCAGACGGTGAGCACGCCGTCTCGCCGGACCTGGGCGCGGAGAATGCAGTCCACCCCGCGCTCCACGGCGGCGGCGGCGCGGGCGCGGAGCTCGGGATCGACGAAGGTGAAGGGCGGGGCGGCATCGGCCACGTCGCGCAGCAAGGCCAGCACGTTGACCATCGCGTCGTCGTTGAACGTGACGTGGTCGTGGTAGCCCCCGCGCAGGGGATAAAACTGGGGCCAACCGCCTCCGGGGTATTGGGCGGCGAGAAGGTAGGAGACGCCACGCGTGAAGGCGGCGAGGTGCTCCGGCGCGGGCCGGGGCTCCGCGGCGAGGGCGGCGGCGAGGCGCCGCAGCGGCGTGGTGGTGGCGCCGTTGTCGATGGTGGCGTCGCTGTCGCGCGGCGGGCGCGCGGGAGGAAGCGAGAAGTCGGTGTTCTTCGGCCAACCGCCGAGGGGCGTCTGGTGCTCGAGGAGGTAGCCGAGCCCGGTGGACGCGGCGGACGGGTCGGGCGCGGCGAGCGCGGACCCGAGGAGACCGAGGGCGAGCAGGAGGCGGCGCATGGCTGGCTAGCGGCCGTCGCCGTCGGGGATGCGCGCGGCCTCGGCGGGCGGGCTGGCGGGGACGGAGAAGGCCGCGGGATCGCCGGGCCGCGCAGGATCGTAGGGGGTGAGCTCGGGCGCGAGGCGCGCGGCGAGCTCGGGCACGGAGGCGCGGATGCCCTCGACGATGCAGCGCGCGAGCTCGTAGGCGCCATAGGGGCTGAAGTGGGTGTCGTCCTTGACCGCCTTGTCGGAGCCGTAGGCGCCGGCGGGAAAATGCACAAAGGCGAGCTTGGAGCGCTCGGGGCCGAGCGCGGAGAACAGCGTGGCGCTCATGGCGTGCAGATCGATGAGCGGCGCGCCGGTTTCCCGCGCGACGGCGCGGACGGCGGGCGGGAAATCGCCGAGCGTGTCGAAGAGCCCGCGTTCGTCGAAGCGGCGTCGATACATGGAGGTGACGAGGACGGGGCGTCCGTCGCGCGCGCGGATGGCGGCCACGTAGTCGCGGAGCGACTGCGCGTAGCTGGTGAAGGCGCCCACGCCCTCGCCCTTCTCCTTCTGGTCGTTGTGGCCGAACTGGATGAAGACGTAATCGCCGGGCCGGAGCGCGGAGAGGATTTTGTCGAGGCGGCGCGAGCCGCGGAAGCTGGCGAGCGAGAGGCCGGACTCGGCGTGGTTGGCGACGGCGACGCCGGGGCCGAAGAAGCGCGGGAGCATCTGGCCCCAGGCGGCCCAGGGCTCGCCGGGCTGGTCGGTGACGGTGGAGTCGCCGGCGAGGAAAACGGTGAGGGCGGAGTCGTTGCGGCGGATCTCGAGCGACACCACGGCGGGCGCGGGGCCGTTGAACTCGAGCGAGAGTTTGTCGTCCCAGTGCAGCGCGCCGCGTTCGCGCTCCTTCAACACGACCGGGCCGGGCGCGCCGGGGATCGCGGGCGTGCGGAGGTTGACGGTGACGGTGCGGGTGACGAATTCGCCGGGCGCGGTGCGGACCGCTTCGAGCAGGAGTCGGCGCGTCTCGGCCTTGACGGTGGTGTCGGTGGCGCGGTCGGCCGCACCGAAGCGGAGGGTGACGTCGTAGTTGCCCTCGGGCAGATCGACGATGAAGGAGCGCGGGCCGCCGGGCGCGGCGGCGGGCAGGAAACCGTGGCCGTGCGCGGCCGAGTAGAGCGTTTCGGAAGACACCACGGTGGCGCCCTCGGCGGGTGTGGCGGGATCGAAATGGAACCGCAGCACGGCGGCCGCGGCGTCGGCGCACGCGAGGAGCGGCAGCGCGGCGAGGAGGGCGAGGAGACGGCGCATGGTCCGGGAGGCGAGCGGACGGGGATCAGGACGCGACGGTGACGGCGGGGGCCTCGACGGCGGGGACCGGTTTTTCCCTCACGGTGTAAAAGGTGAGCCCGGCGAGGGCGGGCGTGCGGCCGGGCAGCAGCAGGCTGGCGAGGTAGCCGACGCCGACGGTCACGGCGGTGCCGATCGCGGTGAAGAGCCAGAAGGTGATCGTGCTGTGGTTCTGCAGCCAGATGACGACGGCCATGCCGGCGGCGACGCCGACAAGCGCGCCGGTCTGGTGCGCGCGGCGGGTGAGCAGCCCGAGCGTGAAGAGGCCGACGATGCCGTTGCCGATGAGGTTGGTGACCATGATCGCGAGGTCCCACATCGAGCCGAGCGTGGCGTTGGCCATCCAGAGGGCGGTGCCGATGCCGGCGAGGCCGGAGACGAGCGTGGCGACGCGGCCGAAGAGCAACACCGAGCGGTCGGGCGCGCCGGGCTTGAAGCGGCGGTAGAAATCCTGGGTGACGATGTCGGAGACGCTGCAGTTGCAGCTCGAGATGGTGGACATCGTGGCGGCGAGCAGCGCGGCGACGACCAGGCCGGAGACGCCGGGCGGGAGTTGTTGCGCGACGAAGAAGGGGTAGATGCCGTCGATCTTCAGCGCCGGGCTGAGCGACGCGGGGCTTTGCTGGTAGAAGAGGAAGAGCACGGTGCCGAGGCCGAAGAGGAGGAGGTTGAGCGGCACGGCGACGAGCAGCTGCGTGGCGACGGCGAGGCGGGCGTCGCGGAGCGAGGGCGTGCACTGCACGCGCTGGATGTAGTCCTGGTTGCCCACGCCTCCGAGCACGGAGACGACGGTGGTGATGAGGAAGACCCAGGCGGTCGGGTAGGTGAGGTCGGTGTTCCAGTCGAAGACGCGGAGCTTCTCGCCCTGTTGCAAAATCTGCCAGGCCTCGGCGGGCGCGAGGTCGAGGCGCGACCAGGCGAGCAGGAGGCAGCCGACGACGGCGCCGATCATGATGAAGCCTTGCACGGTGTCGGTCCACACGACGGCGGAGAGACCGCCGAAAAAGGTGTAGGCGAGGGTGACGAGGCCCATCACGATGATGCAGGCCTCGACCGGCACGCCCATCACGGTGGAGAGCGCGATGGAGGGTAGCACGAGCACGGAGCCCTGGCGCGCGAGGCTGGTGGTGAAGATGCCGATCACGCTGCCGAGCAGTCGGGTGGGCAGGCCGAAGCGGCGCTCGAGGTAGGCGTTGGCCGTGGGGATGTTGAGCCTCCGCACGAAGGGCGTGAGCACGAAGAGCGTGACGGGCAGCACGAGCAGCGCGAAAAGGCTGATGGTGTAGTAGGTCCAGTCGCCGGAGAAGGCCTTGCCGGGCATGGCCATGAGGCTGATCGCGCTGGCGAAAGTCGCGAAGAGGCTCATGCCCGAGACCCACCACGGGATGCGGTTTCCGCCGCGGAAGTAGTCGTTCGCGTTTTGCTTTCGGCGCGCGAACCAGAGGCTCATGCCGACCATCGCGAGCAGGTAGGTGGCGACCACGCCGTGATCGAGCCAGTTGTAGCCGGTGGGCAGCGGCGCGGCGACGAGCGAGGAGAGCGCGCCGTCGGCGCCGAGGATCGCGAGGCCGTCGCCCTGCGGCGCGGCGGATCGCGGCACGGGGATCGCGAGCTCGTGGCGGACCCAGGTATCGGTCGGGACGTGGTAGGCGTGGGTGGCGGCGGCGTCGGAGAAAAACACGTGCGCGGCGCCGTAGCGCGCGGCGGCCGGCGCGGCGGCGAGCTCGAAGGGAGCCGCGGCGAGCGCCTGGTTTTTCCAGCCGGTCTGCGGCAGGTAGGCGCGCGTGCCGGAGGGCGTGAAGAGCGTGAGCTGGTCGAGCTGCGCGACGAGGGCGGAGCCCGGACCGAGCGGCAACGGGGCCGGGGGCAATGCCGCCCATGCGCCGGGCGCGTCCGCGGAAAAATCGAGACCGTGGAAGCCGGAGCCGGTGGCGACGTAGAGGCGCTTGCCGAGCACGGCGGCGGCCACGACGGCGTCCGCGGCGAGCGGCGCTCCGGGCAAATCGGGCAGGCGGGCCACGGTCGGCGGCGCGCCGTTGGCCGCGGCGGACAGGCGGACGACGCGATCGGGAGCGACGAGGAAAACGCCTTCCGCGGAGGAGGCGCGGGCGAGCACGGTCGGGGCGCCCTCGGTCCACTCGACGGAAGAGGCGGGCGCGCCGAGCGGCGCGACCCGCGCGCCGGCGACGACGAGGACCTGCCGGCCGTGGGAGGCGAGCAGCGAGGCGTCGGCCGGGGCGGGGGGCAGCGGGGCGAGCCTCAGCTCGGCGCCGGGCTTCGCCTGGCCGGCGGCGGCGAATCCGAGCAGAAGAAGGCAGACGACAAAAAAGCGCATGGGAGGGGTGCGAGGGGAAAGGCGGTCAGCGGACGTCGGCCGGCATCCGGTCGCCGACGAGGGCGAGCATCTGGATGGCGGCGAGGCCCCACTGCGAGGTGGCGTTGGTGTTGAGGGCGAAGCTCTCGTCCACGGGATTGAGGACGGCGGGCCCGGAGACGCGGGTGGATTTCAGCTCGGGTTTCACGCCATGGCCGGCACGTCCGGAGTAGAACTCCTTCCAGGCGCGGAGGGCGAGGGCGGGATCGTCTTTTTTGGCGGCGGCCCAGGCGGTCAGGCGCGAATGCGCCTCCCAGAGATTCAGCCGGCCAAAATCCCGGCCGACGGCGGCGCGCTGCTCCTCGCGGGAAGCGTTGTAGAGCAGGCAGTATTGCAGCCAGGCCTCGCGAAACGCGGGCACGTCCACGAGGGCGTCGAGCTCGGCGCAGAGCTCGGGCAGACCGAAGACCGCGCTGAGGTGCGAGACGCCGATCTCGTCGTGGGTGACGACGGAGAACTCGCCGGTGTCGAGGTTGAAGGTCGCGCCGCTGGAGAGGAAGCCGCGCGGCTGCGCGCCGATGGTGCGCATGCCGGCGAGGAGCTTGTCGCGGGCGCGCGCGTCGCCGGAGCGCTCCCATTCGGTGAGCCAGGCGAAGGCGAGCGAGCCCCAGTCGGTGCCGAAGCCGACCGAGGCGGCGTCGCGGCGCGGGGGCGGCAGGGGCTCCTTGCGGATCTTGCGGATCGGATCGAGGGTGAGGAAGGCCTCGTCGGCGCCGACCAGCTCGCGCATGAGGTCGCCCGTCCGCTCGTCGGAGGTGAGGAAGTAGTGGAAACGCCGATACGCGACGGTGCTGATGCGGAGCTGCTTGGCCGAGCAGCCCCAGTGCTGGACGTTGTGCCGGGTGCCGAGGCCCTTGAAGCGGCCGAGGTGATAGACGTCCACCTCGCCGGTGTGGCGGGTCATGGCCTCGGCGAGGCGGAAAACATCGGCCCGCCCGGAGCGGAGGTAGGAATACCAGAGCCAGAGGTCGGGCGAGAGCTCGGAGTTGGCCCAGGCGAAGCCGCCGACGTCGTAGCGCCATTCGTGGCGGTCGGCGTCGTAGCTGTGCATGACGTCGCCGTAGTCCCAGAAGCCATACCAGCGCCGTTGCTCCACCTGCCCGAGGTAGGCGGCGAGCGTGAAATCGAGCTGGTCCTCGAGGCGGGCTTTGCGCGGGTCGGAGCGGTCGGGAAGGCCCCAGGCGCCGAAGACGCCGGAGGCGAGGTGATGGGCGGGCGAGGCGGCGAGCTGGGGCGGCCGGCGGAGCGACTCCGCGAAGCGGGGGAACTCCTCGCGCGCCGGGGTGGCGGCGACGGCGCGGAAGACGAGCTCGTGCGAGCGGGCGATGCCGTGGGGCGTGCCGAAGCCCTTTTCGTAGTCCTCGTAGGTGATATCGAGGCCGGCGAGCTCGGCGGCGTGGTCCTCCATGCCCATGCCGTCGTGGTAGAAACGCAGATCCATCGGCGCGGCCTCGGGGGACCAGAGCCAGGCGGTGACCTCGGCGGTGTCGGTGTGCGCGGAGCGAATGTCGAGCTGCGCGGGATATTTTTCCCAGAAGTCGCGGAGACCGAAGACGAGGCCGCCCGAGACGCCGCCGACGTAGCCAAGGCCGGCGGCGCGGCGTCCCGCGGCGGCCTTGATCCAGGCGTGGCCGGGGGCGGTGCGCTTGCGGATCTCGAAGCCGTCGCAGGAGAGCTGCGCGAGGGTGTAGTCGCCCCAGGCGGGCACGAGGTGCAGCCGGTCGCGGACGGCCGGGGCCCAGTCGGCGAGCGGCGGGGTGGGGCGGCCGGCGACCTGGGCCGCGCGGGCCTCGGCGCCGGGATCGCGGCGCAGGCCGGTGATGCCGCGCACGGCCTCGCCGAAGACGCCGCCCTCCTCGCCGACGAAGCGGACGTGGCGATCGTGCGGGGCGTCGGGCAGCGGCACCTCGAAGCGCAGGCCGAGGCCGGCGACGAAGTCCTTGTATTCGTCGCCGTCATACACGAACGAGTGCATGACGCGCACGGCGTCTCCGCCGGCGTGGAGGTAGAGGCGGACGGTGAAGGGGAGCCAGGCGCGGCCGTCGGGCGAGAGTTGGCGGCCCTCGAGCTTCACGACGGCGCGCACCGGGCCCGCCTGCTCGACCACGAGCGAACGGGTTTCCCCCTGGCAACGCTCGGCCGGGGTCTCCTGGTCGGGCGAGGGTTTGCGAAGCGAGACGAGGCGGCCGGCGCGGGCGATTTCCCTTCCGTCGCAGCGAAGCGAGGAGACGAGGTGCGGCCCGCGGCGGGGGACGACGCAACGGATCACGCCGGTGTCGATCTCCACGGCGTCGGGCGATTCGCGCACGACGACGGGCCGCGACGGGCGGGCGGGCTCGCGGCCCGGGATGAGTTCAAGTTTCTCCGGCAGATCGGCTCCGGCCGGGAGGGCGTGGCCGGTCCACTTGAGCGAGCCGTCGGGCCAGGTGGCAAGCGGCCAGGACTGGACGGGGATGCCGGCTCCGCCCTTGCCTTGGAGCGCAAAGCCGGTGCCGGCGGGCACGGCGCCGCGACGCCAGGACACGCCAAGCGCCGAGCCGATGTGGTCGGCGGGCGCGCCCTCGAGCCAGCGCAGCACGGCGCGATCGGGCCGGGCGGGATCGGGCGGCAAAGCGGGGGCCGCCGTCGGCGCGGGTGGCGGCGTGCTCGCACCGCGGAGGAGCGAAGCGAGGGGCAGCGAGGCGGCGGCGAGGGCGCCTCCGCGGACGAAGGAACGACGGCTGAGGGGCATGGGGCGGCGGGCACGCGCGAGGCGTGGGACGGACGGGGTGGAGAGTCGCGCGGAGCGGAAGCGGTCCGCGCGGAAAGCTCAGGGCAAATGGAAGACCTCGGCAAGCGAGGTGGAGACGGGACTGGAGTCGGGGTTGGCCGGCATCAGGTCGGCCATGTGGCGCCACCAGCGACGGCAGACCTCGGTGTCGGCGATGGCCCGCCAGCGCTCCTCGCTCTCGATCTCGGCGTAGGCGAAGAGTTGGCGGGTCTCCGGGTGGAGGTGGATCGAGTAGTTGTGCACGCCGTGCGCGCGAAGCACGTCGGCCAGCTCCTGCCAGATGGGCTGGTGGCGACGGGCGTATTCCGCCTCGTGGCCGGGGTGCACGGACATGACAAATGCTTTGCGGATCATGAGGCGACGGCGAGGCGGGTGACGACCGGGGCGGGCGCGGCGGTGACGGCGGGCGCGGCGGGGGCCACGGGCGCCGAAGCGGCGGCGGCGAGCGAGGAGCCGGCGACGAAGGCGCGGTCGAGCGCTTCGGCCAACCCGCGCACCGAGGGGATCTCGCTCCGGGTGGAGAGGTCCGGCGTCCAGTCCACGGAGGTGGCGTCAAAGGCGCGCACGCCCGCGGCTCGCTGGACGCCCTCGATCAGCCGCGTGTGTTGCTCGGCCACCGCGGTGGTGCAAACGAAGGCCGAGGGATCGGAGAGCCGCGCGACGACCGCGGAGAACATGAGCTGCCGCGACTCCTCGGTGGAGGGCAGGGGGAACACCTGCCGATGGCCGGCGGTGTCGAGGATGACGCAGCGTTGCTCGTGCCACCACTCGGCGGAGCCTTCGGAGCCGAGGATCGAGATCTCGGGTTGTCGGGTCTCGGCGGTGGCGTGGCTGACGCCAAACCAGAAGCGCGGGCCGCCCGGGGCGCTCGCGCGGACCACGGCGGTGTCGAACATCTCGATATCGTGCGCGCGGAAAAGCTCGGCCGACTCGACTTGCGCCGACGCGGACTCCTGCTCGGAGGGGCCGGCGAAGAAGAGGCAGAGATTGACGAAGTGGGCGAAGGCGTTGTTCAGCGGCGAGTCGAGGACCGCGGCGCCGTCGGCGGTGACGCGTCCGGCCCAGTGGTTGCGCGAGAAGTAGGCGCGGGGGCGGGGCCAGAGGCCGAGCATGCGCACCTCTTGGATGCGGCCGATGGCACCTTCGAGGAGGCGCGTCTTCAGCCAACGGGCCTCGAGCGCGTAGAGGTCCTGGAAACCGACGGCGACCCAGCGGCCGGCCTCGGACTCGGCGCGGCGGATCGCGGCGACATCCTCGACCGAGCCCGCGAGCGGCTTCTCCACCAGCACGTTCATCCCGGCGCGGAGCGCGGCGACGGTGAGGCGCGCGTGCCACTGGATGCCCACGGGGATCAGGCACAGATCGACCCGGCCGGACTCGTGGGAGAGGAACTCTTCCGTGGAGGCGTAGATCGCGGCGCCCGCCGAGCGGAGCTCGGCGACGATTTCGGGGACCTGTTCGCGGTTGATCACGACCGCGGCCACGAGCGAGATTTCGCGGCGCGCGAGAGACTCGCGGACGAGTTGGAGATAGATGCCGCCGTAGCCGCTGACGCCGATCAGGGCGACACGAGGCGGGCGGGAGCCGGGGGTGGAGGGCATCGAGGGGAGGAGCGGGAAATACCGTTCGGGGTGACGCGCCGAAGGTGAATCGGCTTGAGCACAGCCGCGACGCACCGCATTTCTTACAGTAAGACGAACCCCGCCCCGATGCCCGCCCCCTCGCTTCGCCAGCTCGCCCAGAAACTCGATTTGTCGCACACGACCGTTTCGGAGGCGCTGCGCGGGAGTCCGCGGGTGAAGCCGGCGACACGCGCCAAGGTGCTGAAGGTGGCGCGGGAGCTGGGCTACCGGAGAAACCCGCTCGCCGGCGCGCTGATGTCGGAGATGCGCCGCTCGCGCGCCGGCACCTTTCGCGGCGTGCTGGCGGTGCTCGATCTCGACGGGCCGGAGGGGCGCCCGGCCGGCCCGTCGCGTTACCACAAGGAGCTGACGAAGGGCGCGACCAAGCGCGCGGAGGAGCTCGGTTTCAAGGCGGACGTCTTCGTGGTGGGCAAGGCGGGCCTCTCGCTCGAGCGCCTCGACACGATCCTGCACTCGCGCGGCATCGGCGGGATTTTTCTGTTGCCGGTGAAGGAGACGCCGGACCTGACGCGGCTGGATTGGACGCATTTTTCGGGAATCTACTCCGACTACGTGATCGAGCGTCCCGGGCTGCATGCGATCTGTCCCGACCACTACCGCGCGATGTTGACCGCGCTGGACCGATTGCGGGCGCTGGGCTACCGGCGGCCCGGCCTGGTGCTGGGCGCCGCGCACGACGCTCGTTTGTTGCACCGCTGGGAGGCGGCCTACCACGCGTATCAGACCCACCATGACGGCATGACCCGCCTGCCGCCCTTGGTCGCGAGCGAGGTCGGGCCGCGCGATTTCGCCCAGTGGTTTCGCACGGTGAAGTGCGACGTGGTGCTGGCGCACTCGCCCGAGGTGAAGACGTGGATGGAGGAGGCGGGCGCGCGCGTGCCGGAGACTCACGGCTTTTGTTGTCTCAACGTGATGAACACCACCGCACCCTGCGCCGGCCTGGACCTGCAACCGAGGCTGCTCGGGGCGCGCGGCATCGAGCTGCTGATCGGGCAGGTGCTGCGCCACGAGTGCGGCGCGCCGGAGCTGCCGATGACGACGACCCTGCCGGCGGCCTGGGTAGACGGGCCGACGGTGAAGGGCGGAGGCGCGTAGCGGGGCGGGAAGGCGCGGCGGAGCGGGAAAACAAAAAGGCCGCCCCGCGAGGGGCGGCCGATGGAGTGGCGGGAGGAGCGGGCGTGGATCAGTTGTCGGTGCGATAAGCCATGTCGCCTCGGGCGATGACGTCGGCGGCGGTGAGGCGTTTCACGTGGCCGTCGGCGAAGAGAGCGTTGAGGCCGCCTTCGTGACGGTCATCCTCGGCATTGGAGAGCGTGGGGAGCACGCGAGCGTTGGCGTCGCTCAGGCTGGAGACCCAGATGGTGGTGGAGATCAGCGCGGGATCGCTGTCGATGAGGAGAAGAAACTGCGAGGGCGTGCGGATCTGCCGGAAGGGTGCGTTGCGGGTGTCGGGGGCTATCGTGTTGCCGGTTCGCGGGCGCGTGATGGCGTAGGATACCGGATTGTTACCAGTGAAGGGCTTCGTGTAGAGCGGACAGAAACGCAGGTTGAACGCGTTGGTGGATGCAGAGAGGTAGCGGCCGTAGGGCCATAACTCCGGATCGGAAACGGCGGAGGCCCAGCCGAGAGAGTTTGGTGATGTCGGATCGGGCCAGCGGCCCTGGATAAAGTAGGTGCCCTTGTTGTCGTTTGAGTAGAGGTTGATCGCTTGACCCCACTGGCGGAGATTTGAGGCACACTGCGCGCTCTTGGCGGTCTTGCGGACCTTGCCGACGGTGGGGATGAGAATGGCGGCGAGGATGCCGATGATGGCGATCACCGTAAGCAGCTCGATGAGGGTGAAGCCGGAGCGGGCGGCGGCGGGGCGGAGGGACACGGGGCGAGGGGTCGAGGACATGTTGTTAGGGGATGCGTCCAGAGAACATCCAAGAGCCTACGTATCCAAGAGCGGGGGCCGCGCTTCTCATTGACAAAATCGCTCATACCGGGCGGAATTCTGCGCAGTTACCCTCCCATGCTACGCTATATTGCCCACGGGCCAAAGGATCTCTCGAGCGCTCCGGTGGCGGAGATGACGCGTTTCAACTGGGAATTCTACGCCTGCTTGAAAGGCTCGCTGCGACCGACGGGCGAGGGCTTCGAGGAGGGCAAGTTCGAGCGCGCTCCGATGCTGTGGGTCTTCCCGCCGGAGCGCGCGCACGGCTGGGAATCGCGACGCAAGATCGACCGCGCGGTCTTTCACTTCTCGACGGTGCCGGACGTGATCCGCGAGGCCTGCGCGGAGCACGGGCACCTGAGCATGGCGCTCGAGCCGGAGGAGGCGGACATGGTCCGTCAGCTCGGCAAATCGATCGAGCCGCACTACCGCTCGCCGACGCCAGCCTCTTTGCTGCTCTTCGATCGCGCGCTGATAGACCTCAGCCTGCTGCTGTTGCGGGGGAGGGACTTTGGCGCGGCGCTTCCGCTCGAGACGGTCGCGGTGGAGCGGGTGGAGCGCGCGACGGAGTGGTATCTCTCGCATCTGCACGAGCGGCCCACGCTCGACGCGCTGGCGGAGGTGGTGCATGTATCCGTGGCGCACCTACGCCGCCAGTTCCGCCTGGTTTACGGCAAGAGCCCGCACCTCGTGCTCACGCAACTGCGCCTGGAGCGCGCGGCGCAGTTGCTGGCCAACACGGGCGACACGCTCGACGTGATCTCGCGTCGCAGCGGTTTCAACAGCGCGAGCGACCTGTGCCGGGTTTTCAAGCGGCGCTTCAAGGTTTATCCCAACGAGTGGCGCACGCAGGTGGCGGGCAAGGAGCGGCCGGAGGAGCAGGTGAAGCGCCTGATCGCGCGGGTGGACCCGGCGGCCTTGCGGGCGACGCCGCGGGCCGGGCGGCGGGCGGCGGCGAATTGACAAAAAAGAGCCCGCGTCTCGCGACGCGGGCTCTTTGACCAAATCGAAAAACGGGCGAGGCTCAGGCGCGGCGGCGGCGGCGGAGCGCGGCGCAGCCGAGGGCGCCGAGACCGGCGAGGGCGGCGAAGGCGGAGGGCTCGGGGATGGCGCTTAGCTCCCAGACGTTGAGCCCGCCGTTGAACGAGGCCTGCGCGGCGAGGCCGTTGATCGTGATCTGCGGGAGCAGCGCGGTGGGATCGGCACCCACGCGGAAGAGATCGGAGCCGGAGGTCCAGTTGAGCACGGAGAGCGCTCCGGTGCCGACGACACTGTTGACGAAGAAGGTCGAGGCGCCGGCGCCGAAGTCGATGGTGGAGACGGTGTCCGCCACGAGGCTGAGGTCGGCGAGCGTCTCGGAGAAGCCGGCGAGGTCGAGCTTGCCGCCGCCGAGCACGAGGTTGTTGGCGTCGGGCAGGAGGCCGTTACCGCCGAGCACGATCGAGCCGCCGTTGATCGTGATGCCGCCGTTGAAGGTATGCCCGGTGCCGGTGAGCGTGAGCGAGCCGGCGCCGACCTTGGCGAGGCCGGTGCGCGATCCGCCGTTCACGATGTTGCCGGCGAAGGTGGTGTTTTCGCCGCGGTTGCCGATCTGGTAGGTGAAGATACCGGTGCCCGCGCCCGAGCCGCCGATGGAGGAGCCGGCCGCGCCGGAGAGCGCGCCGAGCTCGATGGTAAACGCCCCGTTGGTGCCGGCCTGCGTGATGATCGAGGTGTTGGCGTTGAGGATGAAGCCGGCGTTGCGACCGGAGGCGTAGTTGGCCGTGTTGCCCAGGCGGATCGCGAGGCTGTTGGCGCCGTTCTGGTTGAGCGCGATGTTGCCGGCGAAATCCCTCAGGTCGTTGGTGGTGATGACGGTGCCGGCGCTGTTCGAGTGGAAGAGATTGAGCGTGCCGGTGCCGGTGAGGGCGGAGGGGTTGAAGCTGTGGTTGGAGCGGAAGGTGATGTTGCCGCCGCCGGCGCCGACCGAGAGCGCGTTGTCGAGGTTGGTGGCGCCGGTGGAGCCGAGCGTGAGGGAGCCGCCGTCCAAGGTGATCTGGCCGCTGCCGAGCTGGAGCGAGGTGTTGCCGGAGTTGGCCGTGCGGATCGTGCCGCCGGTGACGGTGAGGCCGCCGGTGAAGGTGGCGCCGTTGATGGTCCACTGGCCCGTGCCGGACTTGTTGACCGCGAGGCGACCTCCACCCGTGCCGTCGCTGATCACGCCGCTGATTGTGTTGAGCGCGGTGGAGGTGCCCTCGAGGTTGAGCGTGGTGGTGTTACCTGTGGTCGAGACGCCGCTGATGGCGGCGGTGATGTTGAAGTTACGGTTAGTGCCCGGGGTGCTGGTGCTGAGGGTGTAGCTGCCGCCGTTGCCCTGGATCGTCATCGGCGTCCCGATGGTGACGTTGCCGCCGGTGGAGGTGGCCTCGATCTTGCCGCCGCTGCTGAGCAGGAAGGAGCCGCCGGTGAAGGAGAGTGTGGCGGGCGTGCCGACCGAGCCGCTGATGGTCATGCCGGAGATGTTGCGATTGGCATCGACGGTGACGGCGCCGATGGCGGAGCCGACGGGGAAGGACGCGATGTCGGCGCTGGTGGTGCCGGTCGTCGCTCCTGCGACGATGCCGTCGGTCCAGTTGGCGGTATCGGACCAGTTGCCGGCGGTGGTGCCGATCCAGGTGCCGTCGGCGGCGTGCGCCTGGGCGGCCATCGCGACGACCAGCGTGGTGACGAGTCGGCTGCGGAGGCGGAGGGAGTGCGTGTTGTGTTTCGCGGGGTTCATGGGGTGGTGGAGGTTGATGCTAGGACGGAAGAGAGGGGGCGCGGCCGGGCGGGTGGTCACGGCGTCCAGACGGAGGACTCGGGCGTGGGCACGGGGCCGATGTTGAGCACCAGGCCGTTGGGGCGGGTGATCTTGAGCCAATACCAGTAGATCGCCTGCTCATCGGGCACGGTGTCGGCGAAGATCGGCGGCTCGGGGCGGACGCCGGCGACACGGCCGCGGCCGGGAGCCTGCGGGCTGGTGTGCCGCATGATCTCGATCATGCGAATCTCGCCCTCCGGCAGGGTCCAGGTGAGCAGGACCTCCTTGCCGGTGCGGGCGATTTCCAAGCTGCCGACGGTGGCGGCCTCGGGCGAGCCGGGCTTGGCGGGGTTGACGAAGGTGGTCTGGGCGACCGCGGGAAGGGCGAAGGCGCAGAGAAGCGCGAAGAGACGAAAGCGCATGTCGGGGTGGGGCGGGGCCAGCACCGCACATCAAGGGCACGCGAGGCGAAACGCTTTGGAGCTGACAGTAAGATCCGGCGCTTAAGGGACCAAAAGCGCAACCGACGGGACGAAACATCAAAGGCGGTCGGACGCGTCGGCGTCGCGCGCGGCCGCGAAGCGCATGGCTCGCTTACTGTCATAATCGGGCCGGCTTGGCGCGGGCGCGGGATCGGGCTGTGTGGCGTCAACCCCTTCCCCGCGCCCCATGTTTTCCCCACGCCGTCGCCTCGCGTCGCTTTGCCTCTGGCTTTCCTTCTCCGTGCTGGCCGCGGCCCTCGCCAGGGGGCAGGCGCGGATGGAGAACCTCGGCCGGGGCGTGGTCGCCATCCGTATTAGCGCCACCACTACACACGTGGGCTGGCGGATGCTCGGCACCGATCCGGACGCGATCGCGTTCAACCTCTACCGTTCGGTCGGTGGGGGCGTCCCGGTGAAGCTCAACTCCTCGCCGCTGGCTACGACCACCGACTACCGCGACACCCCTGGCTCGGCCGCGCTCGCCGCCGGCGTCTCCTATTTTGTGCGTCCGGTGCTCGGCGGGGTGGAGCAGACCGCGTCGGCGTCTTTCGCGCTTCCGCCCGACGCGCCCGCGCAGCCTTTCCTCTCGGTGCCGATCCAGCCGCCGCCGGGCGGCGTGACGCCGAGCGGCGAGAGCTACACCTACTCGGCCAACGACCTCGCGCCCGCCGATCTCGATGGCGATGGCGAGCTCGACCTCGTGGTGAAGTGGGAGCCCTCGAACGCGAAGGACAACTCCCAGTCCGGCTACACCGGCAACGTCCTGCTCGACGGCTACAAGCTCGACGGCACGCGGCTCTGGCGCATCGACCTCGGGCGAAACATCCGCGCCGGCGCGCACTACACGCAGTTCATCGCCTACGATCTCGACAGCGACGGGCGCGCCGAGCTCGCGGTGAAAACCGCCCCCGGCACGATCGACGGCCGCGGCGACCCGGTGTTGATGGCGGGCGACAGCGCGAGCGCCGATTACCGCAACTCAAGCGGCTACATCCTCTCCGGCCCGGAATACCTCACGATCTTCGACGGGCTCACGGGCCGGGCGCTCGCCACCACCGCCTATCTGCCGGGGCGCGGCACGGTGTCGGACTGGGGCGACAGCTACGGCAACCGCGTGGACCGCTTCGTGGCAGGCGTCGCCTACCTCGATGGCGAGCGGCCCTCGCTCATCATGGCGCGCGGCTACTACACCCAGACCCACCTGGTGGCGTGGGACTGGCGCGACCGGGCCCTGACACGCCGCTGGACCTTCTCCGCGGCCAACAACTCGACCTACGCCGGCCAGGGCAACCACCAGCTCTCGATCGCCGACGTGGACGGCGACGGGCGGCAGGAGATCATCTACGGCGCGATGACGGTGAACGCCGACGGCACCGGCCGCTACACCAGCAGGCTCGGCCACGGGGACGCCTTGCACGTTTCCGACTTCGATCCCTCGCGGCCCGGGCAGGAGATTTTTTCGCCCTTCGAATCGCCCGGCTCGAACGGCGGCATCGGCACCGCGCTGCGCGACGCCTCCACCGGCGCGATCATCTGGTCCACGCCGGCCACGGCCGACGTGGGCCGCGGCGTGATGATGGACATCGATCCGCGCTATCCCGGCGCCGAGGCCTGGGCGACGAACAACAACAACCTCTACGCCGCCGATGGGCAGGTGATCGCCACGCTGCCTTCGAACATGTTCTACAACTTCGGCGTGTGGTGGGACGCCGACCCGCTGCGCGAGCTGCTCGACGGCACCACGATCTCGAAGTGGAACCACCTCAGCGCCGGCCGCAGCAATCTGCTCACCGCCTGGCAGCACGGCGCCACGGCCAACAACGGCACGAAAAACACGCCCGGTCTATCCGGCGACATCCTCGGCGACTGGCGCGAGGAGGTCGTGTGGCGCAACGCCGACAGCACCGCGCTGCTGATCTTCTCGACGACCATCCCCGCGACCAACCGTCTCCGCACCTTCCTGCACGATCCGCAGTATCGCGTGGCGCTGGCCTGGCAAAACGTCGGCTACAACCAGCCGCCGCATCCGAGTTTTTTCGTCGGCGCCGGCATGGCCGCGCCGCCGATGCCGAACATCCGGACGGACCCCGTCCCGCCGCCGCGCGAACCGCTCGCGGTGCGCTGGACCGGCGCCGTCTCCTCGGTGTGGGACGGCGCCGCGGTCAACTTCGCGCGCGCCGACGACGGCACGCCGATCAGCTTCGTGACCGGCGACTCGGTGACGATCGACGACAGCTCCGCGACCGCGACCGTCGAGCTCTCGGGCGCGCTCGCGCCGTCCACGTTGACGGTGGACATCTCGCAGCCGCGCGCGCTCGGCGGCACGGGCTCGCTCGGCGGCGCGGCGGCCTTGGTGAAGCGCGGCCCTGGCACGCTCACGATCCACAACGCCAACACCCACGGCGGCGGCGTCACGCTGCACGAGGGCGTGCTGGCGAGCGGCCACGCCTCGGCGCTCGGCACCGGCGCCGTGACCTTGCGCGGCGGAGTGTGGGCGACCGGCGCGCTCGCGCCGCAAAACGCCATCATCGTGGACGGCGTCGCGCAAATCTCGGGCGGCCACTCGGGCGGCAACCACGGCATTCGCGCGGTCTCCGGCGCGGGCGTGCTCACGCTCGATGCGAGCAGCGTCTTCGACCTCGAGGGCTCGCTCGCCTCCTTCGCGGGGCGGGTGGTCTTCGCCGGCGTCGGCTCCTTCCGCTTCTTCGGCGGCTCAGGCTCGGCGCTCGCAGATTTCGATCTGGGCACGCGCACGCTCACGGCCCGCTCCGGCACGGCCTTCACCCTCGGCTCGCTCTCCGGCGAGGCGGGCGCGGTGTTGTCGGGCGCATCGGGTTCGGGAAACAACGTCGCGGTGGCCTACACCGTCGGCGCGCGCGGCACCGACACGGTTTTCGCAGGCGCGATCACCAACGGCAACGCGGCGACCTCGCTCGCCAAAACCGGCGCGGGCCGGCTGGTGCTCGCCGGGGCCAACACCTACACGGGCAGCACCACCGTGTCCGCCGGGCGCCTGCTCGTCACCGGTTCGCTGGGCAACACCGCGGTCACGGTCGCGAGCGGCGCCACCTTTGGCGGGCCGGGCGCGGTGGGCGGCTCCGTGAGCCTGTCCTCCGGCGCGAGGCTCGCCCTGGGCGTGGAGCCCGCGCGGCGGCGCGGCCCGGCGCTGGCGGGCGCCGCGACGCTGAACGGCAACATCACGGTCGTGGCCGAGGATCTGGGCGGCGCGCTGGATGCGGGCGACTACACCGTGCTCAGTTTCACCGGCGCACTTGCCGGCAACCCGAACCTCCAGTGGTCGCCGCCGAGCGCGACGCCCTATCTGGCGGGAAGCTTCGCCATCGCGCCGGGGAGCATCGTGCTCACGCTCACCGACACGCGCAGCCCGTTCGAGCGCTGGACCGACGAGCGGTTTGGCCGCGGCGCCGCCGAGTCGCTCGCGGGCCCGACCGCGGATCCGGACGGCGACGGGCTCCCGAACCGTCTCGAGTATGCGCTCGGGGGGGATCCTTTGCGCGCGGATGGATCGACGGTCTCGCCCGCGGCGTCGGTGGTGGGCGAACGTCTCACGCTGAATTTTCAACGCATCGCCGATCCGGCGCTCGTCTATGAGGTGGAGGCCACCAGCTCGCTCGCCGCGGGTGCGACGTGGAGCGTGATCTGGAGCAGCAGCGGCGCGGAGAACGTGGCCGGCCCGGTGACCGTGACGGATACGGTGACGGCGCCGACGCGGTTTTTGCGGCTGCGCGTGCGCTGAAAACGCTCAAACGGACGCCGGGGACGGCGTCCCTCCAAGGCGAGGTGCTACGCGCCGTCCGCCGCGACCACGGCGGCGTCGAGGGCGGCGAGGCGGATGCGCTTCGCGACGCGGCGGCCGGTGAGGAGATCCGTGCCGCGCAAGGCAGCGAGCGAAACGGTGACGGGCTCGTGGCGATGGTTGAGGATGAAAACGTGTCGCCGGCCCTCGGCGTCCACCCGCTCCGAGACCTCGACATCGCGCGGGGCTTGGAGCGGCGGCTCGAGCCCGAGCTCGGCGGCGAGGCGCGCGGCGAGCGCGTCCCAGCCGGCGGCGTCGAGTCCGCTCGCGAGGTAGAACGCGCGCCCTTGGCCGACCTGGTTGCACGTGAGGGCGGGCCGGCCGGCGAGCAGATCGTCGGTGAAAGTCGCGAGCACCTCCGCCTGCTCGGCGTGCACAAGCTCGGTCCATTCGCGGCAACTAAGCTCTCCGGCCGCGGAGCGCGCGGCCCGATCGCGACGGAAACGCAGGCGGTTGGTGAAGCGCGCGCCCAGGGGCGCCCACTCCTCGACCCAGACCCCGAGCGTGTCGCGGAGCAGGCCGGGGTAGCCGCCGGGCACGACGCGTTCGTGCTCGTCCACGATCCCGCTGGCGTAGGTGGCGAGCAGGGTGCCGCCGCGGCGCGCGTAGTCGTCGAGCTTGGCAGCGCCCTTCGCGGTGAGCAGGTAGAGCACGGGCGCGACGACGAGGGCGTAGCCGGAGAGGTCCGCCTCCGGGTGGACGAAGTCCGCCGCGTGATTTTGCGCGTAGAAGGCGCGGTGCACGGCGTGGAGCGTCGCCATGTAGTCGAGGCGCACGGGGCGGGCCTCGAGCTCGAGCGCCCACCAGGCCTCCCAGTCCATCACGATGGCGACGCGCGCGCGCACGGTCGAGCCGGCGACCGGGGCGAGCTTTTTGAGCTCGGCGCCGAGGCGGCGCACCTCGTCGTGGATGCGGCTGCGCTCCGCGCCGACGTGCGGCACCATGGCGCTGTGGTATTTCTCGGCGCCGGAGAGGGAGGCGCGCCATTGGAAAAACATCACGCCGTCGGCGCCGCGCGCGAGGGCTTGCAGGCTCTGGAGGCGCATGAGCCCGGCGGGCTTCGGGCGGTTGAGCTCGCGCCAGTTCACCGCGGAGGTGGCGGCCTCCATCTGGATGAAGGGCAGGCCGGGCTTGAGCGAGCGGGTGAGATCGTGGCCGACGGCGGACCAGTGGCGGCCCTCGTCGGGCAGCGCGGGGTCGGGGTAAGCGTCCCAGGCGGCGAAATCCATCTCCCGCGCCCAGGCGCGGTAGTCGAGGGGCTTGAAGAAGGCCATGAGGTTGGTCGTCACCGGGACCTCGGGCGTGGCGCGCTTCAGGATGGCGCGCTCCATCCGGTAGAGCTCGAGAAAGGCGTCGCTGGTGAAGCGGCGAAAATCGAGCAGTTGGGATGGGTTGGAGATGAAGGGCGCGCGGCGCGGGGTGTGGATCTCGTCCCACGAGCCGTAGATCTGGCTCCAGAAGGCGGTGCCCCAGGCGTCGTTGAGCGCGGCGAGGGTCTTGTATTTGTTTTTCAACCACGCCCGGAAGGCGCGCACGCTGTGCTCGCCGTGGCACTCGTTCATGTGGCAGGCGAATTCGTTGCCGACGTGCCAGGTGGCGAGCGCGGGGTGGCGGGCGTAGCGGCGGGCGAGGCGGCGCACGAGCGCGGCGGCGTGTCGGCGGTAGTCGGGCGAGCTGGGGGAGAACTGCTGCCGCGAGCCGAAGTGGAGCGTCACGCCGTCGGCGGTGACGGGGAGCGAGTCCGGGTAAAGGCGCGCCATCCACGCGGGCGGCGAGGCGGTGGCGGTGGCGAGGCAGACGCGCACACCGTGGGCGTGGAGGAGGTCCATCACGCGGTCGAGCCAGGCGAAGTCCCAGGTCGTGGGCGTGGGCTGGATACGCGACCAGGCGAAGATGCCGAGGCTGACGAAATTGACGCCGGCCTCGCGCATGAGGCGGGCGTCCTCGGGCCAGACGGTTTCGGGCCATTGCTCGGGGTTGTAGTCGCCGCCGTAGGCGAGTGCGGAGTCGAGACGCGGGACGATCATGGGGAGGCGGGGAGACGGGCGAGAAGCGCGGGGGCGAGGGCGGAGGCGGGAACGGTGAGCAGGCTGCCGTGGCGGGAGCCGCGCGGGAGGGCGCAGCCGGACGCGGGGGCGGCCCAGGAGGAGAGGTCGGAGGAGACGAGCGCGCCGTAGTGGCCCTCCCGATACATGTCGTGGACGAGGAGCACGCGGTCGCCGAGGTCGAGCGCGGCGGGGCCCTCGGCCCAGGCGGGCCCGAGGGCGGGGGAGGGCGCGCTCCAAGGGCCGTCGAGCGAGGGGGCGCGGACGTGGTGGAGTGTCTTGCGCGGCGCGGGGCGCAGCGTCTCGTCCTTGAAGAAGAGGTGCCACTCGCCGCGGGCGCGGAGCAGGGTGCCGTCGATCACCGGAAAGCCGGGGTCGAAGAAAAGCCGCGCGGGCGAGAGGCGGGCGAAATCGCGCGTGCGGCAGGCGTAGAGGCGGTGGTTGTAGGCGTCTTCGCAGAGGCCGGCGGTGGCGGCGTGGAGGCCGGGCACGGTGGAGGACCAGAGGACGAGGTGCTCGCCGGTGGCGGGATCGTGGATGGCCTCGGGCGCCCAGCAGTTGAGCGTGCCGGGGAAGGCGTCCATCACGGGGAGCGCGCGTTGCTCCGACCAGTGGAGGAGATCGCGGGAGGAGGCGTGGCCGATGAAGGGATCGTTCCAGCCGGTGGTCCAGAGGAGGTGGAAGACGCCGTCGGGCCCGCGCGAGAGATGCGGGTCGCGCATGAGGCGGCTCGCGCCGAGCGCGGGGGCGAGCAGCGGCGCGCCGTCGTCGAGCGGGTGCCAGGCGGCGGCGTCGTGGCTGGCGGCGAGGCGCAGGCCGCCCTCGCCCCCGCCGGTGAAGTAGGCGAAGAGGTGAAGCGACGGCGGGGCGGAGCTCATCGCGCGGGGGTGCGCAGGCGCGTGGCCATGTCGAAGCTCGGGTGCGGGGGCTGGTTGTAGCCCACGTTTTGCCAGGCGAGGGCGAAGCGATACTGGCGGTCGTGCAGCAGGGTGACGAGGCGGTGGGGCGTGGGGATCGTGCTCACGTAGATGCGGAGCGCGGAGCTGTCCTCGGTGCGCCAGACGACCTCCTCGCGCCAGTCGCCGAGGATGTCGCCGGAGAGGACGGGGTTGGCCTTGGTGCCGTTGTTGTGGGCGCAGCCTTCGGCGGTGAGGAGGCGGGTCTCGGTGGAGTCGGCCCAGTTCCACTTGTTGATGTGGGTGCGGTCGAGGAGCTCGCGGAGCGGGTCGCCATCCCACCAGACGGCGAAGTTCATCGAGGAGGGGCGCTTGTCGGAGATGATCGCGCCCTTGGCGTTGTAGAGGTTGCCGTTGTTGGAGGCCCAGGCCTCGGCGCCGGGGTGGCGCGGATCGATGTCGAAGGCGACGCCGCGGCCGACGTCGCGCTCGGCGGGGGTGGACCAGAGGATGCGGCCGGTCTTGGCGTCGCGGAAGGAGGTGCCGATGCCGCCGTTGCCCTTCGGGGCCTCGTGCGGGGAGAAGGTCTCGAGGCCGGGGCGGGTGGGGTCGAGGTCGCCGACGTGCAGCGCGTCGCCGTGGTGGAGGCGGGTGGAGTAGAGGCCGCGACCGTTGTGGTCGATGGTCATGGCGCCGTAGATGATCTCGTCGCGCCCGTCGCCGTCCACGTCGGCGACGGAGAGCGAGTGGTTGCCCTGCCCGGCGTAAGCGCGATTCGCCTCGGGGCCGGCGTGCGAATCGAAGACCCAGCGCGAGACGAGCTTGCCGCGGCGGAGGTCCCAGGCGGCGACGACGCTGCGCGTGTAGTAGCCGCGGGCCATGATCAGCGAGGCGGTCTTGCCGTCGAGCGAGGCGACGCCGGCGAGGAAGCGGTCCACGCGGTTGCCGTAGCCGTCGCCCCAGGCCTCCTTGAGCTGATCACCGGTCGGATTCTCGGTGTCGGGATGGCGGCCGGGGATGTAGGGCACGGTGTCGATGGCGGCGCCGGTGAGGCCGTCGAAGACGGTGAGAAACTCGGGGCCGCGGAGGATGTAGCCACCCGGATTGCGGTGGTCGGCGGCGGCGTCGCCGATGACCTTGCCGGTGCCGTCGATGGTGCCGTCGGCGGTCTTGCAGGCGAGCTCGGCGCGGCCGTCGCCGTCGAAGTCGTAAACGATGAACTGCGTGTAGTGGGCGCCCGCGCGGATGTTGCGACCGAGGTCGATGCGCCAGAGCAGGGTGCCGTCGAGCCGGTAGCAATCGAGGTAAACGGGGCCGGTGACGCCGGGCTGGGAGTTGTCCTTGGCGTTGGACGGTTCCCATTTGATGAAGAACTCGTGCACGCCGTCGCCGTCCACGTCGCCGATGGAGCCGTCGTTGGCGGAGTAGGTCCAGGTGGCGCCGTCGGGCGCGACGCCGTCGGCCGGGCGCTGGAGCGGGATCTCGAGCCAGGCGCGCGCGGGGGCGTCGGCCGCGAGGGTGAAGGCGGGGGCGGGGTCGTATTCGCGGCCCCGCAGCACCGGGCGCACGAAGTAGCGGAGCTCGCCGGCGCCGGGGTTCTCGTCCACGAAGGAGGTGGGGCCGGCGAGCGGGGCGGAGTTGAGCCTGCGCGGCGCGCCGTCGCCGTTGGTGCGGTAGAGGTTGAAGGCGGTGGCGGCGGGGTCGGTGACGAGAAGGCGCCACGAGACGAAGACCTGGCCATTCTCCTGCTTCAGCGCGACGAGCCCGCGCTGGAGTTTTTCCAGGGGGGCCGGCGCGGCGACGCAGGGCGCGGCGAACAGGAGAACGGAAAGGAGGCCGGCGGCGAGGCGCCGGCGAATGCACAGGGGATGCATGGGGTGGTTGGGGAGGGTGGGGCGAATCTGACGGTAAGGTCGGGACAACCTCGCGCCAACCGCAACGGAAGCCCAAGTTTACAGTATGAAAAAAACCGGAACCAGGATCGTGCGTGCCGCATGCGGGCTCGCGGCGGGAGCGGTCGCCGCGGATTCGGCGCCGGCGTCGTTGGCGGCGGAGGAGGCGGCGGAGTGGTTTGCTCGTGGGCTCGAGGGCTGGGTGGTGGAGCAGCAGCCGGGCGGCACGGTGACGGCGCGCGACGGCGTGCTGGTGATCGACGACGCGGCGGGCTGCACGGTCTGGCGGCGCGAGCCGCTGCGGGCGCCGGTGCGTATCCAGTTTATCGCTACGGTGACGGGCGGCGAGGGGCGGCGCGTCTCCGACCTCAACTGCTTTTGGATGGCGACCGACCCGAGGACGCCGGGAGATTTTTTCGCGAAGGAGAACGGGCGCACGGGCAAGTTCGAGACCTATGACGGTCTGCGCACCTACTACGTGGGCCACGGCGGCAACGGGAACAGCACCACGCGATTTCGTCGTTACGATGGCGCGGGCGGGCGGCCGCTGCGGCCCGAGCATGATCTGTCGGGCGCGGAGTTTCTGCTCGAGGCGGGGCGCGCCTACCGGATCGAGATCACGGTGGAGGAGGGCGGGCGAACGACGTGGGCGCGGGACGGCGTGGTGTTTTTCGATTTCGTGGACCCGGAGCCCTTGACCGAGGGCTGGTTTGGGTTTCGCACCGTGTGGTCGCGGATCGAGGTGCGGGAGTTCTCGGTGCGGGAGGGAGTTGACCGCTAATGCGGCGGCTCAATGAGCGCCGCTGGGGAGTGCGGTTCCGCTACGCGGAACGAGGGGGATCGATGTTACGGCCAATGGCCTCAGGGGAGGCGGAAGATCGCGTCGGGGGCGCGGACGCCGGGGACGGCGTCCCTCCAGGTGGGTGAAATCTTACGGTTCGATGAGCCGGGGGTGGCGTCGCGGGCGGGGGCGCGCGAGGCTCGGCGGCGAGATCCCCTAACCCCTATGCGTTTGCCCCTCTTGTTTTCGTTGATGGCCCTCCTCCCCTCGCTCCACGCGGCCGAAGCCGAGCTCGGCCGCCGCTCGCCGCCGGAGCGGCGCGTGCTCGTCGATCGCGTGACCGGCCGGACGCTGGTCGCGCTGACCAGCGCGCCGAGCAACGACATGAAAATCTACCAGACGCACCCGCAGTGGGCGGCGGACGGGCGGCACGTGATCTTTCGCTCCTCCGATCGCAACCCGTCGCGCACGCCGCAGGCCTACGCGGTGGACGAGATCACGGGCGACATCGTGCAGATCACGGACGGCCCCGACGTGAACACCTACTCGCTCAACGTCTCGCGCCGCGACCTGCGGCTCTACTTTCTACGGGGCAAGGCGCCCGAGCCCGAGCGGCTCGTGGTGCTGGACATGGCGGCCCTGCTGGCGGACAGCGCGGCGGGCGCGGTGAAGGAGCGCGCGGCCTACGAGCGCGTGATCGCGACACTCCCCCCGGAGCACAAGGGCGCGGGCGGCTTCGACATCGACGCGGACGGCACCAAGGCCTACTTCGGCGTGCGCTTCGCCGACGCGCCGCCGCGCGAGCCGGGCAAGCCGATCCCTCAGGTGCCGAGCGGCATCGCGGCGGTCGATCTCGAGAGCGGCGACTACCGCGTCGTGTTGCGCACGCCGTTCCTGATGGGCCACGTGCAGGTGAACCCTTGGGTGCCGGGCGAGATCATCTATTGCAACGAGACCGGCGGCGACGCGCCGCAGCGGATCTGGGCGGTGCGCGGCGACGGCAGCGACAACCGCCCGGTCTTCCGGGAGGCGGAGCACGACTGGGTGACGCACGAGGTCGTGGTCGATAAGGACACGCTGATCTTCAACCTCATGGGCCACACGCCCGAGCTGCGGAAGCGCCCGACGGGCATCATGGCGATCAACCTGCGCACCGAGGAGGTGACGCCGCTCGGCCAGACGAGCCGCGGAAACGGTTTCTGGCACAGCCACGGCACGGCCGACGGGCGCTGGGCGGTGGGCGACAACTTCGACGGCGAGATCCACCTGCTCAACCGGCGCACGGGCGAGATCCGGCTCGTCTCGACGGGGCACGTGATGAAGCCCGACCACACGCACCCGAATTTCAGCCCCGACGGGACGCGCATCCTCGTGCAGTCGGGCATGCTGTCGGACGGCAAGAGCCTCGACCTGATGCTGATCCCGGTGCCGGAAACGGCGACGGAGTAGGGCGGCGGAGTGGCAAGGGCGGAGAGGCAAGGGCGGAGAGGCAACGCGGCGGCCCCGGCGGTGCCGCCCTACCTGGCCACGAGCCGCGGCGGCGGGGAGCGGTCACGGTCGCAGACGAGGCGGCCCTCCGGATCGACGAGAAGCTCCACCGCGTGGATCGAGCTGCGGCGATGATCGCAGAGCGAGGGCGCGGCCCCGGCGCGCGGTTTGCCGGGATGGGTGAAATAGAAAAGCCAGGCGCGGCCGTCGTTGACGACCACGTCGGCGTGCCGGCCCACGGCCCCGTCGTCCTCGCCGACGCCGGGCCGGCAGAGAAGGTTCTCGCCCGGCTGGCGGCCCCAGTTCGCGGCGTCGGCCGAGCGGTAAACGGCGAGGCCGCACCACTCGTCGATCACCATCCACCAGGAGCCGGCGAAGGCGAAGACCTTCGGCCCCTCGCCGGGGCGACGCCCGGGCAGGCGAACGAGCCCGCGATCCACCCACTGGTGGAGGTCCGGGCTGTCGGCGTAGGCGATGGCTTTGTCCAGCCGCTCGTCGTTATACCACATGCGCCAGAGGCCGTCGGCGAGGCGGGCGACGCAGGCGTCGATCACGCGATCCGAGCCGAGCGGGAGAGTGGAGCGGTAGGTCCAGTTCTCGAGGTCCGGGCTGGTGAAGTGGAGGATCGCGCGCGGGTGTTGCCAGTCGATGAAGATGCCCGGCACGACCGAGAGATACAGGTGGTAAGCGTCCTCATGGCGCACGATTTCCGGCGCCCAGTGGGTCTGCTCCTCGAGCGGGCCGTATTCCGGCGGAAGCGGCAGCCGGGCCTCGCCGTGGTGGCGCCAGGTTTCCCCGCCGTCCGTCGAGGCGGCGATGCCGATGCGGGTGCCGTGGATCCAGGAGATCTCGGGCAGGGCGGGGTCGGCCGCACGGCGGTTGGTATAGAACATCCACCAGGCGCCGGCGCGCTCGTTCCAGACGACGACGGGATCGGCGGCGCCATCGTGGACGGGGTCGCGGTAGAGGGGGTGGAGGGCGCGGGCGGCGGCGCGGCCCGGGGCGGGCGGGCGGATCATGGGGCGGGAGTGGGCGGGGCGCTCAGGGGCCGAAGGAAAACACCGGCTCGCCGGCGGGGGACCAGCCGAGGATGGCGGCCCGGGTGTGCCGGTCGGGGTTCGCGAGCGGATCGCCGGCGATGTCGCGGTATTCACGGGCGTGATACACGAGCACGTCGCGCCCGTCGGGCAGGGTGGTGAAGCTGTTGTGCCCGGGGCCGAAAACGCCGGCGGCCTCGTCGGTGGCGAGCACGGGCGCGGGGGATTTTTTCCACGAGCGCGGATCGAGCAGGTCGGCGTGCTCGTCGGCCGCGAGCAGGCCGAGGCAGTAGTTGGCGTCGGTGGCGCTGGCGGAGTAGGCGATCCAGACGCGCCCGTGGCGGACGAGGACCGCGGGGCCCTCGTTGACGCGAAAGCCGACCGTCTCCCAAGGATGCTCGGGGCTCGAGAGGCGGGCGGGGCGGCCGACGATGCTCCAGGGCGTGTCCATGCGCGCGATGAACAGGCAGGTGTTGCCGCCGATCTCGGGGTCGTGCTGCGCCCACACGAGGTAACGCGCGCCCCGGTGCTCGAAGGTGGTCGCGTCGAGCGAGAAGCTGTCGAGGTGGGTCTTGATCTGCCCGCGCTCGATCCAGGGGCCGGCGAGCGGATCGGGCGAGGCGCACTCGAGCACATACATGCGGATGGCCCAGATGTCGTCGGCGCGGCCGGCGGCGAAGTGGACATACCACTTGCCGTCGAGGTGGTGAAGCTCGGGCGCCCAGATGTGATGGCTGGCCGGCCCGGAGGCGTGCTTGCGCCAGATGACCGCGGGCGGCGCGGCGTCGAGCGCGGCGAGGCTCGGGGCGCGGCGCAGCTCGATGCGGTCGTATTCCGGCACGGTGGCGATGAAGTAGTAGTCGTCGCCGTGGCGAAGCACCCAGGGGTCGGCGCGATGGCGCACGAGGGGATTGGTCCACGACGGCGGCGCGCCGGTGGCGGCGGCGGGCTCGGCGGTGGCGGGCGGAGCGATCATGAGGGGCAGAAAAACCAGCGAGAGGAGGGCGACACGGCGGGGCGACGTGGCGGGAAGCATGCGCGTGGTTGCAGCGCAGGCGCCGCCGCGCCGCAACGGCAATGCTGCCGGGCAGGACTTTTAATCAAGCTTTGGGCGGAAAAGGCCAAGGCCGGGCGGGCCGGGCGCCGCACGGATGCGCGAGTCTTTGCCGTTTCGTCCGACGCGGCGTGATCGGGTTTGCCGTGGCGGGGCCGCCGGAGCAATCGCAGGAGCATACCTCAACCCCCTTGTTTTCCATGACGATGCCTCGCCTGTCCTCGGTCTCCGGATTGGTCGCCCTCGGTTTCACCGCCGCCGCCGTCGGCGTGCACGCCACGGAGGTGCGGGTGCGGGTGGATGCGCGCGCGCCGGGGATCGCGGTGGCGCCGACGATGCACGGCCTGTTTTTCGAGGACATCAACCACGCGGCCGACGGCGGTCTCTACGGCGAGTTGATCGAGAACCGCTCCTTCGAGCACGCCAACCGCCTGCACGCGTGGCGGGAGATCCGCCGCGGCGCGGCGCGGGGGCAGCTGGCGATCCACGGCGGCGACGGGCTCCACGCCAACAACCCGAACTACCTGCGCCTCCTGGTCGAGCTGCCCGGCGAGGGCTACGGCGTGGCGAACCACGGCTTCGACGCGGGCATCCCGGTGCGCGAGGGCGCGGTCTATCGTTTTTCGGTGCACGCGCGCTCGGCGAATCCGGGGACGAGCGTGACGCTCGAGGTCGTGCTCGAAGGCGAGGACGGCCGGCGGCTGGCGGGCACGAAGATCGAGCAGATCGGCGACGCGTGGCGGAAGCGCGAGGTCGAGCTGCGCGCCGCGGCGGCCGATCCCAAGGCGCGCCTCGTGGTGCTCCTGCACGAGACCGGCGCGGCGGATCTCGACATGGTGTCGCTGTTCCCCGCCGAGACCTTCAAGGGCCGCCGCAACGGCATGCGGCCCGACCTCGCGCAGGCCCTGGCCGACATGAAGCCCGGTTTCCTGCGCTTCCCCGGCGGCTGCATCGTCGAGGGGCACGGGCTGGCCAACGCCTACCGTTGGAAGGACACGGTGGGCGACGTCGCGGAGCGCCGGCAAAACTGGAACCTGTGGCGCGACGAGCGCTCGCCCGAGTATCACCAGACCTACGGGCTGGGCTTCTTCGAGTATTTCCAGCTCGCCGAGGATCTCGGCGCGGAGGCCTTGCCGGTGGTGAACTGCGGCATGGCCTGCCAGGCGCGCCGCGGGGTGCACTGCGCGATGGACGAGCTCGGCGTCTGGGTGCAGGACGCGCTCGATCTGATCGAGTTTGCCAACGGTCCCGCGACCTCGCGCTGGGGCGCTGTCCGCGCGGCGATGGGGCGCGCCGAGCCCTTCGGCATGAAATACCTCGCGGTGGGCAACGAGCAGTGGAACCAGGAATACTTCGACCGCTACGTCGTCTTTCACCGCGCGATCCGCGAGCGGCATCCGGAGATCAAGATCGTCAGCACCTCGGGCCCGTTCGTGGACGACGACCTGTGGCGGTTCGCCTGGGATCGCTTCAAGGCGGGCGTGCCGGCGGATCTCGTGGACGAGCACTACTACGTGCCGCCGAGCTGGCTGTTGGCCAACTCCGACCGCTACGCGCGCTACGACCGCGCCGGCCCGAAGGTCTTCGTCGGCGAGTTCGCCGCGCACGAGGCGGGGCGGCGCAGCACGCATCGCGCGGCGCTGGCCGAGGCGGCCTACATGACCGGGCTCCTGCGCAACGCGGACGTCGTCGAGATGGCCGCCTACGCCCCGCTCCTCGCCAAGCGCGGTCGGGCGCAGTGGGAGCCCAACCTGATCTGGTTCGACTCGACCCGGGTGCTGCGCACCGCGTCCTACCACGTGCAGGCGCTCTTCGGGCAAAACCGGCCCGACCGCGTGTTCCCCACGAGCGTCGAGCCGGCGGGCGCCCCGCCGCCCGCGCCCACGGCCGGCGGGCGCATCGGCCTCGGCACCTGGAACACCGGCGCCGAGTTTCGCGACGTCGAGGTGATCGCCGCCGACGGCCGCGTGCTGTTCCGCGATGACTTCGCCGGCGGCGCGTCGGCTTGGGAGCTGTTGCGCGGCAAGTGGGAGACGCGCGACGGCGTGTTGCGGCAGACCGACGACGCCTCGGCGGACCGGGCCGCGTTTGCCGGCGACGAGGGTTGGCGCGACTACACGCTCCGGCTCAAGGCGCGCAAATTCTCCGGGCGCGAAGGCTTCCTCGTCCACTTCGGCGCGGGCGAGGCGGGCATGGCGCGCTGGAACATCGGCGGCTGGGAAAACCAGCGCCACGCGCTCGACATCCCCGGGCTGCCGCGCGCCGAGGCGCCGGGGCGGATCGAGACGGGCCGCTGGTATGAGCTGCGGCTCGAGCTGCGCGGGCCGCGGATCCGCGCCTGGATCGACGACCAGCTGGTCCACGAGGCCAGCCTCGCCGACCTGAAGCGCGAGCCGCTCTACGTGGCGGCGGGCCGCGACGAGCGCGCCGGCGAGTGGGTCTTCTTTTTGGTCAACCCGTCCGCGGTCGAGATCACCGCGCGGGTCGAGACCGGCGCCGCGGGCGTGCTGCCCGAGGGCGTGAGCGCGGCCGAGTGGACTTTGCTCGCGAGCGACGACGCCGGCGCGGTCAACACCTTCGAGGAACCCGGGCGCGTCGCGCCGCGGACCGAGGCGGTGGCGCTCGAGGTCAAGGACGGCGCCTTTGCGCGCACCTTGCCGGCGAGTTCATTCGGTGTCCTGCGCGTGAAGACGGGCCGCTGAGCGGCGTCAGCGTTTCCTCTTCGCCCGCGGCATCTCGACGAAGGGGAACTGCACGCCCTTGTCGGCGATGGTCTCGTTGACCCCGCGGCCGAGCGAGGTGGCCTTGCCGAACTTGCTGGCGAACTCCGAGGGCGAGCAGCCGACGCGTTTTTTGAAGAGCCGGCTGAAGTGGTAGAGGCTGCGGAAGCCGCATTCGCCCGCCACCTGCCCGACCGCGAGGGTGGTGGCGGAGAGCAGCCACTGGGCGTGCTTCACGCGGGCGTTGATCAAATCTTCGACCGGCGAGCCGCCGAAAAACTCGCGGTAGAGCCCCATGTAGCGCGAGCGGCTGAGGTGCACCGACGCCGCCATCTCGCGCACCGTCCACGGGTGGTCGAGCGTGCCGAGCACGCGCGCCTGCACGTCGCCGAGCGCGGCGGCGAGCTCGGCCTTGCGGCCGGTGAGCCGCTTGCGCGAGCTCAGCTCGATGTGCCGCTGGAGCAGGAGGAAGAGCTGGCGGAGCAAGAGGTCCACGACCTCGGCGTAGTGCGGCTCCTTGCGGTGGATCTCGGTGCGCATCTCGTTGATCACGGCCGGCACGAAGGCGGCCTGCGCGAGCCGGAAGGGCCGGTTGAGCGGGATCTCGTGCCGGCGGGCGAGGGCCTCGACCGAATCGCCGAGGAAATGGATCCAGTTGTCGGAGAGGCCGCAGCCGTCGCCGCGGTAGGTCTGGTCGTGGTCCGGCGTGTAGAGGATGCAGGTGTGCGGCGGGCAGCGGTGGGTCTGGCCGCCGAGCGTGATCAGCGCGGGCCGGGTGAAGTGGATGAGCAGGTAGTCGCCGGTGCCGGGACGATCGATGACGAAGTTTTCATCGTGTTCCCAGCCGACGCCGAGGCGGGCGACGCTGAGCAAGGAGCTTTCCGGGGCGGGCATCTGCGAGGGAGCGGGAGTGCCACCACGCTGAAGTAGAGTCTGCCCTTCGGTCTAGGACGAATAATCAACGCCCCGGTTTAGGGGCGGCGTGTGAAATCTGGGCGAAGCGTCGTGGATAGCTTCGCATGACGAAATTTAGCGCGACGAAAGCGCAAGGCTGTCGGCGCCGTCTAAACTCGGATCAATGCGCCGCCGTCACATCCTCCCAGGAGGTGGCGACCATGACGTCGTGAAGGCGGAAAACGTCGCCCGGTTCGGTTTCATCGAGGAAAACGAAGAGCTTGTTCACGGAGTAGAGCATCTGGTTGTAGCTGATCTGCCTCACTTCCGCGGCGTCGTAGTCGTTGGCCGCGGGATTCACCCAAAGCCGGAGGGTGGAGTAGCGGCTGGTGGGCGCCGGGTCGTTTTTGGAGAGCTCCACGACGACGGTGTATTCAACGGAGTCCGACACCTGTCCGCCGGCCGCGACACGATGCGCCGCGGTGCTGTGGACGCGCGCGGTGATGCGCTGGTCGCCTTTCGCGGAGGGGGTGTCGCTGGCAAACGCGTGATTGAGGCCGGTGCCGACTTCGAGCGTTCCCCAGCCGCCGCCGGCGCCGCGTCCGCTCAACCGAAGGTAGAAGCGGTCCGGATCGGCGCTGGTGCCGTGCGCGAGGACGAAGGAGAATTTCAGGAACACCGTCTGGCCGGAATAGCTCGCGAAACTGCGTGAGGCGGAGGACTCCTTCGAGGCGTCGCCGAGGGGGTTCCCGGAGCCGTCGCCAAATCGCACCGACCCGCGCTCGATGACCGCGTGGGTGATGTTTTGCGCCACCGACCACGGCTCGCTCCACTGGCCGCCGCCTCCGGATTGCCCGGCGAGCGGCGCGTTTTCGGGATAGAGAAAGGAGTCGTAGGCGATGATGCTCGCGGTGGAGATCGAAGGAAGAGCCAGGGCGGCGCCAAGGACTGCGGAGAGGAGGCGGGAGTATTTTTCCATGGGGCTGGGGGCGTTTTCGAGCGGCGCGGCGACCGTGCGGACGCAGGGATGCTTTTGCCGATTGACGCCAAAATGGAAGCGCCAGGGCCCCCCGCGAGACCCCGCGTGTTTTAAGATAAAATAGTAAAACGCCACTGTGGCGCGGCGGATCAGGCGCGCAAGGTGTGCCAGACGGCGGCGTGGCGGGCGGCGAGCTCGGCGAAGGACACGTCGTGGAAGCCGATCATGTCGAGCCGCGCGCGGTCGTTCAGGCGCGGGGCGAGGCGGCTGCCGAGCGCGGCGCGGCCGAGCATCGCGCCCACGACCGATCCGGCGGTGGCGGCGTTGCAGTCGGTGTCGAGCGCGCACATGGTCGCGATGCACACCGTGTCGTCGAGCCGGCCGCGGCCGTAGTGCAGCGCGATGAGCACGACGAGGGCGTTGTTGATCGTGTGCACGGCGTGCATCTCGTTGAGCTCGTCCTCGAGGCGCTGCATCGCCCCCTCCCAGTCGGGCGAGGCGGCGCACCACTCGCGGCAGCGGCGGACCCAGCGGGCGAGGCGGCAGTCGGCGGGGATGTGGGCGAGGCCGACGTCGATCAGGCGCCCGAGGTCGGTCTCGACAAAGGCGGCGGCGATCATCGCGGCGAAAAACATCGCGCCGTAGATGCCGTTGCGCTCGTGCGTCCAGGAGGCGTCGCGCCAGGCGAGCTCGGCGGCGAGGGCGGGGTCGCCGGCGGCGGCGTAGGCCCAGGCGTCGGCGCGGATCTGGGCGCCGATCCATTCGCGGTAGGGGTTGCGGTGGCGGCGGCACCACTCGGGCGTGGCGTCGCCCTCCTTGGCGGCGGCGGAGCGGGAGAGGAGGTTGGTGACGGCGTTGATCTCGGCGGTGCAGAGCGAGGCGATCGGGATGTGGCGCAACCAGGCGCGGGCGATCTGCATCCAGGTGAGGTCGCGGCCGTGGTTTTCCAGGGCGACGAGACCGACGGCGGTGTAGAACATGTCGTCGTCGGACTCCATGAAGGCGATGTTTTCGCGGTAGGAGCGGAAGGCGGGGATCTTGTCGCCGTCGCCGACGTCGCGATTGGAGATGAAATCGGCGAGCGGCCAGTCGCCGCGTTTCTCGAGGTAGTCACGCACGCGGCGGCGGCCGTCGAGGCGGCCGGCGGCGTCGCGCTGGAGGGCGCGGTTTTCAACGGGTTTGCCGAGGGCGCAGCCGGTGGCGCGGCCGAGCCAGGCGCCGTGGAGGCGGTCGAGGAGCGTGGCGTCGTCGGGCGACCAGGCGGGGAGGGGCGGGGCGGCGGGCGCGAGGGCGCGGATGGCGGCGAGGTCGTTGGGCTCGCGGTCGGCGAGGGCGCGGTCCTCGGGCAGGCGCATGAGCGCGTCGTAGATCGGGTCGGCGAGGGCGGTGTCCCAGCGGTTGGCCTTTTGGTCGAGCGCCTCGAACTGTCGGCGGAGCGCGGGCGGGATGAGGCAGCCTTCGTCGCTGCGCTGGATGAACTCTTCCTTGAGGAGGTGAAGCGTGGAGGTGGCGCCGGCCATGGTGGGGGTGGTGCGAGTTTGTGGATGTTGCGGGAAGCGGGGCGGCGGGTGGCCGAGCCTCAGAGCGCGATCACGGCGCCGCGCTCGGCGGAGTCGTAGGCGGCCTCGACGAGGCGGAGGGTGCGAAGGTTGTCGGTCGCGTCGGTCTCGCAGGGCGTCTCGCCCCGCAGGGCGGCGGCGAGGTGGCGCTGGCAGGCGACGATGCTGGCGTGGACGCGGGCGTAGCGGGCGTCGGCCCAGGCGTAGTGCGGATCCGCTACGCGGCGGGAGCGCACGCCCTCGCGGGTGGTGACGCGCAGCCAGCCGTCGGCGGCGAGCTCGATCGAGCCGAGCGAGCCCTCGACCAGGGCGAGGGTGTCGGGGAAGCGGTGGTGCTCGTAGGGGTTGCCCGCGTAGGAGAGCGAGCAGACCACGGTGGCGCCCGAGGCGAGGTTGAGCACGACGGTGGCGACGTCCTCGCCGGCGATGTCGGGCCGCACGCGGCGGGTGCGGGCGAAGAGCGAGGCGGGCTCGCCGAAGAGCCAGCGCGCGGTGTCGAGCACGTGCACGCCGAGGTCGGTGAGGATGAAGCGGGGCAGCGTGCGCAGGAAGGGCTGGTTCGCGAAGACGTCGAAGTCGTTCATGAAATCCAGCCGCGCGCGGAAGACCTCGCCGAGCACGCCGGTGCGCAGCGTCTCGCCCAGCGCGCGCAGGGGGGCCTGCCAGCGCCAGTTTTCGTTGACCAGCAGGGGCAGGCCGGCGGCGCGCGCGGCGGCGACCATGGTCTCGGCGGTGGCGAGCGTGGGCGCGATGGGTTTTTGCACCACGACGGCGCGGCCGTGGCGGGCGGCGAGGGCGGCGAGCGGCGCGTGCGAATCGGCGTCGGTGATGATGTCCACGAAGTCGATGCCGGGCGCGGCGCAGGCCTCCTCGGCGCTGGCGAAGACGCGGGGCACGCCGTGCTCGCGCGCGAAGGCCTCGGCTTTTTCGCGGGTGCGGTTCCACACGCCGACGCATTCGAGGCCGGGCACCTCGCGCCAGCCGGCGAGCTGGTAGCGCGCCCAGAAACCGGTGCCGAGGATGACGAAACGGAGGGGACGGGAAGGGGTTGCCATGGCGGGGGGAAGGAGGGCGGGGCGGAGGGGGGAGCGATCAGACGGCGACGATCTGTTTCACGGCGTCCTGGATGGCGGGGAGCGTCATCGGGGTTTTCCAGTCGTCGCGGAGGATGCGGGTCTTGGCGATCTCGATGGCCTTGTAGGCGCCGTCGCTGAAGGGGAAGGGTGCGTAGCCGAAGATCACCGCGAGCTGCACCTGGATGTGGCCGAGCACGAAATCGCGCGCGGCCTCGGGGGGCACGCCGAACTTCACCGCTTCGTCGAGCGCCTCCTTGCAGGCGACGAGGAGCGAGCTGGTGGTGCTCTCGACCACGCCGGGCTCGAGGAAGGCCATCTGCTCCACGCTGATCCGGTGCAGGCGCAGGATGGGCGCGAACATGAGCGCGGCGATCTGCTCGCCCGCCGCGTAGGCCTCCTCGGGGCCGGCGTAGAGCGCGGAGACGACGCTCTGCCGCGCGGCGATGCCGCCGAAGTAGTCGGTCAAGGCCTCGGGGCTCGTCTCGCCGTGGTAGATCGGCGGGTGGCAGGGGTGGGTGACGAAGTAGGCGAGGTCGGGCCGCACCGGGATGATGCCGGCGTAGGCCGCGGCGGGATCGAGCGAGATGACGAGGGCGCCCGGCCGCAGCAGGGGAATCACGGCGGGGGCGACGTCCTTGATCGCGCGGTCGGGCACGGCGAGAATGAGCGCGTCGGCGCGGGGCAGCGCCTCGTCGGCGGTGAGCGGGGTGACGCCGCGCTCGGCGAGGCGGGCGCGGCCGGCCTCGCCGGTCTCGACGGCGAGGATCTCGTAGCCGCCGTGGGCGCGGAGTTTGTCGCCGGTGCGGATGCCCATTTTTCCGCCCGCGCCGAGGATGGCGATGGTCTTGATCTTCATTGGTGCAAAAGAGGTTTGATCCAGGCCGCGCCCTCGGCGGCCCAGGCGTCGTCGCGGGCGCAGGTCTCGGCGAGGTCGGGGCCGGGCTCAGGCCAGGACTCGAGCAGGACGGATCGGCAACGCGTTCCGGCGGCGAGCGAGGCGAGCGCGGCGGGAAGGGCGAGGGCGACGACGCCGCGGCCGGCCGCGCAGCCGTTGACGCTGAAACCGAGCTGGTGCGGCAGCCGGCGCACGAGCACGTCCTTGACGTGGAGGTTGACCGCGAGGGGGCCGAGCGCGGCGAAGACGGTGGAGAAATCCTCGCCCGCGCCGAGCGAGTTGGCGGTGTCGAGGCAGATGCCGACGCGCGGGTGCGCGAGCGAGCGGACGCAGGCGGCGAGCTCGACGGCGCGGAAGCGGTCGTGGTTCTCGATCGCGAGCGTGAGGCCGGCTTCCTCGAGCGCGGTGAGGCGCGGGCGGATGATGGCGGCGGCCTCGTCGAGCGAGGGGTGGTAGTTGCCCGGCCCGTCGATGACGAAGCGGAGCAGGCGCGCGCCGAGATCGCGGGCGAGGACGAGGTGGTCGTCGAGGTTTTGCGGCGTTAGGCCGCGGCCGCCGAGCTCGAGCTCTAGGCGCAGGGCGGCGGCCTCGGCGGCGAGGGCGCGGCGCGCGGGGGAATCGAGCGCGAGCAGTGGAAGGTTGTCGCAAAGCTGCACCACCTCGAGGCCGAGCGAGGCGGCGCGGCGGAGGAGGGCGGAGGCGCTCATCGGGCTTTCCGGCTCGGGAAAGCCCGGCACGCCGATGGCCCAGGCGTAGGCGTAGGAGGTGAGGCCGATTTTCATGCGGAGGGGCGCGAGGCGCGGAAGAGGGGTTGCAGCGCGGGCGCTGCGAGCACGCCGCGCACGGTGTAGAAGGTGGCGCTGGCGGCGCCGCCGGCCGTGAGCGCCTCGATCGCGGCGCGCGTCCACTCCGCGCCGAGGGCGGTGGCGAGGCGCGGATCTTCGCCCGCGGCGACGCGGCCGGCGGGGTGCAGCGTGATCACGCCGACGTGGACGGGCCGGCCACCGCCGAGCTCGCGCGCCTGCGCGACGACGAGCGGGAGCATGGCGGGCGTCTCGAGGATGGAGCGCTCGTCGTGCGCGTGGGATTGGGGCGTGCAGCCGAAGGATACGCCATCGAGCGCGGAGGCGGGCGGTGGGTTGCGATTGAGCGCGGTAAACTCGCGATCGCCGCCGCCGATCACGGGCACCGGCGGGTGGTCGGCGCGCCAAGCGCGCAGCGCGGCGGGCCAGCGCGGGTCGGTGAGGGCGGGGCGGCCGCGCTCGACGATGATCCAGCGCGCGATCACGCCGACGTGGGCGCGGGCCCAGGCCTCGGCCTCGGAGGCGTTGGCTTCGTCGAGGTGGAGCGCGAGCTCGACGGGCAGGCCGGCCTCCGCGGCCTCGGCGAGCCCCACCTGCGCGGCCCGCATGGCGTCCGCGTCGTCGAGGCGGATGTCCACGCGAAGATGATCGAGGCCGAGGGCGCGCAGCGCGGCGCGTTCGGTCGGCGAGAGCGGCGCGGTGTCGTCGCTCGGCCAGGCGAGGCCGAGCGCCGGGCGAGGCGCTCCGGCGGCGGGACGCGGGGCGGGCGGATGCGGCGGCGCGGCGGGCTCGATCCACGGCACGGTCTCGGCGTGGAGCAGCGAGAGGTGGACGCTCTGCTCAACGCAGTCGCCCGGTCGAACGAGGACGGGATGCGGGCGCGAGAGCGGCGTGCAGTAGGTTTTGAAGGAGGCGTCGAGCCAGTTGCGTTGATCCTCCATCTCGAAGGTGTCGCCCTCGAGTCGCGCGACCCAGACGAGGCCCGGCGCGTGGTCCACGGTGAGCGCGCGGATGTCTTGGGCGGGTTGATGGGGCGAGATGCGGGTGGGAAACTGGCCGTGGGTGCGCCGACCGTCGGTGTGCTCCACGATCAGCGGACGGCCCGCGACTTCGGCGGGGTGGAGCACGCAGAAGCCGATGCGGCAGGCGCGAAACTCGCCGAGCGACTCGCCGGAGAAGCGCAAGCGCAACTCGCCCGCGGCGCTTCCCTCGTAGTCGCCGCGCCAGCGATAGGCGACGTCGCCCGCGTGGCAAAGCGCGTCGAAGCTCACGCGAAAGTGGTCGGTGCCGCGCTCGACGTGCAGGTTCTCCAAGCGGATCGGGAGCGTGCGCCAGCGCGCGTCGCGGACGGGGGCGGTGATGCCGCGGATCAACTCGACGCCGCCGGCGCAGATGTGACGCAGGCGGGCGTCCTCGGGTTGAAACCAGAGCGCGAGCGGGCCGGCGCGCAGGGGCGGCAGATCGGGTCGCGCCGTCGGCGGGAGTGGCGAGCGCGGATTCTTGGGCCCGGCGTGGATCGAGGCGGAAGGGTTCATGCCGGATGGCGCAGCACCTCGGCCAACACCTCCGACATCGAGGCGCGGGCGAGGCAGATGGCGGTGTCGCAGACGCCATAGTAGAGCCAGAGCGTGTCGTCGCGCACGACGCAGGCGGTGGGGAAGACGACGTTCGGGATGTAGGCGCCGACGCGCTCGTAGTAGGTTTCGGGCTGGAGGAGCGGCAGCGGGCAACGCGCGAGCACGCGCCGCGGGTCGTCGAGCGCGAGCAGCATCGCGCCCATGCGATAGACCACGCGTTTCACGTCGCGACGCTCGTCCTCCACGCCGTGGTAAAACACCAGCCAGCCCGCCTCGGTGCGGATCGGGGGCGTCGATCCGCCGATGCGGTTGCTCTCCCACGGAAACTGGGCGCGAGCGAGGATCTCGGGCTCGGACCAGACGCGCAGGTCGTCGGAAAAGCTGATCCAGATGTGCGAACCCTGCGCGGGCGCGGCGGCGCCGGCAGCGTGTAGTGGACGCCTCAATACGGCGTAGCGGCCGCCGATCTTTTCGGGAAACAGGATCGCGTTGCGGTCGTCGATCTCGGGCGGGGTGATCCAGCCGTGGAAGCGCCAGTCGAGCAGGTTGTCCGACACGGCGAGGCCGCTGCGCGTGAGGTTGTCGACCCGGCCGCCGCCCGCGACGTTGCCCGAGCCGGCCGAGCCGGCGAGCGGGGCGGCGGGGGCGAGGCCGGGAAAATCGGTCTCGTGCGATTCGGGCACGCCGACGCCGGTCGGGTGCGAGGACCAGGCGTAGGGGCGGTAGGCGAAGGTCATCCAGTAGCGGCCGTCGAGTTTCACGATGCGCGGGTCCTGCACGCTGCCGACGGCGCTGCCGCACATGGCGGGCGTGAAGACCGGCTCGGGGCGCGCGTGCTCGAAATGCACGCCGTCGTCGCTCACCAGCGCGCCGATCTGGCAGATGAAGGGGCGCAGACCGCCGGCCGCGCGCTCGAACATCCAGAACTTCCCGTGCTCGTGGATGACGGCGGGGTTGAAGGTCACCGCGAGCCGCCAGTCGAAGCCGCCCGGCTGCACGATGGGGTTGGCCGGGTGGCGGTGGAAAAGGGAGGGCGCGACGGGCATGCGGATATCAGGAGCGGGCTGCGAGTTCGGGCAAACCGCCTTTTGCGATCTCGAGCGCGAGCAGCAGCGGGTGCGCGCTCCATGCGTGGTTGTCGCTGCGGGTGCGGCCGAAGTGCTCGGGCGTGGTGGTGAAGCCTTGGTCGAGCAGGCGCCACCAGGGCTCGAGCCCGCGGGCGATGCGCGCGGTCAGGCCGAAGCGCAGGCAGGCGGAGAAGAGGTAGTAGTTGAAAAACGCCTGGCAGGGCACGAGAGGCGGAGCGGGGTGCTCGGGGTCGGCGAGCCAGCGGAGGAGCGGGCGCGACCGGGCCTCGGGCAGGCCGGGCGTGAGCAGGGCGAGCGCCTGGGTGTGCTCAGAAAACTCGGCTGCGCCCGGGGCGTCGGCGAAGAGGCCGGCGGAGGCGTCCCAAGTGTGGCGCACGAGGGCTTCGAGCAGGTCGGCCCGGAGCGGTTGCAGGCGGGAGTGAAGGAGCGGCTCGTCGGCGCACTTCTCGAGGATCGCGAGGGCGTCGAGGCCGTGGAGCACGATCCAGTTGAGCAGGCCGCTGGTCTCGCCCGGGTTCCCGCCGGGCGGCACGCCCGAGCGCGAGAAGGCGGCGTCGGCGAAGTTCCAGCCGGCGGGCGACACGCAGAGACCGGTGGCGGGATCGCGCCCCGCGAGCCAGCGCTCGAGCTGCGCGCGGAGGACGGGCATCATCGGCCGCACGAAGTCGAAGTCGCCGGTGCGCTCGACGTAGTCGGAGGCGAGGGTGATCCACCAGAGCGAGAAGGGCGGGATGGTCTGCGCGCTACGCGAGGGGGCGGAGGAGGCGGTCCAGCCGCCGGCGTTGAGCGCGGAGGCGAGGAAGTGGCGCAGCGTGTGGCGGTGCAGGCCGGTCTCCTCGGGCAGGAGGCGCGCCCAGCAGAGGAGCTGCACGCGGGCGTCGCCGGCGTAGGCGAGCTGCTCGTAGTGCGGGCAATCCATCGTGGTCTCGAAGGCGCAGGTCTGGAGCGAGCGCACGCAGAGCGCGGCGAGGCGGTCCCAGCGCGCGTGGCCGGTGACGATCGGCGGCAGCTCCGGCCCGTGGCCGGTCTCCTCGAGCGAGAGGCCGCGCAAATCCAGCGGCTCGTCGCCGACGGTAAACTCGAGCACGAGGAAGCGGCCGGAGCGCCACCAGAGCGTAGTGGCGGAGTGGTTACGGCCGTCGGCGAGAATGCGGTCGTGCTGGCCGCGGAAGAAACCGCCGCGCCAGGCGTCGCGCTGTCCCTTGGCGGCGTGGATGTCGTCGAGCGTCTCGGGCGCCTCGGCGGAGAAGATCGCGGCCTCGCTCCAGATGACGCGGATGCCGGAGCCGCGTCCGCCGGAGAAATTCAGCCCGAGGCGGCCGCAGAGCTGGCGGCCGGCGTCGAGCAGCACGCGCACGCGGCTCGCGGCGAGGAGTCGGAGCGGGGTGGAGCCGGCGATCAAGGCCGACCACGGCGCGAGCTCGTCGGCGGAGCGGGCGGTCTCCGGGAAACGATCGTCCCACACCGCGGCATCGACGTGGAGGGCGCGGAGCTCGCGGGTCCAGTCCGCGCGGCGCAGCGGCGGGAGCAGCGAGGGGGCGAGGAGCGGGACGTGTTTCTTGACGTAGAGGACGCTGCCGTTGTTGCCCGAGGCGCCGACCACGACGGGGGCGGGCGCGGAGAGCGCGAGCGCGGCGGTGTCGAGGTGTTCGTCGGAGGCGGCGAGGGTGGTGCGCACGAAGCTGCGGCCGGTCTCGCGTCGCCAGGTCCAGGCGGCGACGCCGGTGGAGAGGAGCGGGTGGGCGTCGTCGTGGCCGGCGAGGAGCAGGCCGGGCTGGAAGCTGAGCTGCGCGTGCGGCGCGAGGTCGCCGAGGGCGTGGACGCGGCACAAGAAGTGATGCGGACCGGCATCGAGCCGCACCTCGTGCGTCGTGTAATACCAGTGCATCGCGTCGCCGCGTGCGGGGCCCTCGGCGAGGGCTTGGTCGTCGAGCCAGAGGTCGAAGCGCTCGTCGGCGGTGATGCTGAAGCGCAGCGTGGCGGCGGCGGGCAGCTCGAAGCGCAGTTCGAAAAAGCCGACCCACGGCCGCGTGGTGCCGGCGGGCGGGTGGACCCAGTGGGCGGGCCACTGCGGGACGCCCTTCCACGGGCGGTCGGCGTCGATGAGGAAGGGGCCGGGACGGGGGCTGATGGCGGGGACGATGGCGCGGTGCGCGAAGGGCCGGGGAGGCATGGAGAAAAATGCGCGTGGCTAGTCCGCTGTCGAATCGGCGGAGGGGGCCTCGGGATCGATCACGATGGGCCGGCGCGCGGCGAAGGCCATCGGGATGGCGGCGACGAGGATGACGAGGCCGACGCCGCAGAGGATCGTGGCGGCGCCCCAGGTGCGGGCGCTGCCCACGGCGAAGGCGAGGCGGCGCGGGTCGTCGAGGTAGTAGGCGACGCGCACGGGATCGTTGACGTTGTGGAAGGAGACGGGGGCCTTGCGGCTGTCCACGCTGAGGCGGAACAGCTCGGTGCGTCCGTTCACCGGGATGGCGACGTGGTGCTGGAAGGTGATGGCGAGGTTGCTCTCGGGTGGGTATTCGCGCCTGTAGTTGTAAACCACTACCGGCCGGCCGGGCTCGACCACGCGAATCTCGGCCACGCGCACGTCGGCCGTCTCGCCGAAGAGGATGCGGCCGAGCGGCTCCCAGAGGTAAACGAAGCCGACGGCGAAGATGCCGAGGCCGGCGGCGAGGAAGGCGAGCTTCGGGCCGAGGTCGCCGGGCGTGTGGGTGCGCGGCGCGGGGGCGGGCGCCGGCGAGGGCATCGGCACGGGCGCTGGCGCGGGCGGGGGCGCGGGCGGGGGCGGCTCGGCGGGCGAGGGCGCGGGGCGGGAGAGATCGGAGGGCGACGGGGCGGACATGGCGGCGCTCAGCGTTGGGCGTCCTCGAGGGCGCCGACGCGGCGGATGACGCCGCGTTTTTCGAGTTGGATGATGAGGGCGAGGATGAGCAGGCCGAGGATGTCGGTCAGGATCATGAACACCTGCATGGAGAAGAAGAAATCGTATTGGCGGTCGGCGGGGCGAGCGACGGGCACGGGGCGCACGGCGGTGAGAAACACCGGGCCGGTGGAGGCGATCTGGGTGATGCGCGCGACGAGCGCCGAGAGCGTGGCGTGCTCGACCGCGCCGATCTCGGGCCGCAGCTCGCGGAGGCGGGCGGCGAGGGCGGCGTCGGCGGGCGGCGTATCGCCCGGCGCGGGCGCGAAGGGCGCGAGCTCGAGTTCGACGCGGAAGCGCGAGCCGGCGCCGCCGACGCGCGCGTCGCGCACGCCGCCAGAGGTGGCGAAGACGGTCCGAAGCTCCGGCGCCTCGAGGTCGGGCGCGGAGTCGTTTTCGAAGGCGAGGTCGAAGGCGAGGCGCGGATTCTCCGCGGAGGTGTCGAGCGCGACCTGGCTGATGGTGTAGGCGGCGGTGTCGGCGCGGGAGACGCCGCGGATGGGCGGGATGATGCCGCTGACGAAGGCGTAGGCCTCGGTCCAGGGGCGGCCGGCGGCGACGAGCGCGGACTCGAGCGCGACGAAATCGGGGTCGCGGTGCAGCTCGATGCGCAGGGCGTTGGCCGGCGCGGGCAGCGGCGTGACCGCGAGGCGCGGGACGAGTTCGCCCGTCTCCGGATCGGGCGCGCGGGCGAGGTCCACGCTCTCGAGGAAACGGCGCAGCTCGCCGGGCACGGTGTGTCGGCCGGGGACGCGGCCGCGGAAGGTGAGCGCCTCGAAGAGCGTGCGGCGGCTGATGTCGGCCGCGACGGGCTCGACGAAGTCGAGGGTGAGCGCGATCTCCGCGCCGTCTTCGGAGATGCGGGCGTCGAGCAGCTCGCCGCCGGCGGGCACAAGCGCGGGGCCGAGCGCGAGGGTGAGCCGCGACTCGAACTCGGCGGTGGAGGCGGCGAGGCGCGCGCGCGTGGCGGCATCCTCGGCGCGCAGGGCGTCGAGCTCGGCCTGGAGCTTCGCGGTCGTCTCGGGCGCGAGCTTGGGGCGCTGGAGCTTGAGCTGCGTCTTCGCGATCTTGTTGCCGAGGTCCTTGAGGCGTTTGTGCAGATCGCCCGCCTCGTCCACCGGCCGGCGGATGGCCCAGTGGCGCGAGGTCTCGCCGTCCACGCCCGGGCGGTGCAGCGCCTCAAAATCGAGCTTCTCGGGATCGAGCCCGCCGGCGGCCACTCGCGCGCGCACCTCGGCGAGCGCGGGCTCGTCTTGGAAGACAACCTGCACGCGGTCGCCCGCCTGGGGCAGGAAGAAGATCGACCACAGCACGAGGTAGAAGCCCACGAACATGCCGAAGCTGTTTTTGATCGTGGAATTGAAGAAGCCCATGCCGGCGCCGGCGGTGCCGAGGCGGTTGCGCTCCACGTATTCGAGGATGAGCGGGAAAGACGCGGCGCTGGCGATCAGGCCAAAGACGGACTGGACGGTGCCGAAGAAGAGGATCTCGTGCAGCTCGGGCCTGTAGTCGGGCTTTTGATACACGAAGACGGTCCAGAAGACGCGGCCGAGCAGGCCGAGAATCATCGCGGTGGCATAGACCTTGAGCTTGGAGGTGCGGTCGGCGAGCCAGCCGGCGAACATCGCGGTGACGATGCCGATCGAGGCGCCGATGGCGGTGTTGGTGCCCATCTCCTGCAGCGAGTAGCCCCACTGCTCGGTGTAGAGCAGCGGCTCGAGCGTGCCGAGGCCGACGGTGAGCAGCGTGCCGGCCATGAGGAGGAGGTAGAGCGGCAGCAGGCTCTTGTGCAGCACCTCGCCGAAGAAGCCGCGCAGGAAGAGGCGAAACAGGCTCTCGCCGGGACGGCGGTCGTCGCGGATGCGGCGGCGCGTGGGCGGCTCGACCTCGTGGATGCCGAACCAGGTGAAGATCGAGACCGAGACGAGCACGATGCCGCCCGCGAAGAAGATCAGCGTCTCGCCGGAGACGCTGAAGAGGTTTTCGAAGGGCCCGCTGAAAAACACGTCGTCGAAGCGGCCGAGCACGATGCCCCAGAAAAACAGGTTCACGATCTGGATCTGGCCGTGGAAAAAACCCGCGCCCATGCCGCGCTGCTTGGCGGGCACGACCTCCATGGTGAGCGCCTGGTTGGGGCTGCCGATATCTTGCGCGATGCCGTAGCACCAGCGCAGCACGATGAGCGAGAGCAGGCTGCTCGCGAAGGGCATGGCGAAGAGCGCCGCGGCCTGGAGGATGTTCGCGACGAGGATGAAGGGCTTGCGCCGCCCGAAGCGCGTCCACACGCGGTCGCTGAGCCAGTTGCAGAAGGGGCCGCCGAGCGTGGTGACGAAGACCTCGATCGAGAGCAGGAACGTGATCGCGGCGGGGTTATCGATGAATTTCTTCATCGCGAACAAGAAGGGCGCCCCGGTCGCGAAGGAGCCCATGATGAACATCACGAAGGGCAACTGGGCGTAGAAGACCCAGTGCAGCGGGACCTTCGTCTTGCGGGTGATGAGCATGGGGTAAGGGGTAGGTCGCGTCCGATCACGCCGCGCTCAGGGCGCGGGGGCGGCGCCGGGCGGTCCGTAGCCTTGCGAGGTCTGGTCGATCACGAGCACCCAATCGAGCGCCTCGCCGGGCGTCGGCGGAGTGAAGGCGCGCTGGCCGGTGTTGGGGAACTCGCCGTCGAGCGCGGGGCTCGCCGCGCCGCTGCGCGGATCGAACCACCAGGCGCGCAGCGTCGGCCCCGCGAGTTTTTCCAGACGCACGGCGAAGCGGCGGCCGACCGGGGCGTAGATCATGGCGTAGCGGCCGGCGGCGTCGCGCGTCGCGGCGAAACGGTAGATGCCGGCGCCGGGCACGACCGAGCCTGGCTCGGAGGCGATGGGCGCGAGCAGCTCGTCGTCGGGCACGCGCTCGAGCATGGGGCGCGATTCGAGGAGGCGGCGGCCGTGGATCATCTGCGTGGCGCCGGGGCGGTCGAGCGCCTCGGTCCAGGGCATGAGCGGGTGGTTCTTCGGGTCGCGGCCGGGCGCGAAAAATTGCCACACCGAGTGGTGCCCGTAGGTGTGGCCGCAGGCGCCGGCGAAGAGATCCCAATACAACGCGCGGCGCACGTCGGCGGCGACGGAGTGGCCGTGCTCGGGGGCCTTGAAATCGAGCGGGTGGTCCTCGTAGAGCGGCTCGCCGTCGATCACGGGTTTCACGGGTGTGTGCTCGTAGTCGGCGCGGGTGTTGGCGTAGCGCGGGTAGGTGAAGGCGTGGCCGTTTTGGCGCAGGTTGAAATCGAGCCAGTCCTCGTTGTGGAACCATTCGGCGGAGCCGCGGCCGCCGGGCGGGTGGAAGGTCATGAGCTGCGCGCCGCCGTGGCCGCGGCGCAGGCCGGCGGCCATGGCGCGGATGATCGCGAGGTGCGTCTCGCTCTCGGGCGGGCGGTCGCCGCCGAGCACCCACACGATCGGTTTGTCGCGGTAGCGGCGGGCGATCCACTCGCCGTAGATCTCGGCGTTGGCGGGCGTGAAGACCTCGGGGCCGATACCGAAGCTCTTGTGCCACTTGTCGCCCCAGGTGGGGAGCAGCGCGACGGTGAGGCCGAGGCGCGCGGCGTGGACGATCACGCGGTCCACGTGGCGCCAGTAGTCGTCGCCGGGCTCGCCGTCGGCGAGGGCGGCGGGGCGCGCGGGGTCGTGGTCGAGGAGCGGGCGGTGACCGTGGGCGTTGGGCGTGTCGAGGCCGTCCAGCTCGGCGAGCGCGACGGCCTGGATGACGTTAAAACCCTGCGCGGCGCGGCGCTCGAGGTAGTGCGTGGCCTCGGCGAAATCGAGCCGGTGGAACAACTCCCACGCGGTGTCGGCGAGCCAGAAAAAGGGCGTGCCGTCGGCGCGGACGAGGTGGCGGCGGTCGGCCGAGATTTTCAGCGGGTGGTGCGCGTGCGAAGCAGGAGCCTCCTGGCCGGAGCGAAACGGGGCGGGCATGGAAAACTCAGGGGATGCGGAGCAGGGCGCGTTGACGGGCGCGCTCAGGCCGTTTGCGCGGCGAGCCCGCGGGGCGCCTTGGTGTGCGTCGCGGCTATCGTGACGTGCGGGGCGGCGGTCACGGTGACGCCCCGGGGCGCGGAGACCTGGGCGACGATGCGTCCGCCGGGCTGGCGGGACCACGCGGCCGTGATCAGGCCGCGCGGGTGGGGCACGGAGCCCTCCGCGCGAGCGTGGCCGGTGGGCGCCGGGTCGAGCAGCCATTCGTCGGGATGGCCGGCGCGGGCGAGCCGCAGACCGAGCACGTGCTCCATGGCGTAGATCGCGGCCGCGCCGCTCCAGCTGTGGCAACAACTGCCGCGGCCCTCGTGGGCGCGATGGAAACACTCGGGCAGGGTGGGGTGGCCGAGGCTTTTCAGATGGCCGTAGGTTTCGCGGACGAGATCCTCGGCGAGATCCGCGCGGCCTTTCGTGACGAGCGCGGGCAGCAGGTAGTGGAAAAAGTAGAGCTCGGCGACGCCCTCCGAGTGATCGCCGTCGAGGCCGCGGGTGAAGTTGCTGCGAAGGCGCGGTTCGAGATAGGCCAGGATGCGATCGGCGGGGCCGACGCCGTGACAGAGCGCGAGGATGTTGGCGTGGAGGGCGGGCGTGTCGGCGTCGATGCTTGGGCGGAAGCGGCCCTCGGCCTCGTCCCAGACGCGGGCGAGCAGCGTGGCGATGACGAGCGCGGATTCCGTCGTCCACGCCTCCGCCTCGCGTTCGTGGCCGGTGGCGCGGGCGAGCTCGGAGGCGGCGCGCAGCGCGGCGACGCGGCAGAGGTTGAGCACGGCGTTGCCGGCCCCGGAGCGTTCGGCGGGCACCACGCCCCAATCGATGAAGAGGCGCTTGCCGGTGGCGTCCCAGAGGCCGCCGGCATCGGCCCGCCAGCTGGGGCTGGCGAGGATGCGTCGGATGACGGGGATCTGGCGGCGCGCGAAGGCGAGGTCGCCCGTGTGGGCCCAGAGGTCGCGCACGGCGGTGATCCAGAGCAGCGTGAAATCCTCGTGCGGTTTCGTGAGCCAGGAGGGCGCGCAGCAGGCGAGCTGGCCGTCGGACAACTGCGCCTGGGCGAAGGTCTCGAAGGTGCGACGGGCGACGGAGTAGTCGGCGGTGATGAAGCGGTGGAGATGAAAGTTGACCACCGAGTCGCCGATGTAGCTGCCGCGCTCGCGCCAGGGGCAGTCGGCGTAGGCCTCGTCGGTCGAGGTCTGGAGCGTGTGGGTGGCGACGCGCCAGCTCCAGTCGAGCACGGGGTCGCCGCAGGAGAAGGAGCCGGCGCAGGTGTTGAGCGTGGTGCGGCGGCGGACCGCGAGATCATGCACGGCGAGCTCGGCGGGCGGCGAGCCGGCGGGCACGCGCAGCACGACCTGAAGGTAGATGCCGCCGCGCGGGTTGAGCACCTCGATGCGCTGCCGGCCGCCGCGCAGGATGAAGCGGTCGGCGGCGTCGGTGAAGGGGTTGGAGTGGTAGAGGTTCACGCAGCCGTCGGCGCGTTTCCAATCGTCGTAGGCGATGTCGAGGACGGAGCCCGCGGGGGCCTCCACCTCGATCACGGGATGGCCGTAATATTCGTCGCCGAAGTCGAAGCTCCACATGGCGGCGCGCGACACGATCCGGGACACCTGTTCGAGGTGCGCGAAGGGCAGGTCGTGGCGGGCGGTGGCCGGGGCCGGCGAATCCCAGGCGACGAGGCGGGCGGGCGTGACGCGGGAGAGATCGCTCGCGACCAGCGCCCAGCCGGGCGGGATCGAATAGGTCTCCGGAGCGGCCGGGGCGCGCGCGATCTCGCGGGTGTCGGAGAGCGGGGAGACGGCGAAAGCGTGCTCGCACGCGAGGTCGGGCAGGGCGTGCAGCGAAGTGTCGGAGCCGCAGGGGAGCCCGAGCAGAAAGGGCCAGTATTCGAGCAGCAGCTGGAAGTTGCCGGAGAAAAAGTTCCAGCCTTCGCGCAGGCGCACCCGGGCCTCGCCGTGGTTGCCCAGACGCGCGGGGCTGCTGAACGCGACCGGGCGGCCGTCGAGCTCGGCGTGCGTCCAGAAGCACTCGATCACGACCTCCTGGGCGCGGGGCGAGTATATCCAGGTGGCGAAGGCCATCGCGCGGGCGGGAGGGCGGGAGCTGGCGTGCACCGGCTCGGGCCGCCGGTTCTGGAAGCCCCAGCGCCGCGACGAGGCGAGCGGGCCCGCGACGAGCACGCGTTTGGGGACGCACGGCGCGTAGTCGGGCTGCGGGACCGAGCGCGGCGCGGGCTTGGGCCACGGGGAGCGCGCGCCCGGGAGCGGCTCCGGGACGATGGAGGCGGGCGCGGCGAGCTCGGCGGCCAGCAGGCGCGTGTCGCAGATCTCGGCGGGATTTTGAGCGAAGCTGAAATGAGGCGCGTCGCCATCCCACGCGCGGTGAACCCGCGCGAGCCAGGCCCCGGGCGTGGAAAAATCGACCGCGCCGTTCGCCAGGCCCCCGCCCGCGATGAAGCCCGGCCTTCCGTCCGGCATGCTCTGGAAGGACGCGCAGCCGTAGTAGTTCACCTCGACTCGCAGGACGTTTTCCCCCGCCTGCAGCAGCGCGCTGAGATCGTGCGTGTCAAATTCCGGGTGGGCGGTGACGAAGCGCCCGGGCCCGTAGGCGACGAAGACCTCGTTGACGAAAAGCCGGTAGCGCGTGTCGGCGAACAGGTGCAGCACCGCCGCCGCCGGCGCGGAGAGCACGAAGCGCAGCTCGAAGCTGACGAACTGGTTTCGTCCCGCCACGAGCCCGGGGACCCAGGTGTAGCGGGATTTCGGTGACAGCTCGGGCCGCGCCCCCGCCGCGCCGGGCCAGACCGTCGGCGCGTTCATGCGCGGCCCTTTCGTTTCCCGTCGCGGCGAAGCGAGAAACAGGGAGGGCGGGACCGAAGGTTTTCGGGGGAGCTTCGCATGGGAATGGCCTCCAAACTGCGGGCGCTTTTTTATGGTGCAAATGGCGCGGATTGGGAGCTGTCCCGGGCACTCCGGTTCGCCGCGCGGCACGGGGAGCAGGGAGTTGGCAATCAGTTGTGAAACCGCTGGCCCGCCTGCGGTTGGGACGGTTCCCGGGCGGGAGCCGTTGCGACGGCGACCGGCGCCGGAGCTTAAACCGCGCGGGCCGACGGAATGTCCTTTGGTCCACGCAAAACCCCACCCCAACCCCATGAATACCTCCCTCCTCAGGCGAGGCGGACGATTCGTCTCGCCTTTGCGCGCCGCTGCAGTTCTCGCGGCTTTGTTCGTTCCGGCGGCCCTGCACGCCACCAATTCCAACGGCAGCGGCGGCGGCAACTTCAACGTCGCCTCCACCTGGAACGGCGGCGTCGTGCCCACCGGTGTGTTCCAGGTCCTCGCCGGCGACACGGTGACGGTGCCCGGGGCCTTCGTTTACGACAGCCCCGCGAGCAACAACACCGTGCGCGGCCGCTTCCTCGTGCTCAGCGGCTCCGCCGTCACGATGGGCCGGCTCAACAACGGCCTCGTCGTCTCCGACTCCACCGTGCACGTCGCCGGCGGTTCGCTCAACCTGAGCCGGATCGCCGCCGCCTCCGGCTCGGCCAACAACCTCCTTCGCGTGAGCTCCGGCGTGCTCACGCTGCGCGACAACGTCGTCACCGGAACGCACACCGCCATCCATGTCGGCGGGTCCGGGCATGTTTTCGCCGCCGGCGGCATCAACGGCCCGCTCACCCTGGACGGCGGCAAGATCTACTTCGGCCACAGCGCCAAGAAAACCGGCGGCACCTTCGTGTGGAACGGCGGCACCGTCGTGCTCAGCTCCGGCTCGGCCTACAACGCCAGCGAAGCGAACTCGGTCTTCAACGCCTGGAAGACCCAAGACGCCAACGTCCTCGCCTTCTCCAACGAGACCTCGAAGCGCACCGTCACCTTCGGCACGGGGAGCAGCAACCCCACGTTGAGCGCCAGCCAGGGCATGATGTCCTTCAACATCTACTCGGCCACAAATCACGACAGCGACCAGCTCGCCATCGCCGGCAATGGCAGCCTCACGCTTGGCTCGGGCGTCGATATCCGCGTCGCCGATTTCTCGTTGCCCGGCACGCCGGCCAACTACCTCGGCCGCACCTACAAGCTCTTCGACATCGCGAGCGGCAACTACTCCGGGCTCACGCCCACCGTCGCCACCACGCGTTGGATCATCGGCGGCACCGGATACCAAGTCGGCTGGACCAACACCCTCGCGAGCAACGGCTCGCTCACCGTCGCCAGCCTCACCCCCATCGGCGTGATCGATCCGATCGCCGTCTCCGACTTCAACCTGCCCGCGCAAAACGCCCAGGGCTGGACGATCCTCACTCCCGCCTCCGACAGCCGCCTGATCTACGTCGATCCGGTCAACGGCAACGACAACACCGGCACCTTCTACCTGCCCGGCGCGGCCGCCGTGGGCTCCAATCCGCAGGCGCCCGTCGGCGCGATCCTCGCGGTCAAGACGCTCGCCAAGGCCAAGACGCTCCTGCGCGAGGACCAGCCCGACTGGCTCCTGCTCAAGGCCGGCGGCGTGTGGACCGGCGAGTCGCTCGACATCAAGCGCGGCCGCTCGCCCTCGCAGCGCGCCGTCGTCTGCGCCTACGGCACCGGCCCCCGCCCCGAGCTGCGCACCGGCGCCGGCCTCGGCATCGCCAACAGCCAGCTCGTCAACGTCATCATCCAGGGCATCCGCTTCTGGGCCCACACCCGCGACTACGACGGCCCCTTCGCCACCGGCTACGCCGGCAGCAACGGCTTCCAGCTCTTCAGCCGCGTCGCCACCGACCAGCGCCAGGTGCGCGACATCCTGATCGAGGATTGCGTCTTCCGCTCCTACGCGGGCAACACCGTGAACGGCAGCATCGGCGTGAACGGCGACGTGGCGCCCGTCACCCGCCTCGTCATCCGCCGCTCGATCATCTCCGGCAACTACCGGGATTCCGGCGGGCACTCGCAGGGCCTCTACCTCACCGCCGAAGGCCAGCCCTTGCAGCCCATGATCCTGCTTCAGGAAAACACCTTCGACCACAACGGCTGGCGCATCCAGACCGCCGAGGGCGGATCGGCCCGCGGCCAGGCCACGATGTTCAATCACAACACCTACTTCAGCGACGTGAAGGGCGTGATCTTCGAGAAAAACCTCTTCCTGCGGCCCTCCTCGATGGGCAGCAAGTGGACCTCCACCTACCTCGAGGCCACGGTCGGCGTGATCATTCGCAACAACCTCTACGTGGACGGCGACATCGGCGTCGGCATGGGCGGAAACCCGCCGCACACCAGCGGCATGCGCTTCGCCCACGTGGCCATCCGCGACAACGTGTTCACCGACATCGGTCGCTCCCGCCCGACCAACCGCTCCCTCTCGTGGGCCGTCGATGTCAACGACTGGGGCCGCGGTTTCGTGACCGACAACCTCATCATCCATCAGCGAAACCTCAGCATCAACAACACCTACGCGCTCCTCGTCGGGGCCGAGCAGCTCAGCCGGGATGTCTATATCGGCGGCAACGTGATCGCCAACCTCCGCGGCGGCACCACCACGGGCAACGCGCTCGTGCGCTTCGTCTCCGGCGCGAAGCAGCAAAACGTCACCTTCGCGGACAACATCGTGCAGGCGCCCACCGCGACCCCGCTCGCCAGCTTCGCGCCCGGCGGCTTCGTCTTCGGCGGGGCCAACCA
>JAUWBD010000252.1 GCA_030605125.1 Verrucomicrobiota bacterium | reverse complement strand
GGAGCCGGGTTTGAGGTCGGTGACGCGCCAGCGCCACTTCAGCTCAAGGGCCTCGGTGCCGGCGGGCAGCATGATGGGGCGGTAGAGCATCACCATCTTGTCGGGGACGGTGCTCTTCATGCGGAGGAAGCGGTTGCCGTTTTCCGATTCCCAAGAGGCGTTTTCGCCGAGGCGGGGCCACTCGTCGGGCCAGGCGTCGCGGTTGTTATCCGCTTCGAAGTTGCCGTTTTCGATGAGCGAGTCGCGCGCGGCGTGGGCGGCCGGGGTGAGCGCGAGGCTTAACAGGCCCGCCGCGAGCACGAGGGCGCGGCGGAGGAGGTCGGGGGTGGTGGGCATGGGAAAGGGGCGGGGCGCGTGCGGGGCGTTGAGGGGAGGAGAGGGGAGCTGTCCGCGACTGCGTTGGGTGGGCAAGACGGTGCAAGGACTACAACACTATGCAAGCACTTTGTAGGCGACCGGTATTTACTCGTAGAAACCGGGGGTATGGGTGGCTAAGGGGCGTTTTCTGGCGGGGTTTGAGTGCAGTTTGTATAGCGGATTGCTATATTTGTCTTGCGCACGCCAACAGGGAAGCCTACGGGTTTCGTTGCCAGCCGAGCGGCCAACGTCGAACTGACGACCACGTGAAACCTGTTCTCCTTAAACATCAGCATGTGGAAGCGGAGTTGCGTCAGTTGGTGCGGACCCTGCCGATCGGGGCGCGGCTGCCGGCGGAACGAAGTTTGGCGACGACTTACGGGTGTAATTTTCTCACCGTGCGCCGCGCCCTGAAGGCGTTGACCGACGACGGCATCGTGGTGCGGAGGATCGGGAGCGGGACTTTCGTGCGCCGGCACGGGGAGGCCTCGGGCGAAGTCGAGGCGAAGACGCGTGTCGGCGTGCTGGTTTGCCAGCGGAGCAACGCCTACGCTTATCGCGTGCTTCAGGCCGTGGCGCATGCCGGGCTCGATCAGAACGTGGAGCTGCGCTCGGCGTGGGTGCAGGATTTTTGCGACGACGGGCTGCGGCAGGCGAAGATGCTGGAGCGCGAGGGCTGCATCGCGATCACGCTGCCGTGGTTTGGCCACGAGCGCGTGGACGAGGTGCGCACTTTCGTGCAAAGCAGCCCGCTGCCGGTCAGCCTGCCGATGGTGATCCCCGGGCTGGAGCGGAACTGCTTCGAGCGACAGGAGATCTTCGGCGGCAGCCTGCTCGTGATCACGCGGGCGCTGTGCGATTTTTTCATCGCGCTGGGCGCCCGGCGGGTGGCCTTGCTGGGGCCGAACGAGGCGGGCGACGTGGTCCTGCAACGCGTGCTCAGCGCCTACGCCTGCCACACGGCGGAGCGGGGCATGCCGCATCTGTGCGGTCTGGTGCGCGCGGGCGCGCAGGCGATGGACCAGCTCGCGGAGCGCTGGCGCGAATACCGCGGCGAGCTCGCGGTGATCAGCTACGACGACGAGCACGCGCTGCGCTTCATGACGGCGATGCACAAGCTCGGTCTGAGCGCGCCCGCCGATTTTCAGATCATCGGCTACAACGACACCGAGGCCAGCGCCTTCAGCGACCCGCCGCTGAGCACGATCCGGCAGCACTTCGACTATGTCGGCGAGTGGCTGGTGCGCAGCGCGGTGGCGCTGGGCCGGGGCGAGCTCGCGCAATCGGGGAGCCTGCCTCGGTTGCAGTTGCTGGTGCGCGCCACCTGCGGCGCGGCGGGGCGGATCGATGAGGCCTTTCGCGCGCGTTTCCCGCAGCTCGAGATCGTCGAGGACGACGGCGCGGAGCGGGCGCCCGAGCCCGCCGAGACCGCATCGCCGCCGCCGGCCACCACCATCGGGTGAGCCCGTGGCCGACGCCGCGTGTTCCCGTTTCGCTTTCTCCTCCAAATCCCATGAAAACCCACAGCCCCGCATCCCATCCCCGTCACTCCTTCACCTCGCTCGTCCGCGGCCTGGCCGCGCTCGGCCTGGTCGCCTCCGCGTTGGCGCTCGGCCTGCCGTCGGCGAGCGCCTCGCTCCTGCCCAACGGCGATTTCGAGGCCGCGACGCGCGATCCCGCCTGGCCCGACCACTGGGGCAAGGCCAAGGAGGGCTCGGTGACTTGGGAGGAGGAGCAGGGCAACCGGTTCCTCCGGCTGCGCGCGACCGACGCGAACCAGATGATCCTGCTTTATCGCGAGATCACGATTCCCGCCAACACCAAGGCGCTCGAGGTGAGCGCCCGCGTGCGCGTGAGCGGCTTGGTGAAGGGGCCGCAGAGCTGGTTCGACTCGCGCATCATGATCGAGGTGCGCGACGGCGACCGGAAAAAGCTGCCCGGCGGCAAGAATCTCGCCATCGGCCGCGACACCGATGGCTGGGAGACGCGCAGCGTGAAATTCGCCGTCACCGAGGGCGGCTCGATCCTCGCGATCATGCCGGCGCTCTTCCGCGTGAACGCCGGCACCTTCGATCTCGACGACATCGTGGTGCGCCCGATCGATCCGTCGGAGCTGTGAAGCCGAGGCGCCGCAGCTTCCGATCCATTCGGATTTTTCAACGCGAAGATCGCCAAGGTCCGCGAAGAGCAAAGCCAGTTCATTTGGGCTTGGCGTTCGCGTCTTCGCGCTAAAATCCTGCTCCGCGCTTCGCGTCCTTCGCGCTAAAAGCCCGAATCCACCGGGCGGCGGCTATCGGCCCTCGCGGAAGATGCCGTAAACGACGTAGATCGCGATCAGCGCGGCGAGCACGTAGCCGATGATGCTGAGCGCGTTGTTCAGGCCGCCGCGCGCGGCGACGATGAGCGAGCTGCCAATCACGAGGCAGCCGCTGATGAAGCCGAGCGCAATGCGATTGGCCGAGGTCTTGAGCGCGTCGTCCACGTCGTCGAGGCCCTGGTGCTGGAACTTGATCGTGAGCTCGTCGTGCTCGACGCGACGGATGATGCGGTGGATCTCCGCCGGCAGGTCGCGCAGCGAGCCGAGCGTGGTGCGGAGCATCGCGCGGGTGTCGCGCAGCACGGCGCGCGGGCCGGTGCGCTCCTTTTGCAGGGCCACGAGCACGGGGCGCGCGGCGCGCTTCAGGTCGAAGGCGGGATCGAGCGTGCGCGAGACCTCCTCGATCGAGAGCACGGCCTTGGCCATGAGCGAGTAGTCGCTTGTAATGGAAATTCCATTACGGCCGAAGATGAAGAGGAGCTTCAGCATGGCGCGGCCGACGTTTTCGTGCCCGATGGCGCGGTTGAAATCCTCGCGCAGGGCGAGGGTGACGTCGCGCTCCATGGCGCGGAGGTCGGCGCGGCCGGCGGGGCTGCCGAGATCGGCGGCGATCTGCACGACGCGCTCCGCGTCCTGCTCGACGGCGGCGAGGAAGAGGTCGGCGAGACCGTGGCGCAGGCGGCGCGTGAGGTGGCCGGCAAGGCCCCAGTCGAGGAAGCAGAGGCGGCCGTCGGGCGTCACGAGCACGTTGCCGGCGTGGGGGTCGGCGTGGAAAAAACCGGCGACGAGGACCTGGTGGAAGAGCGAGGCGGCGCCGGCGCGCGCGAGGTTTTGCGCGGCCTCGGGGCTGAGCCCGGCGGAATCCACCGGGCGGCCGACGATGCGCTGCATGACGAGCACGCGCGGTCCGCAAAACGCATCGATGATCTCGGGGGCGAACACCGCGCCGGGATCGGGGTTGGTCGCGGTGAAGAAGCGTTGGTTGCGGGCCTCGTGGGTGAAGTCGAGCTCGCGGAGCACGCCGGCCGCGACTTCGGCGACGACGGCGGGCAGATCGTAGGGTTTGAGGGCGGAGACGCGGGCGTGCAGCTGCCCGGCGAAAAAGGCGATCAGGGCGAGGTCGGTCTCGACCACGCGGCGCAGGCCGGGGCGCTGGATTTTCACGGCGACCTCGCGGCCGTCGCGGAGCTTGGCGAAATAGACCTGGGCGAGGGAGGCGGAGGCGGCGGGCGTCTCGTCAAACTCGGTGAAGACCTCGGCGAGCGCGCAGTCGAGGTCTTCCTCGATCACGGGGCGCATCTCGGCGAAGGGCAGGGGCGCCACGTTGCTGCGGAGCTTGCGCAGCTCGATGATGAGCGCGGGCGGCAGGGCGTCGGGCCGCATGCTGAGGAGCTGGCCGGCCTTGATGAAGGCGGGGCCGAGCTCCTCGAGCGCCTCGCGGATGCGCACGTAGGCGGGGCGGCGCACCGAGGGGCGCGGGATGAAGCGCTGCCAGAAGCCCGGCGGCAGCTCGATTTGGTCGAGCAGTTCGCCAAAACCCGAGCGGGCGGCGACAGCGATGATCTCCTTCGCGCGAACGGCGTGGGTGACGAGGGTGAAGGGGGTCACGCAGAGGGGCCGGGGCGGGGGAGCGGAGAGCGGGATGCGCGGCGGAGGCTGGCGGCGGCGCGCGCCGGATCAGGGCTCGCCGTTGCGCGTGGGGGCGGGGGGCGGGTTGGCGGCGGCGTTGGCGGCCTCGAGCGCGGCGACGCGGGCCTCGAGCGCGGCGAGGCGCGCGGTGACGGCGGAGTCGTGCCGGTTGAAGAGGTCGGAGGCCTTGGCCGAGGCCTGGGCGCTCAGCTCGTCGAATTCGCGGCGGCCGCGCTCGGCGATTTTTTCCGCGATGATGCGCGCGTCGTCCGCCTTGAGCTTGCCCTGGCGCACGTAGTCATCGAGCGCGTCCTGGACTTTTTCCTTGGTCACGACCGCGGCGCCGACGCCCGCGAGGAGGGTTTTTTTGATGAGGTCGAACATGGGGCGGAGACTAGCCGCAAAGAGCGCGGCGGCAAATGGAAAGG
>JAUWBD010000055.1 GCA_030605125.1 Verrucomicrobiota bacterium | reverse complement strand
GCGAGGGGGCCGGTGCTTTGGAGCAGCTCGCCGAAGGCACCGTAGTCGTAGCGGGCGGCAATGGTGCCGTCCGTCGCTTGGACGAGGCCCACCACGTTGCCGTTGCCATCGTAGGCGTAGAGGTAGTCGCCGCCGTGCTGGGCCCCGAGGACGGTCATCGCAAGCTGGCCCCCTACTCCACCCGCGCCTTGGATGCTGCCGGACAAATCAAGGCCCCACACCCGGGTCGTCGCCAAGGATCGCGAGCCTCCCGCGACCGAAAGCTCGGCGATGCAGTTCCAGCCATCATAGATGTAACGGGTGTCTTTCGTGAGGACCCAGTCGTTGGATATGAGGCTCCAAGAGAAGATCTGCTTCCGCACTCGGCGGCTCTGCGAGTCGTAGGCGAACTCGAGCTTCATGCGGCGCTCCGCGGGAAGCACACCAAGCGGGAGCATACGATCAGCTCGGGTTTCCATCGCGATCAAGCGGCTCTCCGCGTCCCACGTGTAGGCCCAGCGGTCATCGGAGGTCAGGTTGCCATCGGCATCGTGGGAAAACAACTCCGGCGTCTGCGGCACATAGAACCAATCCACTTGCCCGACCGGGGCCTCGCCGGAACGGGTGGAGCGAACCCGGCTGGTGCCGTGAAAGGGCTCCGTGAGGTTATCCGCCAGAAATTCGGCGGCGAAGAAGCGCCTGTTTCCGGACGCACCTTGGCGAACCACCGGACCCACCGCGGCCTCGTCCACCGATACGTCCACCGCAGCCTCAGGGTTCGCCTCGCCAGTGAAAAAGACCGAGCCCGTGGAGCTTCGCTGGGTGTATTGGTTGAGCGAGTTGGCGGTATAGACGGACGGCCGCAGGTTGCCCCCGGAGGCGTCGCCTCCGGCGCCGGTCACGGTGCGGTTGCCAATAGCGTCGAAGGCATAGGTGGCCTGCCAGCCCGCCAGCCACTCGCCGCCTTCTTCCGCGGAGAATCGCTTACGAGACGAAACCACCTCGCCGCGCGAGTTGTAGTCGTAGGCCCATTCCTTGCCGTCCTCGCGACGCACGAGTTTGCGGCGGTCCGAGGCGTCGAACTCCTGGTAGTCATGGCTAAACAGGACGGCTTGGGCGGCATTGGAAAAACGGGTGCCCGTGATGCGACCCAAGCCGTCGAAAGATCGCTCGGCGAGGGCAAGAGTCGAGCCGGCGCGAGCCGTGGTGACGGCTTCCCATCGGCCGGTGCCGGGGGTGTAACCGTAGGTGAAGGCGAGCGGCCCGCCGGTGGCGGTGTGGTGCGTGATCGAATGGAGGCGCGAGAGATTGTCGTAGGCGTAGCCGAAGGCGGCCTGAGTCGTCGTGCCGTCGAGGAGCGAAAGCGACTCGAGACGGTTCGCGGTGTCGAATTCGCGCGAGACGGCGATACCGGAGAGCAGGCCGGTCGTATGCAGCTCGGACTTGAGCTGGTCAAAGGGGCTGTAGGCGAGGGTGCGGACGCCGGCGCCGTCGGTGATCGAGCTCACGCGGCCGGCGCGGTCGTAGCCGTAAGTGACACCGGGCGTGCCGGAGGAGGGCGGGTAGGCGACGCTCGCGAGCCGGCCGGCGGTGTCGTAGCCGTAGGTGGTGATCTGTCCACGGGCGTTGGTGCGCTGGGCGAGGCGCAGGGATCCGTCGTAGTTATAACGCACTACGGAGCCGTCGGCGTAGGTTTTCTTTTCGAGGAGATCGCTCCAGTAGTCGTAGGTCCACTGGGTAAGGTCGCCGGTGATCGCGCCGAGCGCAGGCCACGTGGGCTGCGTCCAATCGATCACCGCGTCGTCGGTGCGGAAGGTGCGAAGCCCGACGAGGCGTCCTTGGGCGTCGTAAGCGTATTCGACCGGGTAGGTGTCGGCGCCCCACTGGCGGTGCAGTTGGTCGCGCTCGGTGTAGGCGAAGCGGGCGACCTGGCCGGCGGCGTTCTGGCGCGTGGCAATCTGGCCGGCGCCGACGACACCGTTCGGGTAGTAGGTGAAGCGAGTCTCGCGCTGGAGGCTGTCGGTGCTGGTTTCCAGACGACCCAGCGAGTCGAAGCCGTAGGTGACCGCGCCGGACACAGGATCGTCGGTCCCGGTGAGGCGGTCGAGGCCGTCGTAGGCGAAAGCGACCTCGGCGGTGGCGCCGGCGCGACGCAAGGAGCGCAGAAGCCCGCCGATTTCGGTGCGAATCTCGGGCAGGCTCTCGGGGGCGGCGGCCAGATCGCGCGTGGTGGTGACGCGCGTGCGGGAGGATCGATCAAGGCTCACGGTTTGGTGAGTGCGACGGCCGCCGGCGTCGAGCGTGGTGCGCTCGGCGACCACGCCGGGGCCAAAGCCGGTGAGCCGATCCCGGGTCTCGGCGCGGAGAGTGGCCAAATCGGCGCCTACAGTCAGATGGCGATGTTCACGGGAGAAGGAGAACCAGTCGGCCGCTTCGCGCTGGTAGCCGGTGGTGTAGGTGGAGAGGGGATCGGCGCCTGTGCGGTCGAGGATGCCGTTGCCGTTCAGGTCGATGCCGGAAGCGCTCCGGCGGCCGAGCTGGTCATACTCAAAGAGCACGTCGGCCTGGCCGGTGGTGCTGATCCGGGAGAGGAGTCCTCGCACCGAGTTGCCCGCGCCGGAGCCTCCGTGGTAGGTGTAGAGGCGGTTAAATAACGCGGATCCGCCGAAGGTGCGGCTGGTTTCCTGTCGAAGGTTGCCCGCCCAGTCCGTGGTCGAGAAGTAAACCGGGACCGAGTCGGTGAGCTGTTTGTAGCGCAGCCGGATCGCGAAGCCGGAGGGGCCGTCGTAGGAGTAGGACCAAAACTCCGGGGTCGCTCCGGTGCCATGACGGCGGAAGAGGCTGCGGTCGCGGTAGAACTCCGTGATGCTTGTCGCGCCGGAGGGGGCCGTGACGGTGACCTGGCGGCGCACCGGGGCGCCGTTGGCATCGACGAAACGGAGTTCCGAGGTCGTCTCGACCAAGCCGTCCGGGGTGATGACATGGGTGCGGCGGCCAGCGAGATCGTAGCGATACTCGGTGGTGGCGCTGAGCCCGTCGGCGGACACAGTCTGGAAAAGGAGGCGGTCTGCGGCGTCGTATTGGAAGGTGGTGACCTGATCGGGCGACAACGTGCCGCGGCGGCGGGTGGTCTGGGACAGACGGTTGAAGACGTCGTAGATGTAGTCGGTGCGGACGCCGAGCTCGTCCACCATGAAGGCGAGGCGGCCGTCGGCGTAGTGGCCGGCCTCATACACGACGCGGCCGTCGCGTGTTTCGCGCACAAGCTGACCGCTGGAATCGTAGCGTCGCACGGTGCGGCCGATCCAGTCTGAGCGCTCACCGACGACGAAGGCGGCGCCATTGTGGACGTAGGTCTCCTCGAGGAGGAGCCGCCCCTCATCGTCGCTCACCGACACGATCACGAGCGTCTGATCGGGGATGCCGCCCTGTTGCTGGCGGCTGCCCCGCCTCTCCGTGGCGCGGCGTGCGGGCACGCCGGGACCGGTGTCGGAAAAGGTTTCCGACTCGGCGTCCCATCGACCGTCCAGGTAGGTAAACCGGCTGAAGCTGCCTGAGGCCTCGTAAGATTCCACCGGAAGTCCGCCACGGCCGGAGCGGACCGACCGCGACTGCTCGTAGCTGGCACCGTCGATCGAGAGGACGCGCGTCTCGGCGAAGGTGTTGTTCAATATTTGCCGATGGATCTCCTCGCGCCGGGTCAAGACCTGCGCCTGCAGCACATCATATCTATATTCGACCTCATACAGCGGATCGTCGGTGTCCGAGAAGGTTACATGGCTGACCAAGGAGTTGCCTTCGGTGGCGACAGAGGGATGGCTGGGGCTGTCGCGGAAGGGTCGGAAAACCTTGGCGACGCGTCCGTCGAGATAACGAGCGTAGCGCTCCCAGTAGCCATCGGGGTGGATGACGCCGTTGAGGGAATTGCCCGCCATGCCGGGCACGTCGAAGTAAACCCACGTGGTGGCCAACGCATGGCCGGCGGGGTCGTCGATCCTCTGCGTCCGAGCTTCGTAGATGATGCCGTCTTCGCTCCAGTTGTAGAACTCGCGATACACTTCATAGGTGTCGGAGACGACGGGGCCGGGCGAGGCGAGCGGGCCGGCGGAGCGCTGGATGCGCTCGCCGCGAGCGTGGGGCGAGGAGAACAAGTAGTAGGTGCGAGTCTCGATGATCGCCTCGTCATGGAAGGAGACCGTCATGACGCCGGCATGATCGGCGGAGGCAGGCTGCCAACGGGCGAGGTGGGTGGTGGTTTCCCCGCCGCGGACGCCAACAAAGCGAACCGTGTCGGGCACGAGTGCTTCCGGCTCCGGGTTTTCAATGCGCCAAACAGCCAGCGAAGAGGCCGCGGAAACATCAAACAGTCCATTCTCGGCGGCAGCAATCTGACCGAGCGGGAAGACGCGAATCTCGAATCCCGCCGGGAACGTTTGCACGTCGATGAAGCATTCAGGCAACCAGGCTTGGCGCAGGCCACCCGACGAGTCGCGGACGACAGACAGGGGGTTGGCGTCCTGCGACAGATGGAGGGCCGTGGGCAGGTAGGCTTGGGCATTGATCGCGGGAGCGACGTAGAGCAGCCGTCCTTGCCTGTAGCCCAGATCGATGGGGAAGTGCAGCGCACCGACCGCGGCTTGGACGACACTACCCGGGGAGGCGGACGAGGCGCTCACCCCGGCGGTGCTCATCGCAGGCGCTCCGGCCGCGGCATCCGCCGTGAAACGTGCCGCCTCGTGCTCCGCCACCGATCCTTGGCGACGGACCGGCAACGAGAGCTTGGGCGTGGTCTTGTCCGCGAGGTTCGCGCCGGGAAGACCGGGAACGAGCCAAGCGGGTGTGGCGGCGACCAATTGCTCGACCGGCTCCGTTCGAACACGGGCAGAACCGCGTTGAAGTTTGGCTGGACGAAAATCCGTCTCGGTGGGTGCGCCCGACGACCCACCATTCTCCCAAGGTTCAAGGACGGAAGCACCGGACGCAGGGTTGGCACGGATACCGCCGATCGCGCCCTTGCTCGTGGTCGAGCTCTTTCGATTTACCGGACCTCGGGTCTTGTCGTTAGCCTCCATCCGGGCGGCGCCTTCGTCGGACGCCTGTGCATCCGAGTCGGCGGCGGCGAGCGCAAAAGCGGCGGACGGGTAGAGCTCGTCGCACAGATCGCCAAGGGGCTGGGCATCCACGTAGCTCGGTTTCTTCGGCACGGCTCTCAGAGAGCCGGCCACGGGGCCGGCACTGGCACCGGCGACCTTGTGGGGATCACCGCCGGCGGGCCGGCTGACGTAGCGATCCACGATCGTGTTGCCTTCGATCTCCGGAGCGATCCTGCGAAAGCCCGGGATCACCTTGCGGTATTCGCCTCCCGCCAATGCCGCGTAGTGGTCCAAGCACTCCGCCGAGGGCATCGAGAGCACCGTGTAGATGCTCACACCGCCCTCGATTTCGGTGTAATCAGCGTGTGTTTTGTCATCCACAAAGGTGGTGACGACGGTGATTTCCTGGCCGATCGCGGCGGTGATGAAGACAGTGTCGTGAAACTGTCCGCAGCCGTAGCTTTCGGCGAAGTATTCGCCCGAGGAAGAATCCCACCCGACGGAGCCGGCGGCGTAGGTGCGGCTCGTGCCCTGCACTTCATCACCGCCGACAAAAAACTTCGTGGTAATCTTTCCGGCGAAGCGGGCGACCTGCTTGAACCCCAGCCTTACCTGCTCCTCGGAGCCGGCGCAGGGGCAGCTCGCGGCGACGCGGAGGGTCGCGAAGAGACAGAAGATCGATGCGAGAAGGAAACGAACGGACATGACTAAAAAGCGACGGTTAGCGGGACAACGGGGTGAAGAGGCGAAGCGAGGCGGAGTCGCCCGGCGGCAAATCCGCGACGCCGGGATGCGTGCCTCGTTCGAATTCGAGACGGTTGCTGGCGCCGTCCCCGTCGGGATCGGCGGCGGGATCCACTCCGGTCGCGCCGAAGTGTTTGATCTCCCACCAATCGGGGAGGCCGTTGCCGTCGGCGTCTGTGACGGCGGCGGGCTTCAGGCGCAGGGTCAGTGAAACGTGTTGGCCCGCGCTCACCGCCTCGGCCGAGACGCGTTGCACCCCGACGACAGGGGCGTGGAGGTGAACCTTGGCGATGCCTTGCGCGTCCGTGCGAACGGTGACGAGCACGGAGGGCGAGCCTCCGGGAGTCGCGGAGATCTCATTGGCACCGGAGATGACGGAGAACGTGACCGGGGCGTTGATGAGCGGCGCTCCGCCCGCGATCCGGGTCACATGGACGGAGACGACGCCGTCGGCGCCAGGAGTGCCGTCGATCAGCAAGGAGCTAATCTGCGGGAGCACGCCGTTGTAGTAGTCGATGGGCGAGGTGCCGTTGAGATATTCCTGCAAGTTGCTGATGCCGTCACCATCGGCGTCGCCGTGGGGATCCACACCGAGTGCGCCGAAGTAGTGTAGCTCCCAAGGATCCGGCAGGCCGTTTCCGTCGCTGTCGGCGCCGGGGCTCGTGGAGGTGGTGGTGAACTGGACTTGGGAGAGGCCGGCGGTGACGCGAATCGTGCTCACGACGCCGGCGGTGGAGGGCTGTCGATAGAAGGCCCGAGCGGTGCCTTCCTCGTCGGTGAGCAGCACGTGGGCGGGATGCTCGGGCGTGGAGCCGTCCGTGGAGGGGGCGAGCGCGCCTCCGCCGGACAAGACGGAAAAATCGACCGGGGCGTCGATCAGGGGGACGTCGCCCTCGGGAGACCAGACGGCGACGTCGAGGGGGTCGCGGTTGAACTGGCCGGCGAAAGCCTGTTGTTCGTCGCCTCCGAGGATGACGAGGAGCGGCGGAGCGTTGTTGTAATAATCCTCCGGATACAGATCGCCCATGTCGGTGACGTTGTCGCCGTCCAGATCTGCCGCCAGCGGATGGGTGCCGCGCGAATATTCCTGCAAATTGCTGAGTCCGTCCCCGTCCGGATCCGCGGAGGGCGATTGGCGAATGCGCCCGAAGTGCACGAGCTCCCATTCGTCGGGAAGCCCGTTGCCGTCGGTGTCGAGCGGGGACGCGTTTACCCGGACGCCGGCGACGCGGCTGGCGACCGTTTCAAAGCCCACGGCGTGCACAGGGCCCACCCGCGGGTGAAGGACGCGTCCGTCTTGGTAAAGGTAGCCGCTTTCGATGCTGCGGAGACTTGTCGGCTCCGGGACGTCGGTCACGGGCTGGATGTAGGAGGCGGCTGAATCCAGCTCCCAAGCCCAGAGGCGGCCGTCGCTTGCGCGCGAACGGGCGCCGGAACGGGTGGTCACCTCCACCAAGCCGTTCATGTTGGGGATCAGCTGAGGGACGGTGTGCCCCCACCACTGGCCGACACCCAGGTTGGAATACCCGCAGATATAGGCGGTGCCGCTCCGGGTGAGGAAGATCGTCTGGCGACCGTTGGACGATATCTTGGCCACATTGTTGACCAAGGTGCGGACGGGCACCGACGAACTGGCGCCCGTGCCGGTGCCCGAGGCCCACCAATCGTAGCCCCAGCTCCACGAGGCGCCGGTGCTGGACACGGCGAAAGAGTTGTCGCCCGCGGCCTCGATCCAGACGATGTCGAACAGGCCGGGCACCTGAACCGGTGCGTTTCTTTGGTTGGTCGAGCCGTCCCCGATCTGGCCATATTGGTTTGCACCCCAAGCCCAGACGGTGCCGTCCGCTTTCAGGGCGAGCCGGTGAGCCCGGCCACCGGCGACTTGGACGACGTCTTGGAGTCCCGCGACCGCCTCGGCGGCGGCGCGATCCGTGCTGCTCCCGTCGCCCAGTTGGCCCTGGTCGTTTTTTCCCCAGGTCCACACGGTGCCGTCGCGGCGCAGAGCGACGGGCGCCCAAGCGATTTGGGTGGCTCCCGAGAGGCCGGGGACGCGGGTCGGAAAGACTCCCGGCCTGGCCTCGCCTCCGGTCATCAACGCGTCGTTGTTGCCGCCCCACCACCACACGGTGCCATCGCGACGAAGAGCGATGCTGGTGTTCCAATTTGCGCGAGTGAGCTGGAGCAAGTCGGTGAACGGCACGGTCCACTTCGGGCCGCCGCCGTCGCCCAACAGTCCTTTTTGCGGGTCGCCCCAGCTTCGCAGGGCTCCGTCAAGATCCACGGCGTAGGAATTTTGCCCGCCGGCGGCCACACGGCTCGCGTGGGAGAGCACGGTCACTCGCGTGGGCTCCAAGCGGTCCACGTCCGTGCCGTCGCCGAGTTGCCGCAGCGCGTTGCCGCCCCAAGCCCAGATCGTTCCATCTGTTTTCAGGGCGAGCACGTGGCTATTCCCGGCCGTGATGGCCACGACGCCGTCAAGATTCGGCACCTGAATCGGCCGGCGCTGGAGCGTGCGGTGACCGATGCCGAGTTGGCCGAAGGTGTTGTCGCCCCACGTCCAGACGGTGCCGTCCGCCTTCAATGCGACGGAGAAATTGCCGGCCGCGACGATTTCCGTGACGCCGGTCAGCCCGCTCACGAGCAGCGGGCTGCGCTGATCGGTGCTGCCGCCGTTGCCAACCTGTCCATGTGAGTTGCTGCCCCAGGCGAGCACGGTGCCGTCGTTTTTCAGTGCGAGAGAGTGGAGCTTGCCGGCGGCGATGCGGCGGATGCCGGTGATTTTCGAAAGTTTTGTGGGGCTGGTCACGTTGGTCGTGCGGCCGTTGCCTACTTGGCCGGCGAAGTTGCCGCCCCAGGCGTAGATTTCCTGGGTGCTGCTCAACGCGAGGGAGTGAAAACCGCCCGCCGCGACGGCGGTCATGTTGGCGGGGAGGCCGCCGATAGGTTTGGTGAGCGTGCCGTCTGCGATCTGGCCGAAATCGTTGGATCCGCCCGCGGTGACCGTGCCGCCCGTGCCGAGGAGGAGGTAGTGATCGTCTCCCACCGAGGCGGCCTTGGCTCCGACTTGACCATAATTGGGGCCTTGGAAGATCGGTGTGGGTCCGGAGTCGGATCCCCAGATCCAGAACGAGTCATCACCTCGAGTCATGACTGCCCATCGTTCGCCTGCCGCGATGGAAAACGGTCCGCCGGCCGGCGGCCCCACGGTCACTTCGACGGGCTCCGACCATGGCGAGAGGTTTCCGGCGGCGTCTTGGGCTTGGACCACCAACGAGTGCGTCGTGTAGGGAGCCACGTTCACGAACGACAGGGGGGGCTGTTCGACCCAAGCTCCCCACACGCCGTTGTGAATGTTGTAGCGAACCACGCCCACATTGTCGGTGGCGGGGCTCCAGGTGACCGTGTAGTGGGAGGAGCCGACGTTGGAGATGGTCACATTGGTCGGAACCGAAGGCGGCTCGGTGTCCGCCACCGTCGGCACGGACAGGGGCGAACTCTGGGCCGACCAATTGGCCGCCGCGTCGCGCGCGCGCACCGTGACGGAGTAAACCGTGCCCGCCTGCAAGCCGCTGAAGGTGCGAGAGGTGGTGGCTTGGGTGCCCTGGGTGGCTCCGTTTAGGAAGACTTCGTAGCCGGTGACGCCGACATTGTCGGTCGAAGGGCTCCAAGAAACGGTGAAGCCGCCCGCGCTAATCGCCGAAGCGGCGAGATTCGAAGGCACGCTCGGAGCTTCGCGATCGCGGACGGCTTTTTGCCCGCTCCCCACCACGAAGGCTGCGACCAAGATGAACGCTTGCAGGAGTCGCGGGAGCAAAGGACGGCCGAAGGAAGGAGCGGAGGGCATAGGGCTAGGTGCAAAGACAGCTTGCTTGTAAATGCGTAAGCGTTACTACTCCTTTCCGCCTGCCCGCATGATGCAAAAATAAAGCAACGAGCCAGGAAACTTTTACATCTAGCTAGCGTGAGCGCAGTTGAATGACTGGATTTAACCGTCACCCAATGTGCTCCGCACGCGTAGGAAGCGGCTGGGCGCGGCGGAGTGAGTCGTCTCGGCGCTCACTTGTTCGGTCGAGGCATCCAGCGGAATGGCCTCCACCTCCTCGACGTGCGCCGGATCAGCCGACCACGCGTCCGGCAGCGCGAGGTTTGGCGTCGTCTCGGCGAAGGTGGAGAGCTGCGGGTCGTCGGTGCGCCGCAGGAAGACGATGCGCAGGCGACCGTCCGGCAACACCTCCACCGTCCGCGCACCCGCTCCGCCGTGCACCGGATCTCCGGCCGCGTAGGCCGCGAGGTTGCTCACGCCATCGCCATCGGGGTCGGCGAGCCAGCCCCAGACGCCGTCCTCCAGCGCCGGATTCAGAAACACGTGCTCGCCAAAACGTGCCACTCGCCACGCGTCGGCTGGATGGGGTGTCAGGGTCAGCGTCGACGCGTCGGTTTCCACGGTGCCTCCGAGGCCGCTGATCCGGGCGCGCCAAGCGCCCGCCGCGGAAGACGGGAAACGCGTCCACGATACGGTCGCCGAATCCGCGCCAAGCACGTTTGCGCCATCGTGCGTCCACGATATATCGACCGGCCCGGCGGACTCGTGCTCGAAAGAGACGGATGCGGCCGCACCCAGCCGCGGCGACGCGTTTTCGGGCTGGCGCGTGATGCGCGGCGGGGCGGCGAGCGCGCGGATCGTGGAGTTGTCGCCCACGCTGAGCCATGCTCCGGAGAGCTCGGTGACGCCAAAGGGGTTGTGGGCATCCGCAGGAACGGAACTGGTCCAGACCGCGCCGTCCGTCGAGGTCGAGCGGGTGCCATCGATCTGCTCGACGACAAAATGGCCGTCGTAGAAATGCACGATTCGGCGGGAATTCGGCACCACCGCCTGCCCACTCCATACGATGCCGTCCGCGGACCTCAGCACCTCACCGGAGATGGTCAGCGCGACCGTCCATCCGTTGCCCACCGCCAGACTCTCGATCTGACTGGTGGTGCCGGATTCGCGCAAGGTCCACACCACCCCGTCTTCCGAACTGTGGAGCAAGCCCCCGGTGCCGCAGGTGACGAACCGTTGGCCGTTGTGAACGACCCCGAGGAGGGTCGGGCTCCCGGGAGTGTGTTGCGCGCTCCACGTAATGCCATCGGGAGAAGAGGTGCGCCAGCCCGTATAGCCCACGGCCACATAACGTCCCCCGCCGTAGGCAACGGACGTGAGAGTCGTGGGCACATTGGAGTTTCGTTGGGTCCAGACCTGTCCGTCCGGCGAGGTCTCGATCCAACCACCATCGCCGACAGCAACAAAGAGGCCCCCCGCATCGACGATCCCGCCGAGCCGCATCGCCCGGAAGGGCGTGAAAGGCTGTGCCGTCCACGTCTGGCCGTTCGTGCTGGATCGAAACCGTTGATAACCGACTCCCAGGTGCATGGAGCCATCCCACGCGAGATCCTCAAGGAGCGTCGCGGCATGGGGCGTCCAGACGAGGCCATCCACTGAGCGATAGACATCGTTGCCAGACCCTGCGGCATAGAAGTGGCCCGCATGGTAGCGCACACTGGCGAAGCGTCCGGTGGTGAAGGTCGGGGTGACGGGGGACCACTCCAACCCGTCGATGGACGTCACGATGGTTCCGGCCGCGCCGACGGCGACGAAACGGCTGGCACCATAAGCGATGGAGTTCAGCACTTGGGACTGGCCGGTGGACCCCACGCTCCACGTGGAGCCATCCTCGGAAACGAGCGTGCCACCCGCTGCGTTGAGCACCACGAAGCGGCCTGCCCCGTGAGCGAGGTCGCGAAACGATTGGTTCCCGAAGGGGCCGCGCCGGGTCCATGTCCACCCGTCGGAGGAGACAAGGACGCAGCCTTCGTCTCCTACCGCGACAAACCGCCCTCCACCGCCGGCGGTGGCTCGAAGCGGCCCGCCATCCGACGAGGCCACGCGACTCCAGCCCAATCCGTCGCTCGAGGCGAGCAGGTCGCCGCGCTCGGAGGTGGCGAAAAACCGATCGCCGATCCACCGAAGCGACGCGAGGCGACCGACACCGAGCGGCACCTCTTGCCAAGACGAGAGCGAGCCGGTCGAGGTGTAGAGGTTGCCATCGTGAGCGCTCGTGAGCCAACGGCCGGCCCCATAGGTGATCAGGTGGAAAAAGTCGGACCGCGGCGCGCGCTCCGTCACCCACTCTCGCCCGTTTTGGGAGGTGGCGACGAAATACCCATCGCCCACCGCCACCTGGCGATCGTGACGAGCGGCGACGGAGCGGAGGCGGAATCGATGATAGGGAGAAAGATCGGTCCACGTCTCGCCATCTTCGGAAGCGAGGAGAAAGCCGCGCCCGCCGACGGCGATGAAGCGGCCATTCAGATAAGCGACGGCGGTGAGCGTGTCGCGGGCTGGATTCGGGGTGCGACGCCAAACGAGCCCGTCGAGCGAGACATAGGTCGCCGCGGGTTGATCCAAGCCGGTGGTGTTGCTGCCCCCGACAGCCACGTAACGGCCGGCGCCGGCGGTCACCGAGCGGATGAATGCTGCAGAGGGACTTTCCGAGATGCTCCAAGACACGCCGTCGGGCGAGTGATAGAAAACCCCTCCGGTAGTGGCCGCGACGAACCCGGCGTGCCCGTGGCAAAGTTCAACGATGGGGTTGGTATCAAGGGGGGCGACTTGGCTCCAGCCGGTGCCGGTCGTCGAGTGCAGGATGGTGCCGCCGGCGCCCACCGCCACGAATCTACCCCCTCCGCGCGCGACCGCGTAGAGCGTGCGAGGCGAGCCGGTCGAGGAGATGGTCCAGTTGAGCCCGTTTGAGGAGCGGGCAAACCAAGTGGATGACGTGAGCGCATAGAAGCCGTCGGCATCCTGCCCTACCGCCCCGACCAGCCGATCAGATTGGCTCCGCTGCCACGTGATGCCATCCGCCGAGCGCAACAGGACGGTAGAGCTGCCTTGGTTGCCGAAGGCGTGCACCACCCCGTCACGAACCAAGATCGAGTGAATCGACGTATTGCTATGGATCGGGGCGGCAAAATGGCGCCAGGAACCGTCCGAACGCAGCGCGGCCAAGAACTGGATGCCGCCCACAATCAGACTGTCGTCGAGGGCGCCGAGGGAAAAGAGAGTCTCGGTCGGACCGGGCGGGTAAACTTGCCGCCAAGACGCCTCGGCCGGAGCGGAGGGAGGAGGCGATACGCTCGCCATAGCCGGGCCGGTGGTTCCGAGGGCGTTGGACACCGTCACGCCGTATTCACCGTAGTCCCCGTCGGTGAGCGCGGGCAAAACCAACCGCGCGTGCGTGGCGGCGGAGAGGGAGACTCCGTTACGGGTCCACGCATAGGAGAGAGGGCCGGAACCTGCGGCCATCACTTCGAGGACCACGCGGTCTCCTCGCGCTGCAGATTGCGAGACGGGAGGGGTGATGACCACGGGCGGAGATCGCACCTCCACACGGACACCTCGACTCGCCGCGGCTCCGCGGCTGTTGGTCACGACGAGGGTGTAGATGCCCGCATCCTCCGCGGTGACGGCGGGAATGTGGAGCGTGAGAGCTGTTTGCCCCGTGAGCACGGTCCCGTCTCGCGTCCACGTGCAGGTCAGCGGCGCAGCGCCCGACGCGGTGCATGAGAGGGTGAGCGACGCACCGGGATCGAGCGCGAGGTCCGCGGGCGACGAGGTGACGGCGGGTTGTTGTTGAGCGTTGCCGCCGGTGGTGACGCGCAGGGCGGCGCCGGAGGTCCACGCGGTGCCGGCGGAGTTGGTGACGCGGAGCGCGTAGGAGCCCGCGTCGGCGGTGGTGAGGTTGGAGCGGGTGAGGCTGGCGGAGGTGGCGCCGGCGATGGCGACGCCGTCCTTGAACCATTGATAGGCAAGCGTGGGCGAGCCGCTGGCCGCGGCGGTAAACGTGGTCGAGCCCCCGGAGGCGACGCTGCGGCCCGCGGGATCGGTGGTGATGGCGGGCGGGGTGAGCACACTGATGACGGCCGCGCGCGAAGTGGCCGAACCGTAGGCGCTCGTCACGGTGAGCCGATAGGAACCAGCGAGGACGTTCGGCAAATCAAGCGTGGCGTAGATGGCGCCGCCGAGATTGGAGCCGTCGCGGCTCCATTGATACGCCAGTGGGCCGGTGCCGCTGGCGGCGGCGACAAGCGTGAGCGGCGAACCGGGCGGGAGGGCGAGATCCGCCGGCTCGGTGGTGATCGCGGGCGGCGTGCCTACGCGCAGCCAAGCGTCGGCGCTGACGGTGGAGGCGGTGGCGTTGGTGACGAGGACGGAGTAGCGGCCTTCGTTCGCCGCGGTGACGTCGGTGAGGGAAAGGCTGGCCGAGGTGGCACCGGGCAAAATAAAGCCGTTGCGCCGCCACTGGTAGGTGAAAGGTCCGGAACCGCTCGCCGCGACCGAGAAGCTCGCGGTCGAGCCCGGCGCGACCGATTGATCGATGGGCTGCGTCTCGATGACAGGCGCCCGAGGCACCTCGGCCAGGGCCAGGGCGGCGGCGAGGTTGAGGCGGCCTTGGCTGCGCAGGCGGCCGGCGAGAGACGCAGGACGATCGGTCGAAGCAAGTATCCGGTCTATCAATACAGGCACAGGCTCGTCCGGGAAATGGGCGCGCAACAGGGCGAGGGCTCCCGCCACGTGGGGCGCGGCCATCGAGGTCCCGCTGAAGGTGACGTAGGCGCTGTCGTTGGCGTAGCCGCACGAGAGGATGGCGGCCCCGGGCGCGGCGAGATGCACGGTGCCCGCGCCGTAGTTGGAGAAAGACGCGAGTGCATCGGTTCGCGTGGTGGCCGCGACCGAGACGACGTTCTCGTGCGGGTAATTGGCGGGGTGGAAGGAGACGACGTCGTTGGAGGACGAGTTGTTGCCGGCGGCGGCGACGAAGATGATCCCGGCGGCGCGCGTGCGCTCGATAGCGTCGGCCAACGCTTGGTAGTAGCCGCCACCGCCCCAGCTGTTGCTCAAGATGTGGGCGCCGTTGTTTCGCGCGTAGTCGATGGCACGAACCGCGTCGGACAAAAACCCGGAGCCGTTTGCGCTGAGAAATTTGACCGGCATGAGGCGCGCCTGCCACGCCACGCCGACGATGCCTTTGCCGTTGTCGCCTACGGCGGCGACGGTGCCCGCACAGTGCGTGCCGTGACCGTGGTCGTCGTCCGGTGAGCCGGAGCGGGTGATGGCATTGTAGCCGTGCACGTCGTCGATGACGCCATTGCCGTCGTCGTCGATACCGTTGCCAGGGATCTCGCCGGCGTTGAACCAAAGATTCGGCGCGAGGTCCTCGTGGGTGAGGCGCATACCGGTATCGATCACCGCCACGACGACCGGATGCGCGGAGGTGCGGGTGGCCCAGGCGATGTCGGCGTCAATGTCGGCGTCGGCGAGGCCGCCGTTTTGACCGGTGTTGTTGAGCGCCCAAAGCTCGCCCGAAAGGTAACGGGGGTCGTTCGGGACCGCGCAGGCTGAAACCAGCGGGTCGGGCTCGACATAGAGAAAATGCGTCTCGGCGTGTGCGAGCGCTTCCGGCAGCGAACGCGGCTCGGCGGCGGCGAGCCGCACGAGCACGGTTTCGTCGGGGGCGAGGGGCTCGAGCGCGACGATGCCGGCGGCGGGAGGGAGTGCGGCCAGGACCGCCTCGAGCTCCTCGCCCGGTCGCAGCCTTGCGAGGAAATGCGCCGCGGCGGTGTCGAGGCGCGCGAGGATCAAGAGCTCAGAGTCGCCGACGCGCTCGATGATCTCCTCCCGTCGCACCGGATACGGCAACTCCGGGACCTCCAGAATCTGCACGCGGCGCTCAAGACCGGAAGGCAAGGGCTCGGTTTCCTCCGTAAGCACCCGGCCGCCGGCAGCGGGGCGGTGGGTGGGCGTATTGTCGAAGTTGGGGTTGTCGGCAGATTCTTCGGCGGGACTCGGCCCGGAGCCGACTTGTTGAACGATTTCGGAGGTCACTCGCGAGAGCGGCCATCCCGAAGCCAGCGAGCCGAACGGAGCAGGCCGTCCCCGGTCGGCGGCGGATCTCGCCGGGGCCGCGGGTGCGGTCTCGGGCGCCGGTGCCGCTTGGGCTAGAATCGTTGGACTGAGGAGGTTGCCGGCAGGGGCAGATGTCCGAGACCGCGAGGAGCCGAACCAGAGGACAAAACCGGCGAGACCGGCGACGAGGATGGGGAGAAAGCGACGGATAAACATGAGCCGGGGCGCTGCGGCGGAAGGGCAGCGTCCGGGGTAAATCACCTACGCGTAATTACCCCGTCAACTCCAGTTCCCGGTGATGTCCCGACATGCTGGCAATTCACAACACGCTTACCTCTAGTAGGCTACCGAGCTAGCGCCACCATCAGCACGCTGATGTCGGCGGGGTTTACGCCGCTGATGCGGGAGGCTTGGCCGAGGGTGACGGGGCGGGCGGCGGCGAGCTTGGCGCGGCTCTCGGCGCGGAGGCCGCGGATGGCGGCGTAGTCGAGATCGGCCGGAATCTTGATCTTCTCGACGTCTGCCAGACGGGCGATCTGGCGTTCCTCACGAGCCAGATAGCCCGCGTAGGTGACGCGGTAGTGCACCTCGGCACGCTCGGAGTCGGAGAGGACAGCGAGGTCCGGCAGGTGCGGGAGCAGGGCGGACCAAGCGGTGTCTGAGGTGGCGACGTCAGGCACGGAGCGGGCGTAGTCCCCTACCCTACCCTGCTGCCCTTCCGACGGCGGGCCCAGCGGTCCCGCCCTACCAGGGGCGGCGCTTTGGGCGCGGCGGAGGTGGTCGGCCCAGGTGCCGATGCCGAGGCCGGCGGCGGAGGGGAGGCGCGTCTGCTCAAGGCGTTCGATCCACTCGCGGATGCGGGCGGCCTTGCCCTCGATGCGGGCGAGGCGGCTGGGCGAAAGCAGGCCGCAGGCCCGGGCATGGTGCACGAGGCGCAGCTCAGCGCTGCCATGATTGAAGAGCAACCGGTGCTCGGCGCGACTGGTGAACATGCGGTAGGGCTCGCGCGTGCCCTTGGTGACAAGGTCGTCGATCAGCACGCCGATATAGCCCTCGTGGCGGGCGATCACGAGGGGTGGCTCTCCCCTACCCTTTCGGGCGGCGTTCACGCCGGCGATCAAGCCCTGGCACGCAGCTTCCTCGTAGCCCGAGGTGCCGTTGATCTGGCCGGCGAAGAAGAGGTTTTCCACCTTGCGCGATTCGAGCGAGGGGAAGAGCTGCGTGGGCGGGGCGAAGTCGTATTCGACCGCGTAGGCTGGACGGAGCAGCTCCGCACGCTCGAGGCCGGGAATGCTGCGCACCATCTCCACCTGGACCGCGAAGGGCAGCGAGGTGGAGAGGCCGTTGATGTAGTATTCGTTGGTGGCGCGCCCCTCGGGCTCGAGAAAGAGCTGGTGGCGGGGTTTCTCGGCGAAGCGGACAAACTTATCCTCGATGGAAGGACAGTAACGCGGCCCCACCCCCTCGATCTCGCCGGAATACATCGCGGAGAGGTGCAGGTTGTCGCGCACGAGCTGGGCGGTGCGTTCGGTGGTGTAGGTGATCCAGCAGGGGACTTGGCCGCGGCCGGGCTCCCAGCCGAGGCGGTCTTCGCGGAGGCTCGCGGGCATGGGTATGCCCGAGGCGACCGAGGCAGGCAGAGAATGTTCCACGTGGAACAGCTGCTCAGGATCGCGGGTATCGTGGAAGGCGAAGAGGGTCGGGGAGGTATCGCCGTGCTGGGGCTCCATCTTGGAGAAGTCGATGGAGCGGCCGAGGAGGCGCGGAGGCGTGCCGGTCTTGAGGCGCTGGAGCTCGATGCCGGCCTCAAGGAAGCTGGCGGAGAGGGTTTTCGCGGAGAAGTCCCCTAGCCTGCCGCCTTCGTTTTTGTTTTGGCCGATGTGCATCAGGCCGCGGAGGAAGGTGCCGGTGGTGACGACCACGGTGCGGCCGTGAAAGTCGAGGTCGAGGTTGGTGCGGACTCCGATGACGCGGCGGGCGCCGCCGGGCCCGGTTTCGGAGGCGGGGGCGAAGATCAGGCCGGTGACGGTGGCCTGGAAGAGGCGGAGGTTTGGCTGGAGTTCGAGGGTGTGCTTGAGGCGAAACTGATAGGCTTTTTTGTCGCACTGGGCGCGGGGCGACTGGACGGCCGGCCCCTTGGATTCGTTGAGGAGGCGAAACTGGATGGCGGTGAGGTCGGTGTTGATGGCCATCTCGCCGCCGAGGGCATCGATTTCGCGCACGATCTGACCCTTGGCTTGGCCGCCGATGGCGGGGTTGCAGGACATCTGGGCGACGGTATCGAGGTTGCCAGTGAGGAGCAGGGTGCGCGCGCCGGTGCGGGCGGCGGCCAACGCGGCTTCGCAACCGGCGTGGCCGGCGCCACAGACGATGACATCAAAGACTTCGGGAGAGGCGGACATCGGGACAAACGAGAATGGCCGCAAAGAGGCGCAGAAAGCGCAAAAAGGAAAAGCGGCGTGGCCGGCGCGTCCGGCGTCGGCCACGCCCACCTTCATTTGCCGATGCAGAAGGTGGCGAAGAGGGAGTCGAGCATGCGCTCGTTGTCGATGCGGCCGGCGATCTCGCCGAGGGCGTCGAGGGCGCCGCGGAGGTCGGCGGAGACCAGCTCGATGGGCTGGAGCGGGGTGACGCGCAGGCCATCGAGGGCGGAGCGGAGGGAGGTCTCGGCGCGGCGGAGGGCGTCGGCGTGGCGGGCGTTGACGGCGATCTGCTCTTCGGCGGCGAGGGTGGGGGCGAGAGAGTCGGCGCGGGCGACGATGGTGTCGCGCAGTTCGTTGAGTCCGGTGCCGGTGAGGGCGGAGACGTAGATTTGGGGCAGGAGCGAGCCGAGCAGGGGAGGGGATGGGAGCAGGTCCACCTTGTTGAGGACGAGCAGGGTGTTGTCGGGTCGAAGGAGCGCCTTGGCCTCGGGCGGTAGGGCGGGGAGCGGCTGGGTGGCGTCGGCGATCCAGAGCACGAGGTCGGCCTCGGCGAGGCGCTCAAGGGTTTTGGCGATGCCGAGGGCCTCAAGGGTGCCGGGATTGGGATTGAGACCGGCGGTGTCGATGAGGCGGAGGAGGTGCGGGCCGACCTGGAGCGGCTCTTCGAGAAAGTCGCGGGTGGTGCCGGGCTCGGGGCTTACGAGTGCGCGATCACGCCCGACGAGGGCGTTGAGCAGGCTGCTCTTGCCGGCATTGGGCGCGCCGAGGAGGACGGTTTTGAGCCCTTCGCGGAGGAGGTCGCCGTAGCGGTGGGTGGCGAGGAGGCGGTTTGTTCCACGTAGAACACCGGTAAGGTGCCGGGTGACGAGGTCCCGGTCTTCGGGCGGGAGGTCTTCGTCGGGGAAGTCAATGTAGGCCTCGACTCGGGCGAGGGTGGCGAGAAGCTGTTGGATGAGGCCGTCGAGATGGCGGCCGAGGCCGCCGGCGAGCTGGCGCTGGGCGGCGACGAGGGCGCGTTCGCTGCGGGCGTGGATGAGGTCCATAACGGCCTCGGCCTGGGTGAGCTCGATGCGACCGGAAAGGAAGGCGCGGCGGGTGAATTCACCGGGCTCGGCGGCGCGGCAGCCGCGGGCGAAGAGGTCGGCGAGGATGAGCTGAACGATGAGGGGGTTGCCGTGGGGCGTGAGCTCGAGGGTGTCTTCGCCGGTGGCGGTGCGAGGGCCGGGGAAGAAGGTCCACACGAGATCGTCGAGGGCGCGGCCGTCGAGGGCATGGTAGGCGGCGTAGCCGGGACGACGCTCGGGGAGATCGGCGGAGGGGCGAAAGAGGGCGGTGGCGAGTTCGCGGCAGAGGGGCCCGCTGACGCGTATGAGCGCGAGGGCGGAGGTGCCGGCGGGCGTGGCCAAGGCGGCGATGGTGTCGGGAGGTGCGGGCACGGACATGGGCCAACCACTAATGGACACGGATGGTCACTAATGAAACCAAGGCGGACGGGTGGCGTTTAGCGCAGGCTTGCAAGGGCTTGAGTAATGGGCACGGCGTAACGGTGGCGATCCAGAAACAGGCTTACATCCTGATAGCCAGCATCTTGAAGCAGGCGCAGAGCTGTGGCGTAGTGGTCGCCGACGCGCTCGGGCCGGTGGGCGTCGGCGCCCAGCACAACCGGAATGCCGCGTTCACGCATGAGGCGGAGCTGGAGCGGGCCGGGATTCATCTCCGGGAGCGCCTTAAGCAGACCGCTGGTGTTGAGCTCCATCGCCACGCCGGTGGCCGCGATGCGATCAAGGGCTCGCTCGATGAAGGGCTGGATGCGCGGGAAGTGCCAGTCGATGGGCGACTCGTTTTTCACGAGGTCGGGGTGGGCGAGGGTGTCGAAAAGCCCGGACTCGGCGGAGGCGGCGAGGTGGTCGTAGTAGGTTTGTTGATACGCGAAGACGTCTCCCTTGAAGTATTGGTCGCGGTAAAACCGGATCTGGTAGTGCACGCTGCCGAGGACGTGGTGAAGCGGAACCCGGCGGTGGAGTTTTTCGAGCCAGGGTTCGAGGCCGGGGACGAAGTCGCTTTCGAGGCCGAGGCGGACATCGAGCCGGCCGGCGTAGGCCTCGCGGGCGCGGTCCACCATCGCCACGTAGGTGTCGAATTCGGCGTCGCTCATGCGCACGTCGGCCGACCAGCCGTTGGGCAGCGGGGCGTGACAGGTGAAGATGATGCCGCGCAGCCCGCGGCGGAGGGCGTGTTCGCAGTATTCCTCGGGGTCGCCGACCGCGTGTTTGCAGAGCGGCGTGTGGCAATGGGACTCGTAGAGGACGGGGGCGGGCGAAACGGACATCCGCGCAGGGTGGGGCAGGGGAGCGCCCGCGCTCAAGCCTGCGGGCTTCGGGGAAACACCGCAGGCGCGGCCAAGGCGCGGAGCGGACAAGCCCCGCCCGGGCCGGAACGTCAGCGCGCGCGGATCAGGAGGAGGGCCCGGTCGTCGTGGCGGGGGGCGAGGGTGCAGAACTGGCGCAGGTAGCGGTCCACGCGGCGGAGGATCTCGGCGAGCGGCTCCTTCTGGTGGCGGCGCAGGCTGTCGGCGAGGCGATCGCGGCCAAACTCCTCGCCGCCGGCGTTGCAGGCCTCGTTGATGCCGTCGGTGTGGAGCGCGATGAGATCGCCGGCGGCGAGAACCACGCGGCCCTCGTCGAGCGTCGCCTCGAAGAGCTCGTCGGGCGCCATGCCGAGCGCCATGCCCCCGTCCCCGAGGAGCACGGGCGCGCCGCGGCCCTCGCGGAGGAGGAGGGCGGGCTCGTGGCCGGCGCGGCAAAAGCGCAGCGCCAGCGTATCCAGATTCAGGATACCATAGAAGAGGGTGATATACATGCCCGGGGGCATGTCGGGCTGGAGGGCGCGGTTGACGCGGCGGAGCACGGCGGCGGGGGAGAGCTCGCCGGGGGCGCAGAGGCGGAGGCTGGCGCGGCAGGCGGCCATCATGAGCGCGGCCGGCGCGCCTTTGCCCGAGACGTCGGCGATGACGAAGCCGTGGTGGCGCTCATCCACCGGAAGCACGTCGTAGTAGTCGCCGCCGAGCTGCTGGGACGGCTGGGAGAGCACCTCGACCTCCACGCGGCCGAGCGGCGGGAAGCGGCTGGGCAGGAGGTGTTGCTGCACGTCGCGGGCGAGGGCGAGCTCGCGCTCCTGGGCCTCGCGGGCGCCGGCCTCGGCGGCCTTGCGGACGGTGACGTCGGTGATGAGGCCCTCGTGGTGGGTGACCTCGCCCTTGTCGTTGAGGCGCACGATCGTGTGGTCGTCCACCCAGCGCACGGAGCCGTCGGCGCACTGGATGCGGTATTCCTGGTTGTATTCGCGATGGCCGGCGGCGGCGTGGGCGTCCACCTCGGCGCCGACGCGCTCGCGATCGTCCGGATGGGTGATGTCGCGGAAGCTGAGCCGGCGGGAAGTGAGGTCCTCGGGCGCGTAGCCGAACTGGCGGATGCTGGCGGAGACGAACTCGACGGGCCAGTTGCCGCCCTCGGCGCGCCAGAGCACGACGACGGAGGGCGAGCGGTCCACGATGCGGGCCATTTCCTCGAGGCGGGCGAGCGCGGTGCGGAGTTGTTCCTGCGCCTGGCGCCGGATCGAGATGTCACGGCCGACACCGAAGAAGGCCCGGCGTTTGTCACGATCGCTGTAGGCGGAGCCGGTGGAGGCGTGCCAGATCCAGCGGCCGTCGCGGTGGCGGGCGCGGTATTCGATGCCGTCGCCGTCGCCGCCGGTCTCGAGCGTGCGTTGGAAAAACACGTCCCAGAGCGCGACATCCTCCGGGTGCACGAAGTCGCGGAAGGGCATGCCGATGACCTCGTCCACGGGGTGGCCGAGCTTGGAGGTCCAGGCTTGGGAAACGAACTTCACGCGGCCCTCGGGCGTGAGCGCGTAGAGGATCTCGCTAGCGGTCTGGATGTAGGTGCGCCAACGCGCCTCGGTGCGGCGCAACTCGTCCTCGGCGAAGCGGCGGGCGGTGATGTCCTCCAACATCGCAAAGTGGTGGGTCACGCGGCCGGACGAGGGAGCGCGCACCACGACGACCGTGAGGATGCCCCAAACCACGCGGCCATCGCGGTGGATGTAGCGTTTCTCGAGGGTGAAGGAGTCGCGTTTGCCGGAGTAAACCTCGGTGTTGAGCTCGTCCTGACGTTTCCAGTCGTCCGGGTGGGTGGCGCGCGCGACGTTATCAATGTCCGCGGCCTCCTCGGGGGTGAGGCCGATGAGCTCGCAGAAGCGGCGGTTGACGTGGTTGATGCCGGCGCGGCCTTGCTCGTCCACCTCGCGCCAGCTCAGGCCGATCGGCGAGTGATCGAAGAGAAGCTGCAGCTCGCGGGTCTTCTGGGTGAGCTGGCGCTCGACGTTGACCAGGCGCGTGACGTCGGTGCGGACGGAGAGGTAGCCGAGCCGGCGCCCGCCCAGGCCGAGCAGGGGGAGGATGGTGCTTTCGACCCAGTAGTAGTGCCCGTCCTTGGCGCGGTTGCAGATGGTGCCGCGCCAGGTCTCGCCGGCGAGGATCGTCTGCCACAGCTCGCGGTAAAACGAGTCGGGGTGCTGGCCCGACTTGAGGATGCGGTGCGTCTTCCCGATCAGCTCGGCCTCCGTGTAGCCCGAAATGTCGCAGAAGCTGCGATTCACATAACAGATGACGCCCTCGGGGTCGGTGAGCGCGACGATGGCGTGGTTGTCGAGGCCCTGGCGCAACCATGCGAGGAGCATGGGTTCGTAGGCGTCGAGCTGTTCATCCAGCGACATCGCGGTGGGGGCGGTCATGACAAGGGGGGGAGGTCGAAGGAAACGGCGACGTGGCGCGGGCTCAACCCTTGAGCGCACCGGCCGCGATGCCTCCCACGAGTTGGCGTTGCAGGAGAATATAAACGAGGAGAATGGGCAGCGTGACGACGACGAGGCCGGCGAAAAGGCGGGCCTGATCGCCGCCGTATTGGGCAGTGATGGCGAGATTGGCCAAGCCCAAGGGCAGGGTGCGCGCCTCGCCCGCGCCTCCGCCGACCAGCATGAAGGCGAAGAAGTATTCCTTCCAGATGCCGATGAACTGGAAGATCGCCACCGTGACCAGCCCGGGCCGCGCCAGCGGCAACATCACCCGGCGAAACGCGGAAAATTCCCCGCAACCATCCACCACCGCCGCCTCGTAAAGCGTGCGCGGCAGGCCGCGAAAAAACCCGGCGAGGATAAACACCGCGAAAGGCAGGCCGTTGGCCGCATAGACCAGGACCAGCCCGAGCCGCGAATCGAGCAGACCGAGCGCGCGCAGCTCGAAAAACAAAGGCACCATCGCCAGCTGCGCCGGGATCATCAGGCCGGCGAGAAACAGCGTGTAGGCCGCGCGCCCGAGCGGCAGCCGAAAGCGCGCCAAGGCGTAGGCCGCCGGCGCGCCCAGCGCCAGGATGAGCCCCACCGAGGCGGCGGTGACGAGGGTGGAGTTGAGAAAATAATCGCCGAGCCGCGCGCCCTCCCACGCCCGCCGATAGGCGCCGAAATCCGCCTCCGCCCACACGGGCATGGCGAGCGGATCGCGCAGGATCGCGGTGTCGGTTTTGAACGACGAGAAGGCGACCCAGACCATCGGCATCACCGTCCACGCGGCGTAGCCGAGCAGCACCAGCGCGAGGAGCGTCCGCGAGACCGCGAGGGGAAACGCACGTTCGCGGCCGCTCATAGCTCCACCGCCTCCTTTCGCGTCGCGCGCAGCACCGCGAGGCTCGCGATCAGCACCATGAGAAAGAGCAGCACGGCGATCGCCGCGGCGCGCCCCACCTGAAACTCGGTGAAGAGGGTGCCGACCATGAAGGTGCCCAGCGTGTGCACGCCGGCCGAGGGGTCCTGCGAGGTGAGCAGCCAGACGAGCTCGAAGGCGTTGAGCCCGCCGATCACCAGAAACACGGCCGAGATCACCAGGATCTCGCGGATGAGCGGCAGCGTGATGAGGAAAAACTGCCGCGGCTTCGACGCGCCGTCCAGCTCCGCGGCCTCGTAGAGATCCGCGGGCACGGCCTGCATCGCCGCGAGGTAGAGCACGAGGTTGAAGCCGCAGGCCATCCACAGGTAGATCGGCACGAGCGACCAGTAGAGGTTGGACTGCGAGAGCCAGGCATGGCCGTGAAATCCGTGTAACCAGTTTTCCACTACACGCGGGCCGCCGAGCCATCCGACCAGATCGCCCGCGGCGACGAGGGAAGCGTTGACCAGGCCGCTCGTCGGCTCGTAGGCGGCGAGCCAGATGAGGGCGGCCGCGATGCCGCCGAGGAGATTCGGGAAAAGCAACACCACCCGCAGCGCCCCGGCGCCGAGTCCGCCGCGGTGCACGTAGGCGGCCAGCCCCAGCGCGACCGGCACCACGACCAGCGGCGGCACGAGCATGAGGAAGAGGTTGTTCTTCAGCGCCGACCAGAAGACGTCGCTCTCCAGCAGCAGCCAGCGGAAGTTGAAGCGCCCGGCCCAGCTCATTTCGCCAAAGCCGTCCCAGCGCGTGAAGGCCCAGGCGAAGGCGCACAGCCCGGGGAGAAGCACGAAGGCCGCGTAAAGCCCGAAGGCGGGGCCCACAAAACCCAGCCCCTTGCCCGCGCCGAGCACGCCGAGGTGCTCGGGCTCCGCGTCCGGGCGCACGGGCGCGCCAGCGGCGGCCGGACCAATGTTCGTATCACGAACATTGGCTTGAAGCGGACCGGAGGAGCGCGCCGGAGCGAGGGCCCGGGCGAGACGCGCGTGCCACCGGCCGTGCCAGCCGAGCCACATGACGAGGCCGAGCAGGATGGAGGCGAGCAGGGCCGCCTTGGGCTTGTGGCGGGCGCGCACGTAATCGGGCTCGGCGGCCCTGCGCCGCTCCACCGCGGCCGCGGCCTCGAGCCGGGCGCCAAATTCCTCCGGAGTCATGCGACCCGTCATCAGCAGGTAACGCGCGTCGGTGAGCGCCTGGGAAAGCGTGGCCTGCGCGGCGGAGGCGGGCGCGGGCGCGGCGTCAAAGGCGGCCTTGGCCGTGGCGAGGATCGCGGCGGTGTCGGCCATGCGCGGCGAGTAATGCCCCGGCCCCGCGGCGCGCAGCGCGGTGGGCGCGTCGGCCACGGCGGCGAAGCGCAGCACGCGCTCGCGCGAGGTGAGAAAGCGGAAAAAGTCCACCGCGGCGCGCTCGCGCTCCGGATCGCCGGTGCGGAAGAGGAAGTAGTAGCCGCTCTGCGCCTGCACCGTATCCGCGGACGTGATACCCTCCTCGAAAACGGGAAAGTTCATCGCGCCGAGCTCGAAGGCCTCCGGCAGGCGACCGCGCATCTCGTTGGCGAACCAGGAGGCGGAGAGCGTCATCGCGCTGCGGCCCTCGAGGAAGGCGAGCTGCGCGGCGGTGTGCGTCATGCCCTCCCAGCCGCGCACGAGGTGGCGGGTGGAGACGCGCTGCAGCACCTCGGCGGCGCGGATGAAACGCGGATCGGTGCGCGCGCCCTCGGCGAGGGCGTGGTAGGCCGCGTAGCCCTCGGGGCCGACGAGATTGTGGTGCGCGGCGCGGAGGATCGCGTCGCCGTAGCGCATGGTGACGCCGGGCAGCGAGAGCGGGGCGATCCCGGCGGCCTCGATTTTTTCGCAGAGCAGGAAAAACTCGTCCCAGGTGCGCGGCGTTTCCCATCCGTGTGCGCGGAAGAGCGCCTTGTCGTAGAAGATCGTCCAGATGGCGTGGGCGAAGGGCACGCCGTGCACGCGGCCGTCGGGCGCGGTCCAGCGGGCGAGCACGGAGGGCCGAAAGTCGTCGCGCCAGCGGCCGGTGCCCTCCCAGTTGGGCCCGTCGAGCGCGGGGCCGAGATCGAGGATACGACCGGCCTCGATGAGGCGCGGATAAAGCAGCACGGCGTCGGTGGCGTCGGGGAAATCGCCCGCCATCACGCGGGTGCGCACCTTGTCGTTGATCCGAGGATCCCCGTGCAAGTGGACGCGGACGCCTGGCCGGAGCTTTTCAAACTCGCGCGCGGTCTCCTCGAAAAACTCCGCGCCGTAGCCGGCGACGAGCACGGGGATATCGAGCGTGAGCGAAGCCGCCTCGTCGCCCGCGCGGCCCGGCTCCGCCACGAGCGGCCCCGCCATCCAGCAGAGGCAAAGGGCGAGAAGAAGGCGGATCTGGAGCATGTGGCGCGAGGCGGCGGGCGGCGGCGAAAGTGGCGCGGGCGACAAGCGGGCCGCAATGCGCAAAGCTGGCGACGCGCGCTCCGCCACGCCCCCGACGCGCATCCTCCGCGCCAGCCTTGCCTTGACCGGGCCGGGTGGGTTGCTTGGCGAACCATGTTTCAGGTGACCTTTTCCGCCCAGTCGCTCGGGGAGCTCAAGAAGCTCGACCCGCTCGCCCAGCTTTCCGCGATCGAGCCGGTCGGAAAACTGCGCCCGGAAGACCTCGCCCATCCGCGCGAGCCGCTCGGCCGCTTCGTGCGCGCGGGCAAGACC
>JAUWBD010000125.1 GCA_030605125.1 Verrucomicrobiota bacterium | reverse complement strand
AGCGCGGGGTGCAGATAAAAAGCGCGGTAACGGATGCCCGCGGCCGCGCCGCCGTCGGCCGCGCGAAACTCGCAGGGGAAGCCGTTGACGAGCAGCAGGCCGTGCTCGAGCGCGGTGGCGTCGGTCACGAAGGCCTCGATGCGGTCCATGCTCGCGTCCACCGTGCGCGACACGCCGCCGGCGTTTGGCGACTCGCCCAGCAGCGGCCAGGCTTCGAGCGCCTGGCGAAAAACAAGCGCGAAGGTTTTCTCTTCGCCGTCCTGCAGCTCGAGCCGGCCGAGTTCGGGAAAACGCCAGTCCCAGAGCGGGCGCAGCCAGTCGGTCTCGAAGGGGACGCCGTGGGCGCGGAGGTCGGCGCAGACGGCGGCGAGATCGTCCCACACGAAGGCGGGCAGGAAAAAACGGTCGTGCAGTTCGCCGCCCCAGCGTATGAAGGGAGTGGATACAGGCGCGGCGACGCAGCGGGCGAGGATGGCGCGGACGAGGAGCGCGGCGAGGTTTTGCGCGGCGGGATCGGGGTGCGTCTCGAAGGCGCGAAATTCGACGAGGCCGAGGCGGCCGTTGCCGGCGAAGGGATTCCAGAGCTTGTCCACGCTGATCTCGGCGCGGTGGGTGTTGCCCGAGCGATCCATCAGCAGATCGCGGAAGAGCAGGTCGTAGAGCGGGAGATCGCGCGGGGAGCCGAGGCGGGCGGCGCCATCGCATGCGATCTCGAGTTCGTAGAGGGCCTCGTAGGTGCTCTCGTCGATGCGCGGGGCCTGCGAACTCGGGCCCATGTAGAGGCCGGTGAAGGCGTAGCTGAGGGCGGGGTGTTGTTGGAAATATCGGATGACGGAGGGCAGCAGCTCGGGGCGGAGGAAGAAGGGTGAGGTCTCCGGACCGGGGCCGCCGAAGACGAGGTGGGCGCCGCCGCCGGTGCCGACTTCGCGGCCGTTGAACTGGAGCTTGCGGGCGCAGAGGCCGACATCGGTCGCGGCGGCGAAGAGCTCGCGCATCTGGAGTTCGTAGTCGGCCCAGGTGGCGCAGGGGGCGAGGTTGACCTCGATCACGCCGGGGTCGGAGGCAAAGCCGATGGTGGGCAGCCGGGCGGCGTCGTAGGGCGGGGCGTAGCCGGCGAGCACGAGATCGCGGAGATCGCAGCTCTCGGCGGCGTCCTCGATGGCGCGGATGAGGGCGACGTAGCCCTCGTGCAGCAGGGGCGGGATGAAGACGGTGACGGAGCCCTCGCGCAGCTCGACGGTGAGGGCGCGGCGAAGGCGGCCTTCGGAGAGGCGGGAGAGCGGGAGGCGCAGGCCGGCGAGGCTGTCGCCGGGGAGCAGGGGGAGCGGATCGTGGCCGATTTCGGCGGCCCAATCGTCGCTGCGCCAGGCGGGCGAGCCGGCGGGCGCGTCGGGGTCGTGGTCGAGCGGGAGCACCCGGCCGCCGGCGGCGGGCGCCGGCCTCGTGGGATCGGAGAGGGGGAGGGCGGAACCGGCGGGCAAACCGAGGCCAGCGAGCAGCGCGTCGATGAGGCGCGCGGCGTCGGCGGGCGTGTGCGAGCCGGGGGCGCCGTCGCGCTTGAGGCGGCGCGGGTCGCGCCAGAGGGCGGGCTGCGGGCGGCCGTCGGCCTCGTGCTCGGGCAGCCACTGGAGGAGGAGCGCCCAGCGCGGGAGAGGTTCGCCCGGGTAGTGTTTGCCCGAGGTTTCGAGGAGCACGGCGCCGGGGCGGGCGCGGGCGATCAAGGCCTGGGCGAAGCGGCGGGCGTAGCCGAGCTTGGCGGGGCCGAGGGCGGCGGTCTGCCATTCGGCGCCCTCGGGCCGGAGCGGCACGAAGGTGGGTTCGCCGCCCTGGGTGAGAGCGACCTGGTGGCGGGCGAGCAGGTCTTCGACGGCGCGGGCGGCGGCGGCGACGGCGGCGGGCGGGGCGGGGGCGAGGCGAGCGGGAGCGCTCATGCGGACGCCGGGGACGCCGGGCCTTGGGATTGCGACTGGGATTGCGCGGGGGACGGGGCGTCGAGGCGCTCGACGACGACGTCGGTGCGCAGGCGCGAGGTGGCGGGCGAGGCGGAGTAGATGCCGCCCTGGACGGGGTTGACCGACTCGGCCTGGGCGGCGTGGGCGACGGCGATGAAGTTTTCGTCGCACCAGATGCCGTGGGTGGGGTCGAGCCCGCGCCAGCCGGCGCCGGGCAGATAGACCTCGGCCCAGGCGTGCATGGCGCCGGCGGTGCGGCGGTCGTCGCCGGCGGGGGCGTGGAGATAGCCGCTGACGAAGCGGGCGGCGAGGCCGAGGGTGCGGGCCATCTCCATGAAGAGCACGGCGTAGTCGCGGCAGGCGCCGCCGCCGAGGTCGAGCGTGAGGCGCGAGGGCTGGATGCCGCGCTCCTCGCGGCGTGTGTATTGGAGCGTCTGATACAGGAGGGTGTTGAGCGCGGTGAGGAAGGGGACGGTCTCGGAGGGCCGGTCGATGAAATGTTCGTTGAGCCAGGAGCGGAGGCGGGCCTGGGTGTCGTCGAAGGGCGGGGCGAGGTAGGGCCCGAGGGCGAAGTCGAAGACGGGCTCGTAGGCGAATGGGAAGGGGACGGCGTAGGGCTTGAGGATGAAGTCGAAGGGGTTGGGGCAGAGCCGCTCGATCTCGCATTCGGAGCGGATGTTGAGGTGGGCGGAGCGTTCCCAGAAGTGGGCGTAGGCGAAGTTGTTGTCGTGCGGATCGCGCACGTGGTGGAGCTTGGCCTCGGGCTGGACCGAGAGGCGGTGGGAGAGGAGGCGTTGCTCGGCGGATTCGCGGGGGCGAAGATAGAGGATGTGCGAGCCGAAGCCGACCTCGCGGTCGTATTCGTAGCGGGTGAGGTGCGAGACGCGGAACTTCATGGGCCGGGTAGGTCTAGCAGGCCCTTTGCCACTTCAAAGCCGAATGGGTGTTGGCAGGCGGAGCGGGCGGGGTTTGCCTCGCGGCAACAAATGCAGCCGAGCGACGTCAATCTCTACCTGGTCGGGTTCATGGGCACGGGAAAAACCACCGTGTCGCGGATCGTGGCCGCGCGGCTCGGGCATCGGTGGATCGACAGCGATCACGAGATCGAGCGCCAGCAGGGCCGGCCGATCGCGGAGATCTTCGCGACCGAGGGCGAGGCGGCGTTTCGCAAGATGGAGCGGGACTTTATCGAGCACGGCCACCCCGCGGAGCGCACGGTGGTGGCCTGCGGAGGGGGCCTGGTGGTGCAGGAGGGCATGCTCGCGGAGCTGCAAAAGCGCGGCGTGGTGATCTGCCTGCACGCCACGGTGGAGACGATCCTGCGACGCACGGCCGGCAGCCGGCAGCGGCCCCTCCTCAATGTGGAGGACCCCGAGAAACGCATCCGCGATCTCTACGCGGTGCGCGACCCGGTCTATCGGCGCTCGGGCAGCGTGATCCTGACCGACAACCGTCCGCAGATCGAGGTCGTGCAGCACGTGATGCGCGTGTATCGGCGCGACGCGATCGACTTCCTGAAGGCGCGGGGGCTGTGATGCCGACGGCGGGGATGGACCAGGCGGCCGCGGAGCGGCTGCGCGCGCGGCTGAAGGCGCTGGGCTTCGACGTGGTGCGCTTCGCGCGGGCGGAACCGGCCTTTGGCGAAGGGCTGCGCGCGTGGCTCGGGGCGGGGCATCACGCCGACATGGCCTGGCTGGAGCGCGGGGCGGAGAAACGCGGCGATCCGGCGCTCGTGCTGCCCGGGGCGCGGACGCTGGTGATGCTGGGGGTGAACTACGGGAGGGCGGAGGTGGAGCGCGTTGTCCCCGACGCGTCCCACCCGGTTTGGGCGCGATACGCGCTGTATTCAGATTATCACGACACCATCAAGGCCGGGCTCGCCGAGGCGGGGCGGGTGCTGGAGGAGGCGGGCGGGATCGGGCCGGCGGACCACCGTTACTACGTGGACACGGGGCCGGTGCTGGAGCGCGGCTGGGCGGCGCGGGCGGGGGTGGGTTTCACGGGCAAGAACGCGATGCTCATCTCGCGCGAGTTCGGTAATTGGCTTTTCCTCGCGTGCATCCTCACGCGGCTGGAGCTGCCGGCGGACGCGCCGCTGCCGGGGCGCGAACCGGCGGAGACGCATGCGGGCAAGCTCTGCGGCAAGTGCACGCGGTGTCTGGACGCGTGCCCGACGCGCGCCTTCGCCGCGCCTGGCGTGGTGGACGCGCGGCGCTGCATCTCCTACCAGACGATCGAGAACAAGGGCGTGATCCCGCGGGAGCTGCGCGCCGGCATCGGCGGGCGCATCTACGGCTGCGACATCTGCGCGGAGGTGTGCCCGTGGAACCGTTTCGCGCAGGAGGCGCGGTCGGTGTTGCTCACGCCGAGGCCGGAGATCGCGGCGCTCTCGCTGGCGGAGGTGCTGGCGCTCACGCCGGAGCGTTTCGCGGAGGTGTTTCGCAAGACGGCGATCAAGCGCGTGAAGTTGCCCGGGCTGCTGCGCAACGCCTGCGTGGTGGCGGGCAACACCGGCGCGCGCGAGTGCGCGCCTCGGTTGGCCGAGCTGGCGGACGCGAGCGGCGCCGGCGCGGCTTGGCCGATGGTGCGCGCGCACGCGGTGTGGGCGTTGGCGCGGCTGGGCGAGCGCGAGCGGCTGGCGGAGCTGCGGGCGCGGGAGACGGACGCCGCGGTGCTGGCGGAGCATGCGGCGGAGGGGGCGGGGTAAGGCGCCGCGCCGGCCAGAATGTCGGTGCCCTTTCGGGTCAGTCGCGCTCGAGGAAGGCGCGGACGAGGGCGTAGAGCTCGGGGCTCTCGAGCAGGAAGGAGTCGTGGCCGAGGTCGGTGGCGAGCTCGGCGTAGCTGGCGTGTTTGCCGGCGCGCTGCAGGGCGAGCACGATCTCGCGGTTTTGCTCGGGCGGGAAAAGCCAGTCGCTGGTAAAGCCGACCACGAGCGTCCGGGCCTTCACCGGCGCGAAGGCCTGCTCGAGGGTGCCGCCGTAGCTGGCGGCGAGGTCGAAGCCGTCGATGGCGCGGGTGATGTAGAGGTAGGTGTTGGCGTCGAAACGGTTGATGAAGCTCTGGCCCTGGTAGCGCAGGTAGCTCTGCACCTCGAAGCTGACGTCGAAGGCGGCGGTGCCGGGCGGGGGCTCGGCGTGGCCCGGCGCGAGGGCGGCCTCCTCGGCGAGGGCGGGCGCGGGGGCGGCGGGGAGGCGCGGCTTCACGGTGCGGCGGCCGAATTTCCGGTCCATGGAGGCGTCGGACAGGTAGGTGATGTGCGCCATCATGCGCGCGATGGCGAGGCCGACGCGGGGGCCGCCGCCCTTCGGGTAGTCGCCGTGGTTCCAGTCCGGATCCTGCATGATGGCCTGGCGGCCGACCTCGTTGAAGGCGATGGCCTGGGCGCCCTCGCGGGCGGTGGTGGCCATGGCGAGCACCTTGTCACAGAAATCCGGATACTCGATGGCCCATTGGAGGGCCTGCATGCCGCCCATGGAGCCGCCGAGGGCGCAGCGGAGGCGCTTGACGCCGAGGTGGTCGAGCAGGCGTTTCTGCGAGCGCACCATGTCGCGGATGGTGACGGCGGGGAAGGCGAGGCCGTAGGGGCGGCCGGTGGCGGGGTCGGGGGAGAGGGGGCCGGTGGAGCCCTGGCAGCCGCCGAGGACGTTGGCGCAGATGACGAAGTGGTGGTTGGTGTCCACGGCCTTGCCGGGGCCGATGAGGTTGTTCCACCAGCCGGGTTTTTTGTCGGCGAGCGAGTGGATGCCGGCGCAGTGGTGGTCGCCGGAGAGGGCGTGGCAGACGAGAACGGCGTTGTCGCGGGCGGCGTTGAGGCGGCCGTAGGTCTCGTAGCGGAGGGTGAAGGCGGGGAGGACGCGGCCGTCGTCGCAGGCGAAGGGCTCGGCGGAGGTGAAGTCGCGGGGTTCGACGAGGCCGACCTCGCCGGGATCGGCGAGGGTGGTGGCGGGGAGGTCGTCGTCGAGGGCGGCGTCGTTCATGGAGGGGGGAGCGGGATGGCCGCAAAAAGGCGCAAAGGGCGCAAAAAGATAAGCGGAAAGAAAAAGGCCCGGCGCGCGCGAGGCGGGCCGGGCCGGAGGGGGGGAGGGGGCGGGCGGGGCGCGGGTGGATGGGGCCCGCTCAGGTATTGTCGGGCTGGAAGTCGGGGAAGAGGCCGCGGTTTTGATATTTTGCGTCACCCATCTTGATGGCGAAGGGGGCCACGCCGCCAAACGCGCCACCGAGACCTTCCGAGTCCCAGATGAGATGGCTCCAGCTGGCGTGGCCGGTGATGCGGATCTTGGAGGCGGAGATCGCGGCGAGGGGGCCGGGGGTGCTGCGGATGGAGTAGGTCATGTATCCGCTGCCGCCGAGCATCCAGAACTCGCCGGCGCTGTTGTAAGTCTCGCCTTCGACGGCCTTGGCGCGCGCCTCGGCTTTGACGGCGCTGAGCGGGTTGGTGGCGTAGAAGTTTTCAAATTCGAGGCGGAAATGAGCGGTGACCGTCCCGGAGGCGCGGACGACGCGGTCGCCGTTTCGGACTTCGGTGGTGTTGGCCGCGCTGACGATGGGAGTGAGGCGCAGGCCGGTGTCGAAGCTGTGGCCGCTGCCGCGGGTGCGTTCGATGCGGGTGAGGAAGATCTGATAGGGCGTGGTGATGACGCCTTCGACGGAGGCTTGCGGAGCGCGGAGGGCGGTGAGTTCCCAAGGACCATCCTTGTGGCGGTTGAGGTAGTCGATCCGGGCCTCGAGAGCGTTGAGACGCGGGGTGTATTCCGCGTTTTCGCTGGCGATCTCGGCGAGATATTGGGCGAGGCGGGTCTCGTAGGCGGCGAGGAGCGCTTTATAATCCTCGATGGCGCTGGCGATGCCGGGCTGCGCGTTGGCGAGTGCGTTGCGCTGGGCCGTGAGGTCGGCGATCTTGTCGGGGTCCTCGGTCCCGGCGATGAGGGTGTCGAGGGCGTCGACCTTGGCCGCGTTGGTGGCGTAGAGGGCGAGGGCGAGATCGAGGTCGGACTGCGTGTCCTTGATGAGCCCCCGGGTGGCGGCGGCCTTCTCCTCGACCGAGCCGATGGAGTTGGCGAGCTGCTGGGCGAGTTCGCGGTAGCTCTCGGCGTAGCGCTCGGCGGCGGCGCGGATGAGCTGCTTGGTGAAGAAGGCCTGGTCGCCGTTGCCGACGCTGTAGGAGATCAGGGTGCCGATGTCGGTCGTGACGCGGTCCACTGGCCGGAGGGCGTCGGGGTCGATCACGCCGACGGGCACGGGCTTGGGGCCGATGGTGGTGCCGGAGATGCCGGTGGTGGTGAAACCGGCGAGAAACGTGAGGGGGGCGGTCTCGACGTAGTAAACCTGGGAACGGAGGGCGGTGCCGGAGAACGCGAGGGCGGCGGCGGCCAGGACGTGGCGAAGAATGGGTTGCATGGCGCGGGTAGGAGGCGGCTTAGTCGAGGAGTTCCGAGGTGTAGTAATCGATTTCCGGATACTTGGAGGCGAGGACGAGGCGAGGTGCGGCGACCGACACGTTCAAGGTGAGGAGGCCGGAGCCCGTCTCGGCGGTGAAGCTGCCGCGGGTGTTGGCCCGGATGGAGCTGATGGCGTAGAAAAATACCTCGAAACCGTCGGAGGCATCGCGGGACTTGAAGGCAATGGAGGCGAAGCCGTCGGTGGAGGAGCCGGTGATGGTCAGCGGGGCGCTGCCGACGGTGGCCGTGGGACGGAAGTCATAGGCGACGTGGTTGGTCACGGTGCCGGAGGAATCGAGCACATATTGGCCGAGGTGTCGTTCGCGATATTTGGCGACCGCGCCGAAAGCCTGGCTGGAGAATTTGGACGCGGTGACGCGGACGCGTTGGTCCCCCTTGATGGCGTAGAGATGGAAGGCGGCGTCCACGAAAGCCAGATCGGCGGGGGCGGCTCGGACGGCGACCAAGGTCCAGCCGGCGGCGGGACCGCCCACCAAGTCGGAGACGATTTGCTCGTGGGTGAGGCGGGTGATGGCCGGGCGGCGCTCGGTGCCGGCCGAGTTGACCGTGGTGGTGGTCAGGGTGGCCTGGACGACCACGTTTGCCTCCGTGAGGAGGGGCTCGAACTGGGCATGGCCCAATGTCGAGGTGAGGGAAATCAGGGAGAAAAGGCCAAGGGTTCGTGCTAGTGTGAGCATAGGGCGGCGGGAGGGGGGACTATTGCGTAGATGTGGGCGTCCGACAGGGGTCGAGGCGAGTCAAATACCGTCAAGCGAAGGTGAAATCTCCACGGGCCCTTGGGGTAAGGGAGTCAGGGCTTCGTGTGGCTGCGGCGAGTATGGTCAGGGGCGCGCGGGCGCCGCGGGAATCTCAAGGAAGGCTATCGCCTCCGCGAGCAGCTCGCGTTCTTCGGAAGTGTCGGCCCGGGCGTTTCGCAGGTGGGGGATGGCCGCGGCGTCGCCGAGTTGGAGCAGAGCCAGACGGGCAGCGTCCCGGACGGTGGCGTCGGCGTGGGAGAGGTAGCCGGCGATCTCGGGTATGCGCGAGAGGTCGTAGGTGGCGGCGAGGGCGAAGATCTTTTCGCGTTCGGCTTGGTGCGGAAATAATTCCGGAATCGCTTGTCCGGTCCGAATTCTCAGCGGGATGCGATCGGCGGGGGCGCTCGCGGCTGGCGTGGCGGGCGGCGGGTCGGGGATCGTGATTCCCGGAGACGGTGCGGGAGGGGCGGCGGGGAGGGCGCGAGTGGTCGGGATCGGCTCGGGCGAGGCGGAAGGGCGCAGCAGCCACCACAGGATGAGCACGAGGGCGAGGAGGGCGAGGGCGGCGGGGATGAGCGGGCGGGTGGTGCGCATGGAGGCGAGGGAAGTGCGTGCCCGAGGCGGCACGGCTCAGGCTAAGTGACGGCGGAGGAAGGCGGCGGAGAGGCCGAGAAATTGGTGGGCGAGCTCGGGATCGTGGCGCGGGCCCTCGTCGCGGAGGAAGGCGTGGGCGGCGTTGACCTCGTGCCAGGTGAAGGCGACGCCGGCGGCTTCGAGGGCGGCATGGATTTTCACGCGACCCTCGAGCGGCACGTGCGGGTCCTGCCGGCCCCAGACAAACATCGTCTGTCCGCGGATATCGGCGAGGCGCGCGAGGGTGTCGTCGCGTTTGCCTTCGCCAAGGGTGGCGGTGTGCACGTCAGTCGCGTAGAAGCAGACGGCGGCCGAGCAGGCGGGTTGGAGCGCGGCGCGCAGGGCGAGGTGGCCGCCGAGGCAGACGCCGAACGAGCCGGCGCGGCCGTTGCCTTCGGGGTGCTCGCGCAGCCAGGCCAACGCGGCGGTGGCGTCGCTGTCGTGCGCCGCGACCGGCTTCGTGTATTTGAGGCGATTGCCTTCGTCGGCGCCGGCTTGGTCGTAGGCGAGGACGGCACCGGCGGGAAGATGCTCGTGGTAAACCTCGGGGACGAGCACGCGAAGCCCGTGGCCGGCGAAGAAGGCGGCAAGGCGCCGGATCGGCGCCGTGATCTGGAAAATCTCGGAGTAGAGCACGAGGCCGGGATAGCGGCCGGCCGCCGCGGGCGCGAAGACGGCGCAACGCATGGGCCCGGTGGGCGTGGAGAGGTCGAGCGTCTCGGTATCGCGAAGCGTCATCGGCGCGACGGTGTCGCGCCGAGCGGCCGTTTTTCAATGACCAATGACGGGTCGGCGTGCGGCCGCGGAGCCGGGCTCCTCCGCCAACCAGCGCGCGAAAAGAACCGCGGCGACGAGGGCATACATCATGCAGGCGGGCATCCACATGATGTAGCCGGCGAGCTGCTGGTCGCCGAGCGCGCTCAGGCCCCAGGGCTCGGTGCGGCCGGCGTAGGTGGGATACCAAAGCGTCGGGGCGAGCGCCATGAAGACACCGAGGATCGTCGCGTGCAGCGAGGTGAGAAAAAGGTAGAGCACGGCGGCGCCTTGGCTCATGCGGAGGCGTCCGATGGGGTCGAAGAGCACTCGCCAAAAGAGGCAGGACACGGCGAAGAACATCAGGTGCTGCAGGTCGTGCACGAGGTCGTGGCGCAACGCGGCTTCGTAGAGGCGTGGCAGGTGCCACACCCACATCACGAGCGCGTAGAGCAGCCAGAGCGTGATCGGTTGCCAAAAGAGATATCGCGGGATGCGCGCGCGCTGCTCGAGCCAGCGTCGGGCGTGGCCGGGGATCTGCCGCTCCGGCGCGGGCAGGGCCCAGAGCATCGTGCGGATCGGCGCGCCGAGCACGATGAGCGGCGCGGCGAGGTTCATGAGCACCATGTGCTGCACCATGTGCACCCAGAGCAGCTCGGCGGCGAGGACGTCGATGGGCGAGACGAGCGCCACGCCGAGGCAGGCCCAGCCGCTCCAGAAGGCCCAGGCTTGGCGCTGTTGCTCGGGCGTGGGCGCGCCGCGGGCGGCCTGGCGGCGGGACCAGCCGCGGGCGTAGAGCGCGGCGAAGAGGGCGAGGTTGATCCAGGCGACGGGGTCGCGATTCCACTGCGTCCATAGGTTCGCGTCGGGCGGCAGCGGCGCGCCGTGGGCGAGCGGCGGGAGGAGAAATTCGAACGCCGCGCTCACGGGTCGAGAAAGTAAAAGACCGGCACCGTTTGCGCGGCGATGATAACGGTGAAGACGGCGTTGGTGACGACGCCGAGCCGCCCGCAGAAGGCGACGGTGCGCGTGTCCTCGTGCGTCTCGGCGCCGGCGGCGCGGCGCACGTGGGCCGAGACGAGCGTGGCGGCACCGGCGGCGAGGAGCATCGCGGCGCTGAGCACGAGGATGAGGGTGTGGACGGAAGAGAAGCCGCCAAGGATGCCGAACTCCGCGATGGCCCAGGCGCCGACGAGATGAACGAGCCAGGCGACGCCGCCCCCGAGCAGGCAGAAGCGCAGGGTCCAGCGGCTGACAGGAAGGTTGTTAACCACGGATTTCACGGATGAGCACGGATAAAGGCAGGGCACTCGGCAGGCCTCTTCAGATCGGATCGAATCCGTGACCATCCGTGCCATCCGTGGTTGAATAAAATCTGGGTCAAGTGGTTCACAGCAGGCGGGGGGCGAGGTGGAGGATGGCGTAGCTTGCGGCGGCGGAGGCGGCGGTGATCCACGCGAACATCGAGGTGTGCTGGAGCTGGAGGCGCAGCGGGACGCGGTCCCAAGGCTCGACGCGGCGGGAGCGGACGAGCGCGCAGCCGAGGAGCAGCGCGGCGACGAAGGAAAAGGCCAGCACCGCCGCGAGCAGCACAAAGACGGCCGAGCCGTAGGAGTGGTCGCGCGGCGAAAAGGGCAGGGCGACGAGCTCGGCCGTGGCGAGGCCGAGGTGGAGCACGGTGAGGGCGCAGGCGACACCGAGCAGCGTCACGGGCCCGCGCGGCGCCTCGCGAAGACGGCGCTTGGCCAGCCAGGCCGCGACGGCGGCGAGGAGGAGCGGCGCGTGGGTGAGCGCGCCGCGGAGCGGGTCGAGTGGCGCGGTGTCGGGCGGCGGCCACGCCTCGGCGAAGAGCCAGAGGTAGAAGTAGCAGAAATAAAGGGCGGAGAAGGCGCTGCCGGCGATACCGACGAAGCAGAGCATGCCCCACCAAGAGCAGGAGCGCGCGCCCTCGAGCAGAACCGGAAGGCCGCTGCGCTTAGCCAGGCCGCTCTCGTGCACCATCCGGTTGTAATCACTGCTTGGATACAGCCAGCGCGCCATGAAGGAGACGGCGAGGACGAGGCCGAGCGGGAGCAGGAGGTAGGACTTGAGCAGCACGCCGACGAAGGCGAGAGAGAGGCCGAGCGCGGCGAGGAGGGGCGAGAGCGAGGGCTCGGCGAGCACCTGCACGCCGGAGGGGCGGCCGGTGATGGCGTCGGTGGCGAGGGTGGCGCGCCATTCGGCGGGCGCGGCGTGGAGCGCGGCCGAGGCGCGTTCGGAAAGGGCCTCTTCCTCGAGGGCCGGCTCGCCCGGCTGGTGTTTCACCGGGCCCCAGAGCGGCTCGCGGGAGCGGACGACGGGCGGGCGGAGAAAACTGTAGATGGGCGGCGGCGAGGACATGGAGCCGTCGAGCGTGCCGGCGTCCCAGGGGTTGTCTCCGGCGGCGGGGCCGCGGCGCACGCTGCGAAGGAGGTCGATCACGATGACCACGAAGCCCGCGGCCATGATGAAGGAGCCGATGGTCGAGACGAGGTTGTAGCCTCCGATCTGGAGCTCCTCCGGGTAGGTGTAAACGCGCCGCGCGAGCCCGAGGAAGCCCATGAGGTGCATGGGGAAGAAGGTGAGGTTGAAGCCCACGAAGTTGAGCCAGAAGCCCCAGCGGCCGAGGCGTTCGTTTTGCAGGCGTCCGGTGACCTTGGGCAACCAGTAGTGGAGCGCGGCGAAGACCGGGAAAACGACGCCGCCGATGATCACGTAGTGGAAATGCGCGACGATGAAGAAGGTGTCGTGGACCTGCCAATCGAAGGGCACGACGGCCACCATCACGCCGGTGAAGCCGCCGAGGACGAAGTTGAAGAAGAAGCCCAGCACGTAGAGGAAGGGCACGGTGAGGCGAGGGCGGGAGCCCCAGAGCGTGGCGATCCAGGCGAAGATCTGGATGCCGCTGGCGACGCCGATCATGAGGCTGGCGGCGGCGAAGAAACTGAGGCCGAGCTCGGGCAGGCCGGTGGCATACATGTGGTGCATCCAGAGGCCGAAGCTCACGAAGCCGGTGACGACGACCGCCATGGCCACGAGCGGGTAGGCGGCGAGGGGGCGGCGCGCGGCGGTGGTGACGAGCGTGGAGACGATGCCCGTGGCCGGCAGGAACATGATGTAAACCTCGGGGTGGCCGAAGAACCAGAAGAGGTGTTGCCAGAGGAGGCTGCTGCCGCCGCGCACGGGATCGAAGAAGGCGAAGCCGGCGGCGCGATCGAACTCGAGGAGCAGGGTGGCGACGAGCAGGACGCTGAAGGCGAAGATCATCATCGCGCCGGAGACGAGGAGGGTCCACGCGAACATCGGCATGCGGCGCAGCGACATGCCGGGGGCGCGGAGCTTGAGGATGGTGACGACGATCTCGACGCCGGCGGCGAGGCCGGCGATCTCGACGAGGGCGAGGCCCATCACCCAAAAATCCATGCCGAGGCCGGCGTAGCCAGGGCCGGAGAGCGGGGTGTAGGCGAACCAGCCGGCGTCGGGCGGGGTGCCGGTGAGGAAGCTGCAAAAGAAGATCAGGCCGCCGAAGAGGTAGGTCCAGTAGCTGAAGGCGGTGAGGCGGGGGAATGCGACGTCGCGCGAGCCGATCATGAGCGGCAGCACGTAGAGCGCGAGGCCCTCGAGGAAGGGCACGGCGAAGAGAAACATCATCGTCGAGCCGTGCATGGTGAAGAGCTCGTTGTAGGCCTGCGGCCCCATGAAGTCGTTCTCCGGCACGGCGAGCTGGATGCGCATGAGCAGCGCCATTGCTCCGCCGAGGGCGAAGAAGATGAGCGACGTCACCATAAAACGGATACCGAGCTGCTGGTTGTTGACCTCGGTGAAGAAGCCGAGCCAGCCGCGCGGGCTGCGCCAGCGGGCGTCGAAGGCGGCGAGTTGGGCTGGGTCGGTGGCGGCGTTCATCGCAGGGAGCGCAGGTAGGCGACGAGGTCGGCCAGGTCGGCGTCGGCGAGCGGCGTGTCGGGCATGAGGTTGCCGGGCTTGAGGCCCTGCGGATCGGCGATCCAGCGGGCGAGGGCTTCGTCGGTGTTGGCGATGCGGCCGGCGCCGAGGGTGAGGCGCGTGCCGAGGTGGGTGAGGTCGGGGCCGATCAACGAATCCGCGGGCGTGCCGTGCACGGGGTGGCAGGTGTGGCAGCTCTCGCGGAAGAAGACGTCGCGGCCGCGCGCGATGGCGTCGTTGGCGGGAGGTGTGTCGGCGGCGAGCGCGGCGCGGGCGGCGGCGCGCTCGGCGAGCCAGGCGTCGAACTCTTCGCGGGGGAGCGCGACGACCTCGAAGGCCATCCAGGCGTGCTGGCGGCCGCAAAACTCCGCGCACTGGCCGCGCCAGCGTCCGGGGCGATCGGCGCGCAGCACGATGCGGGTGGGGAACTCCGGGAGCATGTCCACTTTGCCGTGGAGGTTGGGCACCCAGAAGCTGTGGATCACGTCGGCCGAGCTGAGCTCGATGACAACGGGTTCGCCGACGGGCAGGTAGATCTCGTTGGCGATGGCGAGATCGTGCTCGGGGTAGCGGACGTCCCACCACCATTGGTAGCCGACGACCTCGATGCGCAGGCCCTCGGGCGGCTGGCGTAGCGCGCGCGAGGTGCCGAGGGAGTCGAGCAACATCCACGTGAGCACGGCGGTGGGGAAGGCGATGCCGCCGAGGATGACAAAGCGGTTTTGCCAGCCGACCGTGGTGGTGGGCGAATCGTCGGTGCGCGGGCGGCGGCGGATGGCGATCCAGGTGAGCGCCATCACGAGGACGAAGGAGGCGGTGAGGACGATGAACATCGCCCACCAGAGGCGCGCGATCTCGCCGGAGGCCTCGGCGGCGGTGTGGAGCGCGGATTGGCGGTGGCCAGGGTGGCAGCCGGTGAGGAGGAGGGCGGCGGCGGGGAGGAGGCGCACCCAAGGTAGGGCGGTGCGCTTCATCGTTCGGTGGCGAAGGTTTGGGCGACGAGCACGTAGTCGGCTAGGCGCTCGATTTCCTCGTCGGTGGCCCAGCCGCGGTAGGCGGGCATGGCGATGCCGGACGGCGGTTGCGCGATGTAGTTGACCAGATACTCGCG
>JAUWBD010000093.1 GCA_030605125.1 Verrucomicrobiota bacterium | reverse complement strand
GTTGAAACCGATCCCACGCCGCGGCGAGGACGACCATCTCGACGCCGGCCTCCCGATAGGCCGCGGCACGCTCCGGCGAGGGTTGCAAAACACCGAGGCGAACCGAGGCGCGCGCGTTCAAGATCAGCGAGCACAGGAGCAAGCACAGAACTACCCGGAGGCAACACATGGCGCCACTGATGGCGCCGGAGAAGCGGCGTGGCGAGGCCCGCGCTACACAAGGGGCGGCGGCGCCGCCGTAGTTCCGCGCAAAAACTGAGTGTTTCTCCGTCGGAGGTTGGCAAAGCGCGCGTCAATCGCCCGCGCGATCTCCGGCGCGGCGTGCAATTTTCCCCCATGCCACCCATGGGAGATTTCATGACTCCGCGCCCCCGCCTCCGTCCCTACGTCATCTCGACTCTCGTCCTCTCCACCGCGGCCTCCGCACCGGCCGCGACGCTTCGGCTCCTGCCGATCACCAACCCCGACCACTTCGGCTACGGGCTCGCCCTCTCCGACGCCGGCGCGGTGGCCGGCTACACCACCTGCTGGGAAACGTCGACCCCGCAGCTCTGGAACAAAACCGCCAACGGCTACGGCACGCCCTCCGCCCTGCCCCAGCTCTCCGGCGGCGCGGGCGGCGAAGCGCGCTGGCTGTCCGCCGACGGCTCGCTCGCCGCGGGCTACGTCGCGCTGCCGACCGCCAACGACTCGCTCAACCATGCCCCCGTCCTCTGGACGCGCGGCGCCACCGGCACCTACACGGTGGCGGCTCTCCCGCGCGTCGCCGGCTCGCCCGCCGAGGGCGTCGTCGTCGCCGGCTCCGCCAACGGCTCGCGCCTCGCCGGCGTGGATGGCGCCAACGGCGTCGCCACCGTCTGGCGCGGCAGCCCTTCCTCCAGCTATTTTGCCCAAGCCCTGCCCCTGCCCGGCGGCACCAGCCACCCGAGCCTCGCCGCCGCCGCGTCCGCCGACGGCGCGCGCCTCGCCGGACGCGCCACCACCTCCTCCGGCGCGCAACGCGCCGTCGTCTGGACCGACGGCAGTGGCGCCTACTCGGCGCTCGCCCTCCAACTCCCCTCCGGCGCCAGCCAGAGCTCCGCCGACGCCCTCTCCGCCGACGGCCAGCTCGTCGCCGGCACGACCGAAAACAACGGCCACTACACCGCGACCCGCTGGGACGCCGCCACCGGCCAGGCCACCTTGCTCGACGCCCGCGCCGACGCCGACACCACCGCGCGCAGCATCTCCTCCGACAAACGCTGGATCGGCGGCCACGCGATCCACCGCGCCGACGCCACCCAGACCGCCGTGCTGTGGGACGGGCAAGGCAAGGTCTTCACCCTCGCCTCGCTCGCCGCCGACGTGAACTTCGGCACCTTCGCCCCCGCCGACGTCACCGCCATCCACCTCGTCTCGCCCGGCGTTTATACGGTAGTCGGCACCGGCGCCACCGTCGGCACCGGCCAGACCCTGGGCTTCGTGATTGAGAATCTTTCGCTGCCCGGCGGCGACTCCACCGAAACCACGCCCACTCCCACGCCCACTCCCACGCCGACGCCCACGGAGCCCACGACTCCGCCGCCCACCACCACGCCTCCGCCCACCACCACGCCGCCCCCGGCCGGAGACGTCATCTCCTCGATTCCCCGCTTCGACCCCGCCTCCAACGACTCGCGCGTCGTCTCGGCCGGCACCTTCGCCGCGATCTTCGACGGCACCCAGGCCACCACGTGGCGCTTCGCCAACGATCAGGCCGCGCAACGCCCGCGAGTTGTCGCCTTCCCCGGCACCAGCCGCGACTCGCTCGCCTTTGACGGCACCCGCGTGCTCACCGGCCCCCGCGCCCAAGACCTCTTTGCCCCCGGCGTCGCGCAGGACATGACCTTCATCGGCACCGTGCACATCCCCGCCACCGGCGGTAGCGGCAAGTCGATCCTCTTCTCGGTCAACCACTCCCCGGCCGAGCCCGCGCTCGCCCTCGGCTACGACTACGGCCAGGGCCGCTTCTACGCGGTGTTTCTCCAAGCCTTCAACGGCGCGCCCTCCGAGATCGCCGGCCCCGCCTCGCCGCGTGGCGGCACCTACGTGGTGCGTCTCCAGAAAACCGGCGGCATCGTGAGCCTGCACGTCAACGGCGTGCTGCTGGCGCAAACCAACACCGCTCGCCCCGCCATCCTCGCCTCCGGCCAGGGCGCCCCGCTCGGCCTCGGCGGCATCCGCGCGCTCAGCCCGTCCTTCTTCGGTCAGCTCGGCCGCTTCCACCTGCGCAACACCGCCTTGAGCGCCGCGGACGCCCTCACGCTCGAGGCTGATCTCCGCAACACCTGGTTGACGAGCGGCACCACGACCCCGCCGCCGCCCGACACCTCCACCCCGCCTCCGACCGAGCCGACCCCGCCTCCGCCCACGACCACCCCGCCGCCCACCGAGCCCACGCCGCCGCCCACGACCACCACGCCCGAGAGCTCGTCGCCCACTGGCGTCTTCGATCCGGCCGCGCCCGCCGCGCGCACCCTCACCAACAACGCCTACGCCGCGCTCCTCGATCCCGCCCGCGGCACCTGGCGCTTCGCCACCGACCAAGCCGCGATCCGTCCGCTACGCGCCGCCTTCCCCGGCACCAACCGCGACTCGCTCGGCTTTGACGGTTCGCGCATGCTCCCCGGGCCGCGCTCCTCGGATCTGTTCACCCCCGGCGTCTCGCAAGACGCGGGCATCGTGGCCGCCGTCCGCATCCCCGCCACCGGCGGCAGCGGCCGCGCCACCCTGTTCACGGTCAACCTCACCGACACGGAGCCCGCGATCGGCATCGGCTACGACTACTCGTCGAACCGCTTCTTCGCCCACTACACCCGGGCTTTCAACGGCGCCCCCGAGATTCTGAGCGGCGGCTCCGCCCCCCGCGGCGGCTCCTACGTCGTCACCCTTCAAAAGACGGGCGGCACCGTGCGCCTCCGCGTCAACGGGCAGGTCGTCGCCGAGACCACGCTGGCCCGCCCGGTGATCCTCGCCGCCGGCCAAAACGGCCACCTCGGCCTCGGCGGCGTGCGCGCGCTCAACCCGCAATTCGTCGGCCAGCTGGGCAAGTTCCACCTGCGGGCCGGCGCGCTCAACAACGCCGACGCGGCGGTGCTCGAGGCCGACGTCCGCGCCTGGTTCACCCCGTGACCCCGGGGCGCGGGCGGCCTGGCCCCCGTCCACCCGCGCCCATCCTTGGCCAATCCGCGCGCAGCCGACCGAGTGTCGGCTGCGCTATTTTTTGCCCCGCATGTCCGAGTCCTCCGCCCAGCCGCCCGCCGCCGACCGGCACGATCCGCTGCCCCGCTTCCACGAGTGGCTGGCGGATGCGCGGGCGCGCCGGCTCCCGGAGCCCACGGCCATGGCCCTCGCGACCGTGTCGGCCGGCGGCTCGCCTTCCGTGCGCATGGTGCTGCTCAAGCACGCCGACGCCGCGGGGTTCGTCTTCTACACCAACTTGGAAAGCCCCAAGGCCGCCGACCTGCGCGCCCGCCCCGAGGCCGAGCTGTGCTTCTATTGGAACCCGCCCGGCCGCCAGGTGCGTATCCATGGCTCCATTACGCCCGTCGCCGACGCCGAGGCCGACTCCTATTTCGCCTCCCGCCCCTATCTGAGCCGGATCGGCGCCTGGGCCTCCAAGCAATCGCGCCCGCTGCCGCACGCGCTCGCGCTGCCCGGGCGCGTGGCGGAGTTCACCCTCCGTTTCGCGACGTCCGTGCCGCGCCCGCCGCACTGGGGCGGCTTTCGCCTCGCGCCGACGAGCGTCGAGTTCTGGGAGGAGAAGCCCTACCGGCTCCACGAGCGCGTCGTGCACCGGCGCGGCGCGGACGGAGCCTGGTCGGTCGCGCCGCTCTACCCCTGAGCCGCGCCGCGGCTCAGAAAGCCAGCTCCACGCCCACCGGGCAGTGGTCGCTGCCCATCACCTGCGGCTCGATCCAGGCGCGCCGGAGGTTTTTTCGCAGCGCGCCCGAGACGAGGAAGTAGTCGATGCGCCAGCCCACGTTGCGCGAGCGGGCGCCGCCGCGCAGGCTCCACCACGAGTAGTGGTTCGGCCCCTTCTCGAACTCGCGAAAGGTGTCCACGAAGCCCGCGTCGATGAAGCGCGTGAAGCCCGCGCGCTCCTCGGGCGTGAAACCGGGGTTCTTCACGTTCTCCTTCGGCCGCGCGATATCGATCTCCTTGTGCGCCACGTTGAAGTCGCCGCAGGTCACGACCGGCTTCGTCTTTTCGAGCGCCTGCAAAAACTTGAGAAACTCCGCGTCCCAGACCTGCCGATAAGGCAGCCGGCGCAGCCCGTCCTGCGCGTTGGGCGTATAGACGTTGACGAGGAAAAACTTCTCGAACTCGGCCGTGAGCACGCGCCCCTCGGCGTCGTGGTCCTTCAGGCCGAAGCCGAACTTCACGCCCAAGGGCGCGTGTTTGCTCAGGATCGCGGTGCCGCTGTAGCCCTTCTTCTCGGCGGCGTAGAAGGTGACCGAGCTGTATTCACCCGGCCACGACACGTGGGCGACGTCGCCCGGGTGGCATTTCGTCTCCTGGAGGCACACGATGTCCGCCCCGCTCGCGCTCATCCACGGCAGCAGCGTGCCCTTGTCCAACCCCGCGCGAGCGCCGTTTACGTTCCAGGAAAGCAGTTTCATGTCGCCTTGATTTAAAAGCCGCCACGCTGCCCGCAGCCGGGGCGCCCGCAATCCCTGTTTGCGGCGGCTCGCGGACGTCTCTCGCCCCCGGGCGCAAGACGATCAGAGCGCCACGGGCACCGGCTCCGGCTCCACTTCCCGCGGGCGCGCCGTCGCGCCGTCGCCGGCCCCGGCCAGGAACTCGGTGGGCACGTCGGGCATGACCAGCGGCAGCGCCGGATCGACCGGCTGGCCAAAGATCGGCCAGCCCTTCACGTCCCAACGGAAGGGCTGCGCGCGCACCTCGCGGTCGCCCCAGCCGTCCTCCGGCAGCGTCTTCGCGTGATACACGATCCAGTCGGCGCCGCCGTCGGGCGAGAGCACGAAGTCGCAATGTCCGACCCCGTAGGCATGCTCGTTGCGGGCGAAGACCTGCCCCGCGTGGATCCAGTTGGCCGGCACCATCGGATCGGCGCCCGGCTCGAGCACGAGCATGCCGAGGCAGTAGTCCGCCGTCCACGAGCCGCTCGCGGAGTAGATGAGAAAGGTGCGCCCGTCGCGGCGCAGGATCTGCGGCCCCTCGCAGATCGGCATCGCGTGGCGCTCCCAAGGCTGGTCGGGGCGCTTCAGCAGCACGCGCCGCCCCTGGAGTTCGGTGGGGCTCTTCATGCGGGCGATGTAGAGGTTTTGCTGCCCGTCTTTTTTGCCGGGCCAGCCGGACCAGATGAAGTAGCGCCGGCCGTCGTCGAGCGTGAGCACGGTGCCGTCGATCGCCCAGCCCTGGGTGTCGAGGATGCTCGCGAGGCGGTAGGGCCCGAGAATGTCGTCGGTCTCGGCCACGAGCACGCCCATGCGGTGGTTGGCGTTGTCGCCGTCATCCGCCGCGACGTAGATGTGGGCGCGCCCGTCGAGGACGTGCAGCTCGGGCGCCCAGATGTTTTTCGAGAAGGGGCCGGAAGCGGGCGGAGCCCACACACGGCGGGCCGGCGCCCGGCCCAGCTCGGTGAAGTCGGGCGACACGCGGAGAAACACGCCCTCGGGCGAAGACTCGCAGTAGTAGTAGTTGCCCGCATGATACGTGATCTGCGGGTCCTGCGCCGGCGGGCGCAGCAGGGGGTTCAGAAACACGCCCGCCCCGCGCTCCGCCGGGGGCGCTTGCAGCTCGGGCGGGATCACGACGGCCGGGATCGGAGACGCCGCGGCGGCGACACCTGTGAGGGCGAGAAGCACGATCATAAAGGAAAACAGCCAGAGGAGACGCAGGCGGTCGGGGCCAAGGGTGGACTGGGGCTCGTTCATGACCCACCGAACGGAGATTCCCCGGTGCTTGGCCATCCGGAATCGTCCCCTAGAAAACGATACCTAGCGACGCTGCTTAGGGAGCTTTCCCAAGGGGAAAAACGTCGCTCCCTCGCAACTCTCCACACGCGTCCGACATGGCTCGACCGCGCACACTTTTTAGGCCACGCTGTCCTTTTTCGTCATGCGTCCGACCGTTCTCCTCGCCGCCCTCGTCCCCCTCCTCGCCGCCACCGCCCTGCGTGGCTCCGAAGCCTGCTGCGCAACCCCTCCCGCCGCCACGCCCGCCGCCACCACCGAGGCCGCCGAGACCACGGCCGCCAAGCCCGCCGAGGGCCACCCGCTCCGCGGCGTGATCGTCGGCGTGCTCGCGGAGCGCTCCTCGCTCCTGGTTAAACACGAGGAGATCCCCGGCGTGATGCGCGCCATGACGATGTTGCTCAAGGTGGACGCCGACACGCTCGCCGCCGCCAAAAAGGACCAGCCCATCACCGCCACCCTGCTGAAAAAGGCCGATGGCTGGTGGTTGCAGGACGTGAAGCCCGTCGAGCCCGCCGCCAGCTAGGCTCCGCCCACCGCGTGGACGCCGGCGCCATGCCGTGCCCCCGCCCCCCTGCCTTCCCAAACCCACCCAGTCCATCATGCGCCCCACCCGCCCCCGCCACGCCCTCGCTCTCGCCGCCTTCGCGCTTTGCGCGAGCTTCGCCCCGCTCGGGGCCGCCGGCAAAGACGCCCCGCTCCTGCGCGGCGTGCTGCTCGACGGAGCCGGCACCCTCTTCAGCCTCGCCGACGCGACCGGCTCGGCCACCTGGGTAAAGCTCGGCCAGAGCTACGACGGGTGGAAACTCGAGTCCTTCGACGCCGAACGCCAGATCCTCGTCATCACCCGCGACGGCGCCCGCCATGAGCTCGGTCTCGAGGTCGCTCGTATCGGCGCCTCCAATACGCCGGCCACCACGGCCGACGCCGACGCGCTGCTCGAGAAGATGCGCTTCGAGGACATGGTCGCCAAGAGCATCGAGTCGCAGCAACAGGCGATGGCGAAGGCGATGAACCAGATGGCCGGGGCCAACGTCTCCGACGCCGAGAAGGCCCGCATGGTCGAGATCCAAGCCAAGGCCACGAAGATCATGCTCGAGGAGATGGACCTGCCCGGCATGCGGCAGGATATGGCCAAGGTCATGGCCGAGGTGTTCACCGCCGAGGAGTTGCGCGCCCAGTCCGCCTTCTACTCCACGCCCGCCGGCCAGGCCACGCTCGAGAAACAGCCCGTCCTCCAGAGCCGCATCGCCGAGCTCATGATGCCGCGCATGATGAAGGCCATGCCCAAGATCCAGGCGATGGTTCTCGAATCCACGAACGCCGCCCCGGCGTCGGCCGACCACTGATCGTCGGGCGCCGCGCGCTGAGCGACGCCGGCTCCGCGGCGCGCACCCGGTCCGTCAACCCGCCGTCACCTCGCCCGCGAGGCAGGCTTCGGCGTAGGCCTTGATGCGCTTGCGCAGGTTGGTGAGGGCGTTGCTGCGGTTGGCCGAGAGCACCTGCGTGAGCCCCGCCTCGGCGAGGAAGTCCGGCTCGACGGCCACGATGTCGGCCGGCTCCTCGCCCGAGTAGAAGCCGCAAAGCACGGCCGCGATGCCCTTGGAGATCATCGCGTCGGCGTCCATGTGGAACCAGCAGCGCCCGTCGCGAAATTCCGGATACAACCACAGCCGCGACACGCAGCCGGGCAGCAGGCGCGCGTCGGTCCTGAGCGACGCGTCGAGCGGCTTCCACTTCTTCGCCTTGTCGAGCAGATACACGAAACGCTCCTCGGCGTCGGGCAGCGTGATCAGATCGTCGAGCAGGGCTTGGCGTTTCTCGGGCAGGCTCATCGAAAAAGTAAACCCGGCACCCAAACGCATCCCCCGCCCCGCCGCCAGCCCGCATTGCGCCGAAGCCCGCGATGCAAAGGTTTCCACATGGCGGGCCGCGACACGCCCTTGCCCTCGCGCCCCCCCTTTCTTCACGGTCTTCGCATCGTGCCCGCTCCCGTCCACTCCGCCCTCCTCGCCCCCTCGATCCTCGCCGGCCAGCACATCCGCCTGGCCGACAGCGCCGCGCAGGTCGCCGCCGCCGGCGCGCCTTGGCTGCACCTCGACATCATGGACGGCCACTTCGTGCCCAACCTCACCTTCGGCCCGCAGATGGTCGCCGAGTTGCGCCGCGAGGTGCCCGGGCTGTTTTTCGACGTTCACCTGATGCTGGACAACCCGCAGGACTTCGTGGAGCCCTTCGCCAAGGCCGGGGCCAACCTCATCAGCTTCCACCTCGAGCCCGCCCTCGACCACCGCGCCCTCCTCGGCCGCGTGCGCGAGCTTGGTTGCCAGACCGGCCTCGTGCTCAACCCCGGCTCCCCCGCCGAGCTCGCCGAGCCCTTCCTCGCCGAGATCGATCTGCTGCTCGTCATGACCGTGCAGCCCGGCTTCGGCGGCCAGGCCTTCCGCCGCGACATGTTGCCCAAGCTCGTGCAGCTCGACACCTGGCGCCGCCAGCGCGACCTGCGCTTCCGCCTCGAGGTGGACGGCGGCGTGGACGCCAAGACCGGTCCCGAGTGCCGCGCCGCCGGCGCCGACACCTTCGTGGCCGGCACCGCCTTCTTCAAGGCCCCCGATCGCGCCGCTTTCGTGCGCGACGTCGCCACCTGGTAGCCGCCCCCGATCCGCATCCGGGCCTCACGCCCGCTCCAGCCGATACGAGCGGTAAGACCAGTCGCCCGCGGCCAGCGCCCGGTGCGGACGCGACCCCTCCACGCCGGCGAAGTCGCGCCCGGCGCGCCGCGCCCATGCCGGCAGATTCCGCTCCACCAACGCCAGCGCCCGCGGCGTGTTGCGCTCCATGCCGCGCCTCACCTCCGCGTTGATCTCGCGCCCCTCCACCGCGCGCCACGGCCCCGCCGCGAGCGCGCGCTCCCACTCCGCCACCGCCGCCCGGCCGCGAAAATCCGCGTAAAGAAAAACCCCTCCCGGCCGCAGCACCCGCGCCACCTCGGCGAGAAAGGCCGCGAAATCCGGATAGCAGTGCGAAGCCTCCACGTTGACCACCACGTCAAAACTCGCGTCGGCGAACGGCAGCCGGCACGCGTCGCCCGCCACAAACTCCAGCCCCGCCACCCCCGCGTGCCGTCGTTGGCAAAAGCGCACCCCGCGGGCGTTTAGATCGAGCCCCACGTAACGCGCCGGCCGAAAGGTCCGCGCCAGATACGAGGCGCCGCCGCCGTGCCCGCAACTCACCTCGAGCACCTCGCGGCCGCCCAGCTCCGCCTGCGTCGCCACATGGTGGTAAAGTTGCGCGCTCGGCCGCTCCGTCTCGTCGGCCGGGGCCAGCGGCACGCCCAGCGGAGGCTCCGTCTCGAACGCATAGTTGAGAAACAACACCTCCTCGCCGCGCAGCCGGCCGGTGAGAAAACCATACCACGCGCGCCACAAGGTCTTGCGCACCATGCCCACCGAATAGATCGCGTCCCACAATCCCATGCGCGCAGCCCGTTGCGCGACAGCGGCCTTGTCAATGCCCGCGCCCGCACCCTTCGCGGCCCGCGCCGGCCGCTTCACGCCCCGCTCGCGTTTGAGATTGCCCGCCGCCCCCGCTTCGCGCGCCCTCCCCGCATGGGCGCCAAATACCTCCCAAACATCAAGGACCAGCGCGCCAACGCGCGTTACCAAAAAAAGCAGAACCCGCCGCCGAACTACAAAAAGTCCTCGGATGCCCCCGCACCCAAGAAACCGGCCAAAACCTGAGCCCCGTCGCCTCCCCTTTCCCCGGCCCCTGGAGAGGTCCGCGCCATTGACAGTGCTGAGACTCACCTGAGACTCCGCCCGTGAGCACCGAAGACGCCCGCGTCAAATTCCGCACCCATCTCGCCGAACACGGCCTGCGCATCACCAACCAGCGCCTCGCCATCTTCGACGCCGCCTTCGCGCAAAAGGAGCACTTCACCGCCGAGGAGCTGCTCGCCCACGCCCGCGCCATCGACGACTCCGTCTCGCGCGCCACCGTCTATCGCACCCTGCCCCACCTCATCGGCAGCGCCGTCCTCCGCGAGGTCGATATCGGCAAAAATCTCAAATACTACCTGCCCAACACCGACAGCTCCGCACAGGTCGCCCAGGTCATCTGCGTGGACTGCGACAAGATCTTCGAAATCAGCGCCCCCTTCATGTCTTGGTATGGCAGCACCGTCTCCTCCAAGCTCGGCCTGACCCCCGTCTCCCAGCGCCTCCAGGTCAACGCGCACTGCGATTCGCTCAAAACCACCGGCGTCTGCAAACACCGCGCCGCCCCCGCGGCCGCCGGCTCGCCCGCCGCCTCGGCCCCCGCCGCCGCCTCCTGACCCGCCCCGCGCTCCTGCCGCGTTTCACCTAGGCGCGGCTCCGGCCGTTGCCGATTCCGCCGCGCGCTTTAAACTTCTCCCATGGCCCGCAAAGAAGACCACAGCTTCGACATCTCCTTTTACGAGAGCATCCTCCGCCGCGATCCGTCCTACGTGGACGTCGTCGAGATCCTCGGCGGTCTCTACACCAAGGCCGGCCGCATCGCCGACGGCCTGAAGATGGATCGCAAGCTCGTGCGCCTGCAGCCGGAAAACGCCACCGCCCACTACAACCTCGCCTGCAGCCTCGCCCTCTCCAAGCGCCCCACCGAGGCCATCACCGTCCTCGCCCAGGCCATCGCCCTCGGCTACGACGACGCCGAGTGGATGGCCAACGACCCCGACCTCGCCGCCCTCCGCAAGCGCCCCGAGTTCCACACCCTCATCGACCTCGTCCGCCAGGCCGCCAACCCGCAGAATTAGGCAAAGCCGAGGCGTGAGCCTGCTCCCGCCTCACCCACTCCCTCACTCCCCTTCCCCTCTTCCATGCCCGCCCTCGACTACGAGCCCGTCGTCCTCAAGCCGCGCCCCGCGCTCCCGCCGCTCACCGCGATCCAAGAGGAGATCCTCGCCCTCAAGAAACAGCGCAACGCCGTCATCCTCGCCCACAACTACCAAAACGAGGATATCCAGCGCGTCGCCGATTTCGTCGGCGACTCCCTCGGCCTCAGCTACCAGGCCCAGGCCGCCCAGGCCGACGTCATCCTCTTCTGCGGCGTCCACTTCATGGCCGAGACCGCCAAGATCGTGAACCCCGGCCGCACCGTCCTCCTCCCCGACATGGAGGCCGGCTGCTCCCTCGCCGACTCCTGCCCCGCCGAGCGCCTCGCCGCCTACAAGGCCGCCCACCCCGGCGTCTATGTCGTCGCCTACATCAACTGCTCCGCCGCCGTGAAGGCCTTGAGCGACGTCATCGTCACCAGCGGCAACGCCCAAAAGATCGTCTCCCGCGTGCCCGCCGACCGCGAGATCCTCTTCGTGCCCGACCAAAACCTCGGCCAGTGGGTCTCCCAAAAGACCGGCCGCGCGATGCAACTCTGGCCGGGCAGCTGCTACGCCCACGTCATGTTCACCACCCAGGCCATCGAGCGCATCCGTATCCAGTTTCCGGATGCGCCCGTCGTCGCCCACCCCGAGTGCGTCCAGGCCGTGCGCGACCTCGCCGACGAGGTCTGCTCCACCGAGCTCATGGTCAAGTTCGCCAAGACCACCCCCGCCGAGCGCATCATCGTGGTCACCGAGAGCGGCATGCTCCACCGCCTGCGCCGCGAGGTGCCGGAAAAGACCTTCATCGCCGGCCCCACCGACACCTGCGCCTGCAACGACTGCCGCTTCATGAAGATGAACACCATCGAGAAGGTGCGCGACGCCCTGAAGTTCATGAAGCCCGAGATCCAGGTCCCCGAGGACATCCGCCTGAAGGCCCTCGAGCCCATCCAGCGCATGCTCGACTGGAGCAAGTGAGAGAAGGAAGGGAGTGAGGGATGAGGGAGTGAGGGCACGCCATACCTCCCATTATTCCCATTCCTTCCCATCCCCCCGCTCCCGCCATCCCCCCGCCCGCCCGCTTCCCGCTCCATGCCCGCTCGCCACAGCCTTCGCCGCGTCGCCGGCCACGAGGTCCACACCCTCGCCAACAAGCAGGTCTCCGTCTCGCTCGTCCCGCTCTACGGCGCCCGCGTCGTCTCCCTCAAGGACCTCGCCTCCGGCCGCGAATGGCTCGACGGCTGGACGCCCCTCTCCTCGCGCCGCCTCCACCCACCCAGAAAGCGCGGCGAGTTCCTCACCAGCCCGCTCGCCGGCCTCGACGAGTGCATCCCCACCATCGCCCGCGGCCGCGTTGCCGGCCGCGACCTCCCCGACCACGGCGAGACCTGGGAAACCCCCGCGCCCGTCGATCCCGAGGCCGCCGACCGCGGCGAACTCGTATCCACCTGGAAACTACGCTCGCTCCCGCTCGATTTCACCCGCCGCATCACCCTCTCCGGCGCCACCGTCCGCTTCGCCTACTCGCTGACCAACCGCTCCGCCCGCCCCACCCCCTTCCTCTGGGCCTGGCACGCCCTGTTCGCCCTCCGCCGCGGCGACCGGCTCGAGGTGCCGCCTCAGGTCAGGAAAGTCGTCACTCGCCACGGGCAGCCCCGCCCTTGGCCGCAAGCCTACCCGGACTGCGACCTCTCCCAGGCCGATCTCGCCGCCTCCGGCCTCACCGCGTTCAAAGGCTTCCTCGGCCCCCTCGCCGAAGGCGCGGCCACCCTGCGCGATTCGCGCGGCCCCGCCCTCTCCCTCCGCTGGCCCGCCGAGATCCACCCTTACATCGGCCTCTACATCAACCGCGGCAAAACCCGCGGCCTCCACCAATGGGCCGTCGAGGCCACCAACGTCCGCGGCGACGGCCTCCACGACGCCGTGCGCGACAAGTCCCCCTGCCACTGGCTCGCCCCGCACGAAACCCGCGAGTGGCTGCTCACCGCCCGCGTCTCCGCCTGATCTGTCCCTTTGCCATGCCTCCCTCCTCCCCCGTGATCTGGATAGACGCCGACACCGGCAACGAAAGCGACGACCTCTTCGCCATCTTCCGCGCCCTCATCGAGCCCGGCCTCTCCATCGCCGGCCTGAGCTCCGTCCACTTCAACAACGCCGACCTCGTCACCTTCGAACGCTGGAACCAATACCCCACCGCCGGCATCGACACCGTCGGCATCTCCCAGGCGCTCAACGAAGCCCTCCTCGGCGCCCTCGGCCTCGCCGATATCCCCTGCCTCCGCGGCGCCGACCGCCAGATGGGCCGCGCCTGGGGCGGCCGCGCCCCGCGCGATTCCGCCGCCGCCCGCGCCCTCATCGCCGCCGCCCACGCCCGCCCCGCCGGGGAAAAACTCGTCGTCCTCGGCCTCGGCGCCGTCACCAACCTCGCCTCCGCCCTCGCCCTCGACCCCACGATCGCCGACCGCGTCTCCATCCACCTCCTCGGCGCCGACCACGACCCCGCCACCGGCGCGTGGAACAAAAACGAATTCAACATTCGCAACGACCTCAACGGCTTCGACCTCCTCCTCGACCACCCCACGCTCGAGCTCGCCGTCATGCCCGTCTCCACCGCCCGCCCCTACATCTACGGCAAGGAAGAGACGCTGCGCGCCCTCGCCGACGAGGTGCCCGTCGAAAAAATGCTCAAGGACCGCTGGGAGGAGACCCACCCGCAGGACCAGACTCGCGTGCTCTGGGACCTCGCCCTCGTGCAAGCCGTGCTCCGTCCCGAGCTCGCCACCGTGACCACGGTCCGCACGCCTCCCGAAAACACCCCGCGCGACATCCGCCTCTACCGCGCCATCGACGTCCCCGGCATGCGCGCCGACTTCTTCGCCCGTCTCCGGAGCGGGGCGCCCGCTTCGTAATTTTTCACGGCCGCGCTCCGCGCTTGCCGCTCCCGCCCGCGGCTTTCTCCTTCACCCCATCGTGTCGATCGCCGCCTCCGATTTCGTCCACCTCCACGTCCACACCGATTACAGCCTGCTCGACGGCGCCTGCAAAATCGACCGCCTGATGAAGCGCACCGTCGAGCTCGGCCAGCCCGCCGTCGCGCTCACCGATCACGGCAACATGTTTGGCGCGATCGAGTTTTTCAACGCCGCCAAGTCCAACAACCTCAAGCCCCTCGTCGGCTGCGAACTCTACGTCGCCCCCGGCTCGCGCCTCGAAAAATCCGGCAAGTCCGAGGACGGCAAAAGCTACTTCCACCTCGGCGTCCTCGCCAAGAACCTCGAGGGCTACCAAAACCTGCTCAAGCTTGTATCCGATTCGCACCTACAAGGCTTCTACTACAAGCCCCGCACCGACCTCCCCACCCTCGCCAAATACGCCGGCGGCCTGATCGGCTTCACCGGCTGCCTCGCCTCCGAGGTCTGCCAGCACCTCATGCGCGGCCGCGAGGACGAGGCCGACGCCGCCTGCGCCCGCTACGTCGATATCTTCGGCCGCGAAAACTACTTCGTCGAACTCCAGGACCACGGCATCCCCGAGCAGCGCCAGATCATCCCCGGCCTCCTCCGCCTCGCCGAGAAATACGGCCTCAAGACGATCTGCTCCAACGACGTCCACTACGTCAAGGAGACCGACGCCTCCTCGCACGACACCCTCCTCTGCATCCAGACCGGATCCAAGGTCGCCGAGGCGAATCGCATGAAGTTCGACTCGACCTCCTTCTACCTCAAGTCGGCCGACGAGATGCTAAAACTCTTCGGCGAGATCCCCGAATCCCTCACCAACACCCGCCTCGTCGCCGAGATGTGCGACGTTAAGATCCCCTTCCCCAAGGGCTCCGAGCGCTACCCGCGCTACCCGCTCCCTCCCGAGATCAAGGCCCGCAACCCCGAGCACCGCCTCGCCGCCCACTCCTATCTGCTCGATCTCTGCGTGAAGGGTTTGGCCCACCGCTACGGCCACGACTACCACGCCGTCGCCGCCCGTCCGATCGTCGCCGAGCGCCTCGCGAAACTCCAAAACCTCGCGCCCGGTCAAAAGCCCGCCCCGCCCGACTACTCCGGCCTCGCGCCCGACGAACTCCTCGTCCTCCGCACCGGCTACGAGCTCTCCATCATCCACGTCACCGGCTTCGACGACTACTTCCTCGTCGTCTGGGATTTCATCAACTGGGCCCGCGAGCACGACATCCCGGTAGGCCCCGGCCGCGGCTCCGGCGCCGGCTGCCTCGTCGCCTTCCTCCTCGGCATCACCGACATCGACCCCATCCGCTTCGGCCTCCTCTTCGAGCGCTTCCTCAACCCCGAGCGCGTCTCGCCCCCCGACTTCGATATCGACTTCTGCATGCGCCGCCGTGGCGAGGTCATCGACTACGTGCGCGACAAATACGGCCGCGATTGCGTGGCCAACATCATCACCTACGGCACCCTCGGCGCCAAGATGGTCGTCCGCGACGTCTCCCGCGTGCACGACCTGCCCTTCGCCGAGGCCGACCGGCTCGCGAAGATGATCCCCGACGAGCTCAACATCTCCCTCGCCGACTCCCTCGCGAAGTCCGCCGAGCTCAAAAACGAATACGACCGCAACCCCGTCGCCAAAAAGATCATCGACCAAGGCCTCGTGCTCGAGGGCATGGTGCGCAACACCGGCAAGCACGCCGCCGGCATCATCATCACCGAGCAACCCCTCGACGAGTTTGTCCCCCTCACCTCACAGGAAGGCGACGTCACCGTGCAGTTCGACATGGGCGCCGTCGGCAAGCTCGGCCTGCTCAAGATGGACTTCCTCGGCCTCAAGACGCTCACCGTCATCTCCGACGCCGTCGAAAACGTCCGCCGCACCGCCAAGCCCGACTTCGAGCTCGATTCCCGCGACCTCAACGATCCCAAGACCTACGAGCTCCTCAACGCCGGCAAGACCATCGGCGTCTTCCAGCTCGAGTCCGGCGGCATGCAAAGCGCCTCCCGCCAGGTCGGCATCTCCACCATCGACGACATCAACGCCATCTCCGCGCTCTACCGCCCGGGTCCGATGGCCTTCATCCCCGACTACGCCCGCGGCAAAAAAGACCCGTCCTCCATCGTCTATCCGCACCCGCTGCTCGAGCCGGTGCTGAAGGAGACCTTCGGCATCATCGTCTATCAGGAGCAGGTGATGGAGTGCGCCAAGGTGATCGGCGGCTACACCCTTGGCGGCGCCGACATGCTGCGCCGCGCCATGGGCAAGAAGGACGCCGAGGCGATGGCCAAGGAGCGCATCAAATTCGTCGAGGGCGCGAAGAAGCTCCACAACATCCCTGAATCGAAGGCCAACGAGATCTTCGACCTGCTCAACAAGTTCGCCCAATACGGTTTTAACAAGTCGCACTCCGCCGCCTACGCCGTGGTCGCCTACCACACGGCGTATTTGAAAGCCAACTACCCGGTCCAGTTCATGGCCGCGGTGCTGACCGCCGAGCTGGGCAACGCGGAAAAGGTGTCCCACTTCATCGCCGAGTCCGAGGCCATGGGAATCACCGTGCTGGGGCCGGATGTGAACGAGTCGCGCGAGACCTTCACACCGGTCTTCCGCCGTCCTCCCCAGCACGGAATGACCGCCGCCGGAGGCGGCGGAATGACAAATGACCAATGTCCAATGCCCAATGGTCAGACCTCGGCATCGGCCCCCCCGGGAACGCCGAGCCCCAGCTCGGCCTCCGACTCATTCGTCATTCGTCATTCGTCATTGGACATTTCGCCGTCAGGCGACGGCGTCATTCGCTTCGGCTTGGCCGGCATCAAAGGCGTCGGCGAACAAGCCGGCCAAAAGATCATCGCCGAGCGCGACGCCAACGGGCCCTTCAAGGATTTCCGCGATTTTCTCCTCCGCGTGGACAGCCGCGCCCTCAACAAACGCGTGCTCGAGTGCTTGGTCGCCACCGGAGCCTTCGACTTCTCCGGCGCCGACCGCGAGGAACTCTACAACTCGATCGACGCCCACCTCGAGGCCTTGGCCGACCTCGTGCGCAAATATCCCGCGCTCCGCAAAAACGACGCCCCCGCCAAGCCCGCCGACACCGCGCCCAAGGCCGAAACCATCTCCTTCGACTTCGGCATCGAGCTCGACGCTCCCCAGCCCCCGCCCCCGCTCCCGCAACTCCGCCGCGAGCTCGACGAGGCCCTCAAACACCGCCGCCCCGCCACCGCGCCCGCATCCCCGCCACTCACCGCCCCGGCACGCACCGCCGCTCCCGCCCCCGCCTTCGCCGACTTGCTTGGAGGGACGCCGTCCTCGGCGTCCGCCGTCGCCACCACCCCCGCCCCGGCGGCCAAAAACAAGGGCCCCACCACCACCCTCGCCTTCAACGCCTCCACGCTCCTCCAGTTCGAAAAGGAGCTGCTCGGTTTCTACGTCTCCGGCCACCCGCTCGACGCCTACGCCGGCCTCGTCGAGGCCCTCGACACCTACCCCGTCACGGAACTCCTCGAGCAGGACGACCGCACGGAGTTTCGCCTCTGCGGCATCGCCGGTTCGCTCCAGAAGAAACTGGCGAAAAAGGACAACCGCCCGTGGATGGCCTTCAGCCTCCAGACACGCTCCGCGACGATCAGCCTCAACATGTTTGCCGACGCCTTTGCGGCGCACGGCCACGCCCTCTCCGACAACGCCCTCATCTGCGTGCTCGGCACCATCATCGTCGGCCAGGAGGGCCCGCGCATCAACGTGAAGGAGGCGTATCCGCTCCAGTCCTACACGAGCGCCAACATCAAGCGCATCGGCTTCCTGCTAAAGCCCGAGCACCCGCAGCTCACGGATTTCCTCCGCCAGCTCCGCACCACGCTCGACAAGTTCAACGGCGACACCCGCATCGACCTCGGCTTCGTCTTCGAAAACCGCGTCACCGCGCTCAGCGAGGCGAGCAGCGCGCTGGGATTCCGCTTCAATCCCGACGCCTACAAGACCCTCCGCCAGCACCCCGCCGTCGCCGGCATCCAGGTGGAGACCCGCCGCCTCGAGCTCAAAAACGACCGCAAGTGGGGCCCAAAGCGCGGCTGATCCAGTGGCTCTCAAAGGAGCGGGCGTGCCCCCACGCCCGTCACCTTGCCCCACCGCGTTCGCCTGGCCTCCCAGCACGGGCACGAGGGCGTGCCCGCTCCTTCGAACTCGCTCCCCCTCGCCTTGCCTACTCGCGCCACTCGCGCATCCTGCTCCCCCTCTCCATGAGCGCCACCGCCATCACCGATCACCTCCGCGCCGCCGAGGAAAAGCGGCTCGAGATCTATCGTGCGATGGAGCCCGCGGAGCGCCTGCGCCAAGCCCTGCGCATGAACCGCTCCATGCGTGAACTCATGGCCGCCGGCTTCCGTCAGCGCCACCCGGAGTGGACCGAGGCGCAGGTCCGCCGCGCCGTCGCCGACCAGATTCTTTATGCTCGGACCGGATGAACTGGCCTTATTTGTGGCCCGGCTTGAGGCCAGCGGCGTGACCTACATGGTGACCGGCGCCACCGCGGCCATCCTCTACGGTCAACCCCGTGTGACCAATGATCTCGACGTGGTTCTGGCCCTCGATGACGCAGGTCGTGGGGCGCTCTTGGCCGCTTTTCCCGAGACGGACTTCTACGTTCCGCCCGAGATTGTGATTCGCGCCGAACAAGCCCGCACTCAACGCGGTCACTTCAACCTCATCCACCACGAGAGCGGCTACAAGGCCGACATATACCTCGCCGGCTCCGACCCGCTTCACGCATGGGCGCTCCCGCTCCGCCGCCGCATCCTGTGGTCGGCCGATCTTTCGCTTTGGGTCGCGCCGCCTGAGTATGTCGTGCTCCGGAAGCTCGAGTTCTTTCGCGAGGGCGGTTCCGCCAAACACCCCGCTGATATCGCGACCATCCGCTCGGTCACAGGGCTTGACCATGCTCTGCTCGATCCGTGGCTCGACCGCCTCGGCCTTCGCGAAGTTTGGAGTCGCGCCACCGCCGCCACCTGATCCTTTCGCATGAAACCCTTCGACCTCCTCGTCATCGGCGGCGGCTCCGCCGGCTTCAACGCCGCCCGCGTCGCGGCCGATCTTGGCAAACGCGTCGCCATCGTGGACGGCGGCAAAGAACTCGGCGGCCTCTGCATCCTCAAGG
>JAUWBD010000042.1 GCA_030605125.1 Verrucomicrobiota bacterium | reverse complement strand
AGGCGCAAAAGGCGCAAAAAAGGAAGATGAGTTGTGCGCGTGGCTGGTCGCGGTCTAGGCGTGGGTGCATGAAGAATCGTTTCGCCACGCTTGCCGTATCGGTGCTGACCCTCGCCCTTGGCGGGTGCGCGAAGGGCGACGGGACGGCGGAAAAGACGATGCCCTCGGCGACGGCGAAGATCGCCACGGCGGCGGAGGCGAAGGGAGCGGACGCGTGGTTTCCGCTCACCGTCGGCGGGCGCGAGCTGCGGGTGCAGGTCGTCGTAACGCAGGACGAGCAGGCGCGGGGCCTGATGGGGCGTCGCGACCTCGGCGCCGACGACGGCATGGTGTTTGTTTACCCGTTTCCGCAGCAGATGAGTTTCTGGATGCGCAACACGCCCACGCCGCTCGACATCGGTTTCTTCCGGCCTGACGGGACCTTGGGCGAGGTTTACCCGATGTATCCCTTCGACGAGACGCCGGTGCGCTCCGCGGCGGCGGACTACACGCTCGCGCTCGAGGTCAACCAGGGCTGGTTCGCGAAGCACGGCATCCGGCCCGGCGCGACCATCGACCACGCGCAACTGGCGGCGGCGCTGCGCGCGCGCGGCTTTTCGCCGCGGCGCTACGCGGTGCGCGAAGAGTGATGTCGGGCCACCGTCTCCGATGATGACCGGGGGTTTGACAGGCCGGAGGCCTCGGGTTTGGTCCGGAGCCTATGGCAAAAAACCGGCTTAAACTCCTCGGCGCGGTCCTGGGCGCCCTTCTTTGCGGCGTTTCCTCCCGCGCGGACTTGATCGAGACGAAGAACGGCGCGCGCCTGGTGGGCGTGGTGAAGGCGGTCAACGGAGGCTCGGTCGTGCTCGAGACCGAGTATGCCGGTCCGATCACGATCAAGCAGTCCGAGGTGGTGCGCATCGAGACGGAGACGCCGCTGGTCTTCCGCCTTGCCGGCGGCACGACGATGGAAGGCACGGTCGCCGCCACGGCCGACGGCCGGCTGGCGATCACCGGCCAGGACGGCACGATCACCACGACGGTGGACAAGGTCGCGGCCTCCTGGGCCCCGGGCCAACGCGATCCGGCGGTGGTGCAGCTGCTGCGGCGCTGGCGCTACGAGGCGAGCTTCGACATCTCCGGCAAGACCGGAAACAGCGAGCAGCTCGGCTACGGCGGCGGTGTGAAGGGCACGCTGGCCGGCCCCGAGGACACGCTCGTGTTGTATTCGGATTTCGCCTACCAACGCACCAACGGCCTCAAGTCCGAGGACCGCCTGCGGGTGGGCATCGACTACTCGAGCTATCTCTCCAAGCGCACGACCTGGTATGCGCGCGACGAGGGCGGCTACGACAACGTGAAGGACATCAGCTTCTACAATGTCGCGGCGGCCGGTCTGGGTTATGATTTCATCCAAAACCTGCCGCGGCAGAAGCTCACCGGCCGCGCCGGTATCTCGTATCGCTTCGAGGACTACGGCGCGGCGGCGACCGAGGACGTGCGCAGCGCGGGTCTCGACCTCGGCCTTGCCAACACCATCCGCTTCGAGACCGCGACGATGAACAACAGCGTGACCTACGTGCCCTCCTTCGAGGATTTCTCGAACTACCGGGCGGTGCACGACTCCAACCTGGAGTTTCCGCTGGCGGGCAACTGGAAGTTTCGCGTCGGCGTGAACAACGACTACACGAGCCGCCCGACGCCGGGCGTGGAGAAGCTCGACACGACCTACTACGGCAAGTTCGTGCTCAACTGGGACTGAACCCGCCCGGAAAGCGTCGGGGGAGTTTCCCGCAAGAGTCCTTCGGCCCGTCCGCGAGACTTCCGCGACGGGCTTTTTTGTGCCTCCATCGAGGCATGATCCGCCCCCGAAACGCCCCCGCCGCGCCGCGCCGCGCAAACGCGGAACCGTGGCGCGTCGCCGTTTTTGGCGATACGCACGACCGCTTCCCGCCGGGATTGCCCGAGCGGCTCGCGGCGGCGGACGAGTTGTGGCATCTCGGCGATGTGTGCGAGCCGGCGACCTTGGTGGAGTTTGAGTTGCTGGGCCGGCCGATGACCGTGGTGCGGGGCAACAACGACTGGCACGAGGCCTGGCCCCTGCGGCGACGTCTGGAGCGGCGCGGGCGCCTGTTTCACCTGGAGCATATCGCGCCGCGCCGGGCGCCGCCGGGGGCGGAGTTTGTGTTGAGCGGCCACACCCATGTGCCGGCGGACGAGACCGACGCGGCCGGGGTGCGCTGGCTAAACCCGGGCTGTATCACACGACCGCGGGCGCAGGTGCGGAGCTTCGCGTGGTTGATCATCGCGGCGAGCGGCGCGGTGTCCTGGGAGACGGTCGTGTTGTGAAGACCGTGATCGATCTCCTGGGGCCGATCGTGCTGCTGGTTGTGTTTGGCGCCGCCTTGCAACGCGGCGGTTTTTTTCGCGCGGGCACGGTGCCTGGGCTGAACCGGCTGTGCTACTGGGTCGCGCTGCCCGCCTTGATTCTCGCGAGTCTCACGCGCGGTGGGCCGGGTGCGGGCGCGGGTTGGGGTTCCTGGGGCGGGCGGCAGTTGCTGGTGATGGGCGGGGTGACGTTGCTCGTGGCCGGGCTGGGCTGGCTGACGGCGGCGGCCCTGCGGTTGCGCTGGCAGGATCGTGGCACTTTTGCGCAGGCTTGTTTTCGCGGCAACCTGGCCTTCGTGGGCCTGCCGATTTTGATGAAGGCGCCCGGGGTGGACGCGGCCGGGCTCATGCTGCTGCTCGCGCCGATGATGGTGCTCTACAACCTGCTGGCGGTGGCGGTCCTGGTGGCAAGCCGCCACGGGCTGGGCTGGTCGGCGGTGCGGCCGCTGGCGGGCGAATGGCTGCGCAATCCCATCATCTGGGCGAGCGCCGTGGGCGGGCTCGCCTACATGCGCGGCTGGGTGTTGCCCGGGGCCTTGGGCGAGACGGTGGGCTTGCTGGGGCGGATGGCGGTGCCGTTGGCTCTGGTGACGGTGGGGGCGGTGCTGGCCGCCTTGCCGACCGGGGCATGGCGAGGGGCCTCGTGGGCGGCGGTGGCGGGCAAGGTGGTGCTGTCGCCGTTGCTGGGCTGGGGATTGGCGGCGTGGTTGGGGATCGGGGGGGCGGAGCGGCTGGTGTTGCTGGTGGGGCTGGCCTGCCCGACGGCGGTGGCCTCCTACACGATGGCCGAGCAGATGGGCGGAGACGCGGCGATGGCGGCGCAGACGGTGGTGTTGAGCACGATCGTGTCGGCGGGGGTGTTGGCGGGGATACTCGCTTGGGCGTAGGCGATCCGCCCGGGGAGGCGCGTGGCGGATCGGCGGTTGCGTCGCGGCTGCTGCCGGGGCAGCCTGCGTCCACAATCTTCAAACCATGAAAACCTCTTTGGTCGCGACGGGTATGGCGGTGGCGGTGGTGCTGGCGACGGGCGGCTGCGCCACGAACCGGGACGGGCGAACGGTGAACACGCGACAGCCCGGTCCGGCGCTGGGCACGGCGGTGGGCACGGCCGCGGGCGCGGTGGCGGGCAACGCGGCCGGGGCGGTGGTGGGCGTGGGCGAGGGGTTTGCCGGCGCGACGGCCTCGGCTTTCAACGGCGAGCGGCGCGTGGTGCGCACCTGGCGGACGGAGACGACGAGCGACGGCCGCGTGATCCGGGTGCCGGTGGAGATCGAGGTGGACCAGCACGGCCGGCCGATCGAACGCTCGAGCGGCGGATCAGGCGGCGGCCAAGCCTCGCGCGGGCCGCGATAGGCGCGGGCTCGCAGTTGCGTCGGCTGCGGGCTTGGGCGCTACGCAGGGAGCGCAGCGCAGGTTGCGAAGCTGGCACGAAAAAGCCCCGCCGGAGAAGGCGGGGCTGAACGACAAGGCTTTGCGAGCGAGCGCTTGAGCGGGGGACTCAGGGTTCCGGATCCGGCTCGGGGGGCGGGGGCGGAGGCGGAGGCGGGGGGGCCGGGAAGTCCACCTGCCGAACCGTGCTGTAGGCGGACGCACCGTAGTCGTTGAAGGCACGGATGCGGTAGTAGTAGTTGAAGCCTTGGGCGATGGAGGTGTCGGTATAGGTCCGGGTGTCGGCGGGTAGGGTGGCGATCACGGTCCAATTGTCCGGATCATTGATGCTTCGTTCCAGCTCGTAGCCGGTCTCGTAGAACGAACGATCTGTCCACGTAAGGTTGATCCGGGGCCCGTCCGGATCGGAGGTGTCCAAGATGCCGATGATCGAGAAGGGGCCGGCCGGGGGGAAGAGCCCCGGGAAGAGGTTGCGCTTCTGATACTGCACATTGCTCATGTTCAAGCGCAGGGGCGCAATGCCGGAGTAGCTGTAACTGGCCGGGCGGGGTTTTAGGCGAAGGGCGCCGTCTCTGTATTCCACTTCGGAGCGGGTGTGAGTGAAGTAACCCGTGCCGGTGGCATTGACGCTGCTGGCCACAAAGGTCGGGAGCGGCGGGGGAACGGAACTGATGTTGTAGGTGATGAGACCGGAGGCAAAGGCGGTCCACAGGTTACGCCTTAGGTGATAATTGAAATCGCCAGGAGCGCCCTTGGGGTCGTCCAAGGGATGTTTTGGGTCTTCATAGTAGCGAGCGCCAAGCTGGACGGTGAAGGCGGTGGTCACCGAGCCGCGGGCGTTCTGCACTTTGCCGGTGTCGCTGAAGAGGGATTCGGTGTAGGTGCCCGAGTGTTCGCCTAGGGTGATCGTCAGACCGGTGTAGTAATTGGTGATGCCGACGTTGCGAGCAGTCTGCGGGTCGTCGGTGATCGGCTCGTCGCCATATTGAGGCACGTAGCGCGAGATGGAGCCGCCGCTGGTGCGCTCGATCGCGGTGAGGAAGAGGCGATAGGGGTTTTGCGCCAGCTCAGTGACGTTTTTCGGCGCCTCTCGGACGGCGGTGAGTTGCCAGTTATAGGAGGCTTCGTCGCGGACCAGCTTGCCTTCGCGGATAAGCTTCTGAACGAGGAAACCGATGATCTGGCTGTTGGCGCCGGCGGGAGCGAAGGAGCCGGAGCTAGGGCCGGTATAGGCTTGGATTCGGCCGGTATCGGTGAAGACCCGATTGCCGCTCGGTAGCGTATCCGGGTCCGTGGTGCCCTCGTCGGGCAGGGCGGGGGCGTTGGTGCTTCCAGTCGAGATGTAGGTCTGCGAGAAGCCCCAGAAGAAGGTGAGCGTGGTCGTCTCAACGAAGGGAGTCTGGACTTGAGCGACGAGGGGAGCGCTGGCGAAGAGGAGCGGGGCCAGAAGCGAGGAAAGGAAAGGCTTTTTCATGGAGGGAGGGGACGAAGCGGGGCAAGTGACGGCGGGCGCCTAAGTCGGAATCAGTCGTAGAAGGGGACTTGGTCGTAGAGCGAGCGGGGCACGAGCCGGGCGGAGCCGATGCGAATGATCATCGAGACAAGACCGCTGCCAAAGTAGGGATCGGAGAGCGTGGGCGGATCGTTGGGGTTGGTGGCCGTGAGCGAGCCGGGCGGGAAATGGCGGACGGTGGTGCGGTCTTGCAGGGTGCCGATAAAGTCGCCCTTGGATGTAAACCGCAGAGAGTCGATGCCATAGTAGAAAACCGGATCTCGGCGCGTGACGTAAGCGATGGTGGAGAAGCCGCTGGAGAGAAGATCGGAGAGGGTGAAGGAGGTGGTCACCGTGGTGATTGTCCGCGCGCCACCCGGAGCCGTAGTCGTAACCGGGGCCACCTGCGTGCGAGTGAAGGTGGGGGTGAAGGCCACGCTGGCATAATTGATCACGGTGCCGCGCGAAGTGAGGACGTTGCGGCCTTGATAGGTTTCGACATAGTTGCGCACGGAACGGTTGATGAACACATCGAAGATCGAGGAGGGGATCCGGACTCGCTCGGTGATCGTAGTGCCCACGGTCTTGACTGCGTAGAGGTAGAAGTCGGTATCCACGTAGTTCACGTCGGCGGGGGCGGGGCGGACGGCGACGAAGTCCCAGTTGGTGGAGGCGGTGTCGGGGATATGACCGGCGGTGCGCAGGGCTTCGGCGATTTCGCGGTTGGTGATGGTCGAGAGGTAGCCGCGGGTGGTATCGACCCGTTCCGCGCCGGCCTTGTCGTTCGTGGTCGTGAGGGAGGTGCCGAAGGTGATCTCGAAGGTGACCCGCGCTTCGGTAATGAGCTCAATGTCTTGGGCGGAGGCCGTGAAGGGCGCCAGGGCGAAGCCCAGCGCGGCGAGGAGGAAACGGGGTTTCAGATGCATGGCGGGGATGAAATCAGAATGTCGGAGGTTTGAAGGGTGGAGGGCAAGCCTAGGCAGGAAATTGCTTAGAGGATTATGGGGCTTTAGTAGGGGAGGGCGAAGCGGCTTTGGCGTGCTCGGCCATTACGTCCAAGAAGCGGGGCAGGGAAAGGAATTGGGCGGCTTCGACCATGAGCTTCGCATCCTCGGGGAAAGGGGAGCTCTTCGCGGCCTGCTCGAGGTGGGGCACGGCGGCGCGGTCGCCGGTCCTGATGAGGGCGAGGCGGGCGGTTTCCCTGACGCGGGCGTCCGTGTGATTGAGATTGCTCGCGATGATGGCGAAGCGGGCGGGGTCGTCGCCGAGCGCAAGGTTGTTGATGGCTTCGCGCTCCGCTTCGAAGGGGAACAGCTCGGGGATTGGGTCTCCGGCTTTGATGACAATTCGCGCATACCGTCGTTTTTCGGCGGGTGCTTCGGATGGGTTGCGGGTGGGGCCGGTGCTACCGGGGGGGGGCGGTGCTAGCGTGGTCGCGCCCTCGGGCTCGCCCGAGGAGGTTGTGGCTTCGGCGAGAACCGAGGCAGGGGTCGGATCATTTGCGACTTCTTGTCCGCGGCGGGCGGCGAAGAAGATCCCGATGCCGGCGAGCGCGGCGACGAGACCGAGCAGAAGAAGATAGCGCCTCATCTTGATGAGTGGCGGTAGGGCCGAGCTGGAGAGCCGACGGTTTATCTCGGCCCTCAGAGGCTGGGAGGCTGCACGATGAACGGGGAGTCGGGCGGGCCGGCGCGCAGTTCGATCAGGCCGGAGGTGCGGAGGGTGTCGGGCGCGATCGGGGGCAGCAGGAAGAAGCCTTCGCCGATGACGTCGCCTTGAAAGGTGTCGGCGAGCTGGAAGAGCACGCCGGAGAAGGGGACGGTGCGAACGATGGGTTTGGTCGCGCCGGGAGCTAGCGGCTCGGTGAGGCGGAAGCTACCCTTGAATTCGCCGGTTGCGGCATTGAAGGAGATGGTGAACTTGGTCGAGTTGCCCTCGGGGTAGGTGATCTTGCCGTTTTGGGCGATAAAGGCGGTGACCGGGAGGTTGTAGGCGTTGAACTCGGTGGTGAGGGCGTCGTTGTTCACCGTCTCGCTCGCGATGTTGAACTTAAACTCGCCGGTTTCGGAGAGGCCGAGGCGGGAGATGAAGGCGTTGGAGGCGTTCGCCCAGCCTTGCATGCGGAAGGAGAGGCCGAGCGCGGAGGCGTCGCTGAAGCCATCCGGATAGAGGCGATCCCGGGGGCGGGCGGGCTTTTGCCAATAGAGGCGGCTGCCCGAGGCGGCGCCAACGTGGTAGTTGCGCGTGGTGAAGTCGGAGGTGATCTCTTCGGTGAGGCTGATGCGGCCGGCGAGGCTGCCGCCGGGGCCATAGACGCGCTGGGCGGCGCGGTAGCTGCCTTGGGGGGAGCTGGCCAGATTGGCGGTGACAGGGGTGTTGTCGGCGAGACGGGAGCGGAGGGCGAGGGTGCCGAGGGCGTTGATGTTGGCGGTGGCGTAGCCCGAGCCGCGGGGCACGGCGGCAGGGGCGGGGCCGACCACGATTTGGTCGGTCAGGCGGACGGTATAGCGACCGGCCCAAGGCGCCGGGTTGGCGGATTTGAAGGAGGCGACTCGCGCGCCGTCGAAGCCTTGGGCGACGAGAGCTTCAACGGAATCACGGAGGACGGCGGCAAGGGTGGTGGTGGTATCGGGATCGCTGCTCATCGGCTCGGAGAGCACGAACGTGAGGGAGAGGGGGGCTTGACCACGGCCGCGCGAAATCTGCACCGGAACGTCGATCGGGGTGCCGGCCATCCGGGCGCTCTCGTTGAGCTCAAGGCGACCGCGGAAGGAGTAGGCGCGGCCTTGGGCTAGGTCGAAGTAGCTGCCGGTGTAGTTGCCGTTGGTGGCGGTGCGGAGAGTTATCTTGCCGGCGGGCAAGCCGTCGGAGGGACGATCAAGGAGCACCTCGAAGGTGCCGAGGAGCGCGGTGGAGAAGGGGGCGACGATGATCTGGAGCACGAATTGCTTCGGGTTGCGGGTCTTGCCGTCGGTGGAGCCATAGACGACGCGATAGGTGCCGGGCTTGGCTCCGACCACGGTGCCGCTGATCACGCCGGTTTCCGGGTTGAAGGTGAGGCCTTTGGGCAGGCCGGTGACAAAGTAGGTGCCGCCGTTGGATGGCGGGGTGAGGTTGCCACCGAGGGTGATGTCTTGGTTTACCGTGCCGAGGATCTCGGTCTGCACGGCGGGCAGCTCGGTCACGGTGAGGGTGACGGGAGCGGAGTGGCTGGGGCCCACGTCGTCATTGGTCGCAAGGCGGAGCCGCATGCCATTCATGTCGATGCTGGTGGGCGTGATGGTCAGCGTGGCGGTGGTGGCACCGGTGAAAACGGAGTCGTTTTCGATGGGCACCCAGCGCTTGGTCTCGGTGTTGTAGCGCTCCCACTGATAGGAAATTTCGCCGGTGCCGGAGACGACGGCGGAGAAGGTGGCGGTATCGCCGACATACACGGTGGTCGGGGTCGGCCGGACGAGGAAGCCGGGCCGGGCGGTAGTGGCCTCGAGGCCGAAGGTGAAATTGCCACCGTTCCCACGGGTGCCGTCCACGGCGAAGTGATAATCCACGTTGGGATCGGCGACAAAGGTCAGCCGCGTGACGCGGGGTTGGCCCGGGATTACCAGCGAGGCGGCGAGGGAGCTCTGGGCGATGCGCGTGAGTTCCGTGAGTTCATCGCCGGTATAGACGCTGATCACGGTGTCGATGGCGAAGGACTCGGTGGAGAGGGTGACGGTGCTGCGGGTGGTCGTGCGCCACGTCATCCAGGCGGACTTACCGCTGGGCGTCATCATCGACGGGCCGTGCAGAGGCTCGCCGTCCTCCGCGGTGTAAGTGGCGTTGTTGCCGTTGACGGTGAAGTTACGGCCGGCGATGCGCGTGCGGGTGGCGAAGGCGTCGCTGAGCGGATCTTGTTGGAAGAGCTGGGCAACCAAAAAGTTGTAAGAGGTGAAGGAGGAGAAGACACCCCATTCTTCCACTTTGGTGTAGTAAGTCTGTCCACCCTCCACGTCATAGCCATATTCGCCCCAAGATTGAGAAAAATTGGCCCAGATGCCGTTGGTGCCGCCGACCGCGATGAGCGGTTGGGCGTCCAAGGTGCCGCGAACGGTGGTGCCCCAGATGTAGAAGCCTTCGCCCCGCATCTGCACTTGCATCTTGCCCGAGATCGGAGCTTCCCAACGATACCAGACGGATCGGTCGTTATAGTTGGTGACGTTGTCGGTGCTTTGGATCCACACGTCGGTGTCGCGCGTCGCGCCGCGAATGTTGCCCGTAACACGCTGCAGCGCTTTGTCACTGGGGATCAAAATCGCGTTGGCGATCCGGTCGTTGGCCGGCTGGGCGTGGATCATGGGCGCGGCGAGCGCGGCAAGAGCAAAAAACCGAAGGATCGAAGGCGCGGCAAAGAGTCTCATGACAAGCGGAGAGGTATAGGGGAAATTGCACATCAAGGCATGGGCTCCTGCGCGTCGAACACATAAATCTTCAAGCCGTGGGGGAATCCCCCCGAAGCACCATCCAAGAGCCTGAAAGGTTACTGTTTGCAATGAGGGCCGGGCTTGACCTTTTCCTCGCTCATGAGCCGCAAATCGCTCGGAGTCGCCCTCGTTTTTCTCGTCGTGCTGGTCGCGGCGGTGTCGTTCTACCGCTTGGAAAAGTCCACTCGTCCGCCCGATCAGTCGGATTCCGTCCCAATGGTGCCGACCATCCGGGCGACCGATTCGCAGCCGGGCTCCGCTCCCGTGCGCCTGCCCGAAGGCGGGGCCCCCGGCGCGGGGCTTACCGGGGAACTGGCGCCCTCCGCCGCCGCTGAGTCCGCGGACACCGCCGCCACGGCGCTGCCCACCGTGGGCGACATCCTGGCCGAGCCGGGAGACGATTTTTTGCCGATCGCGAAAAAACTCGCCGCGCTCGTGATCAATCCCCGCGTGGCGATGGAGGAGCGGGAAGAGGCGCTCGCCCACACGCTCAATCTTTCGGCGAATCACGAGGCGGAGGTGCTCACTCCCTTGGTCACGGACGCAAACCTGCCTGATCCGTTCGCCGAGACGATTCTGGCTGACGCGCTCAATCGCCCGCTCTCCTACCAAGCCGATCTCTATCTCGCCGCGCTTCCCGTGCGGAAGTCGCCCGAGATGCAGACGATGATCCGCGAACACCTCGCATTCCTGACCGGCGGCGAAGATCGCGGGCCCAATCCCGCCGACTGGGCCGCCGACATCCGCGCCGCCAAGGCCGAGTGGAAAGAGGAGTGACCGCGCGAGGGCGCCTACTCTTGGTTTTGGAACGGGTTTGACGGCTGCTCGCGCGTCACCGGCGTGGCCGCCATGTTTTCCCAGTCGGCGAGCGCGGTGCGCGGCATGCGGGCGTCAGCGGCAGTCAGGCGCTCCAGTTGCGCTGCGGCGTCGCGAAACATGTGGGCTTCGACGGGATCGGCCTTTTCCGCGGCGGCCCGGAGCAGGGGCGCCGCGCCCGCGTCGCCGATCATTACCAACCCCAGCAGCGCCTGACGGCGCACCGAGGCGATCGGGTGTTGCAGGTGGGCCACGAGTTCGGGGACGTGTTCGGGATCGGAGGTGGCGGCCAACATTTTCACACGATGTGTGGCCTCTTCGCCGCCCGGCTGGAGCGTGAACACCCGCCCCGTTGCCTGAGGAGCGGCCTGTGTCGCGACGGGTTGGGGCGCAGGGCGGAGGTCGCGCGGTGTCTCCACGGCGCCGGCGCCCGTGATGACGCGCGGAGCGGGCGCGGAGGTCGCGTCCTGCTTTGCCAGCGGCGGAGGCACGGCGGTGGTCGCCGCGCTAGGGCGGCTGGCGACCAGCCAGATGCCGGCGCCGGCGAAGACCACGAGGGCCAGCAGGGAGAGAAGATAAGCTTTCATGGATGATGCCATAGACGCCGCCGGACGGCGTGCGCTACGCCAAAGATGGTTTTTGCCGCCAGGTGCGCCGGGTGGCGCGGCTCAGGGCTGGTAGAGCCAGTAGCGGCGGGTGAGGTCTTGATAGACGCGGGCGCGGCGGTCCCAGTCGGCGAGGAAGGCCTCGAGGTTGACCTTGGCGCCGTCGCGCGAGAGGGCCTGCCACCACGCGGTGCTGCCGACGTGGATGTTGAAGGAGCGCATCTCGCGCGGGCCGAGCTTGGCGAAAGGGTTGGGCGGATCATACACGCAGGCCAGGCGCATCATCTCGAAGCTGAGCTGCGTGGGGCGCCAGGCGTTCCAATCCACGACCTCGACGTAGAGCGAGTTGACCGGGCGGCCCTGCGCGTCGTTGACGGTGATGAGGCGGTAGGCGAGGCCGGGGATGTTGCGCCGCTCGAGGTCGGCCTTGAGCTGCACGGGCGTCTTGCCGCGAAAGCTGATCGCGCGAAACGGATGCTCGCGGCCGGCGCCGTGGCGGAAGCCGCTGTATTCGCAGCCGAGCCCGACCATGGCGTAGCCGACCACGGCGGCGAAATCCTGGACGAGCGGCGAGGTGGGCACGAAGCGCAGCCCGGTCTCGGGCCAGCGCATGGAGCGCCGCCAGCCGCGCATGGGGACGACGGTCAACTTGCCGCGGGCGCGCACCTCCTCGGGCACGTCGAGCACGCCGGGCGCGTGGGCGGCGATGCGCGCGAGCTCGCCCATGGTGAGACCGTGCACATACGGTATCCGAAAAGCCCCTACGCCGCTCATCCATTCGCGGTCGAGGTGGGGGCCGTCCACCTTGAGGCCGCCGAGGGGGTTGGGGCGGTCGAGCACGATGACCTCCACGCCGTGCGTGAAACACGAGTCCATGGCGTAGCGCATGGTCACGCTGAAGGTGTAGCTGCGGACGCCGATGTCCTGCAGGTCCACGACCAGGGCGTCGAGGCCCTCGAGCTGTTTCTTGGTGGGTTTGCGGTTGGCGCCGTGCAGCGAATAGACGGGCAGGCCGGTGGCGGCGTGGACCTCGTCGCCGAAATTGACGCTGGCCTTCAACTGGCCGCTGAGGGCGTGCTCGGGGGCGAAGAGGGCGACGAGTTTCACGCCCGGCGCCTTGTGGAGGATGTCGATCGTGCTGCGCCCGTGGCGGTCCACGCCGGCGGGGTGGGTGAGCAGGCCGATGCGTTTCCCGCGCACGGCGGCAAAGCCGTCCGCGGCGAGCACGTCGATGCCGAGCATGACGGGGTGGACCGCGACCGGGCGCACGGGAGTGGCTGCGGCGGGCTGCGACGCGGGCGCCGGGCGGGCGGCGGTGACGACCGGCGTGGCGGGTTTGGCGGGCGGGGCCGGGGTGGGCGGGTTGCTGCTGCAACCGAAAAGACCGACGAAAAGAAAGCCGAGGAGGAGCAAGGGACGCGGGGCGCGGAGCATTGGCCGGGTGGAGGGTGGGCGGGTCAGGTTGTGGAGTCGGGCGGGGAGGGCGGCTTGGGCGTCTGATCGTGCGGGGTGACGACCGCGGTGACGGGTTTGCGCGCGGCGTGGTGGCGGGCCGCGGGCAGCACGAGCAGGCGCCAGAGGAGGTCGAGGATCGCGCCGCCGACCACGCCCGCGATCAGGCCGCCGAGGATGAGGCAGTTGAGCAGATGCGTGAGGTTGTTGACCCGGAAGCGTTGCGCGAGGTGCCCGAGCCAGTTGCCGCCCGGCGGAGGGGCGTCGGGGGCGGTGTGAGCGGCGTCCAGGGCTTCGGGCGCGGGCACGGGCTCGACCGACTCCATCGGTCCCCAACCGGTGAAGTGGAGGGCGCGTTCGCCGAGCTTGAAAGTGCCATAGTAAACGGGCACGGCGGTGACGGGCGTGGTGATGAATTGCAGCCCGCCCATGACCATGAAGTTGGTGCGCAGGAAGAGGCTGAGCGCGAAGGCGATCGGCAGTTGCACGCCGAGCGCCGGCATGAGCGAGAGGATGGAGCCGGCGTAGAAGGCGGGGCGCAGCTCGGAGTAGCGAAAGCTCCAGAGGTAGCTGCGCTTGCGGGCGAAGGCGGCGAAGCGGCCGACGACGGGGTATTTGTGGAAACGCGCCCGCCGCGGCATGAAACGCAGCCAGAATTTCGTCCGGCGGATGCGGGCAAAGCGGAGCAGGCGTTGATGGTGGTGTTCCTCGCTCATCAGGGCGGACGCGACAAGGCGGTCACCGTCAAACAAGCCGCGCCAGAGGTAAAGCGCGGGCTGGCAAAATCGGCGAGGCCGGCGGGCGGAATGGCGCGCGGGGTCGCGGGCGGAGCGCCTCAAACCGGCGCGAAACGCGGCGTGGTGCGGCCTTCGTGGGTGACGGGCTCGCTCCACATGCGGTGCGGCCGCACCCAGAGCTGCTCGTCGATCCGGCGGCCCTGCTCGTCGAGGCAGCGGTAAAGCACGTAGGGGGCGAGTTCCTCGGAGTGCCGCACGACGCCGACGACCTCGTAGAGGTGGCCCTTGTAATGGCGGTAGAGGCCGGGGGCCGGGGTGGTGGGGAGAGGGTCGAGGGGATCGCCGCGTGCCATGGGCGAGCGCTAGGGCGGCGGGCACGGCGCGGCAAGGGCGGAGCGGCGGCGAACTGGGGGTGGTCTCCGCGCCCCGCCTCCGGCGCGGAGCTTTTTATTTGGTTTGCGCGCACCCGGCGGCGGCGGACACACCTGACCCTCCCCCGTTTTGCCATGATCGCGCCCGAGACCTTCGACCATATCGAGAACATCCGTAAACGTGCCACGCACCTGTGGAAGTTTCTCGATGGCGAGCAGAAGCTGCGCGAGATCGAGGCCCTTGAGGCCCAGATGGGCGCGCCGGATTTCTGGGACAACAACGAGCGCGCGCAGAAGCACATCGGCAAGGTCAACGGCCTCAAGCGCGCCGTGTTGCCTGTCGTCGCCTTTCGCAAGCGCATCGACGATCTCGACGCGATGAAGGAGCTGATCGAGGCTGGCTCGCCCGACGAGCAGGCCGAGTTTGGCGCGGAACTCACCACGCAGGTGACGGCGATGCTCGGCGAGCTCGACGAGATCGAGATCGGCGCCTTCCTCACCGGCCAGTTCGACCGCAACAACGCCATCTTCTCCATCCAGGCCGGCGCCGGCGGCACCGAGTCCAACGACTGGGCCGACATGCTGTTTCGCATGTATTCGCGCTGGGCCGAGCGCCGCGGGTTCACCACCGAGCTCATGGACGTGCAACCCGGCGACACCGCCGGCATCAGCAAGGCAACGATCCTGATCAAAGGCGAAAACGCCTACGGCTACTGCAAGGCCGAGCGCGGCGTGCACCGCCTCGTGCGCATCTCGCCCTTCGATTCCAACGCGCGCCGCCACACTTCCTTTTGCGCGGTGGACGTGGTCGCCGAGGTGAACGACGAGATCAAGATGGACATCCCCGAGACCGAGGTGCGCATCGACGTGTATCGCTCCTCCGGCAAGGGCGGTCAGGGCGTCAACACGACCGACTCGGCGGTGCGCCTCACGCACATCCCCTCCGGCATCGTCGTCGTCTGCCAAAACGAGCGTTCGCAGCTCAAGAACAAGGCCTCCGCCTGGAACATCCTCAAGGCCCGCCTCTACGAGAAGAAACTCGATGAGCAGCGCGCCGAGATGGACAAGTTCTACGGCGAGAAGGGCGAGATCGGCTGGGGCGCGCAGATCCGCAGCTACGTTCTCCAACCCTATCAGATGGTGAAGGACCTGCGCACCGGCGTGAGCACCTCCGACACGCAGGGCGTGCTCGACGGCGACATCGACCGTTTCATCACCGCCTGGTTGCGCGCCGGCTGCCCGCGCCATCGCAACAAGGACATCCAGATGGAGGAGTAGGGCAGGGTGATGGAGCCACGGGGCTCCTGCCCCGTGGGGCTCGAGCAAGTCACGCCGTGCGTTGAGCGCCTACGTGGATTCTCACGCGGGGCGTGGGGAATTTCGACGGGGCAGGTGCCCCATCGCTCCACGGGTTCGCTCAAGCCACGATTTTTTTGCCGTCGAAGACGAGCTTGCCGCTGACGTAGGTCGCCTTGACCTGGCCGCGCAGTTTTTGGCCGCTCCAGGGGGAGTTGGCGGATTTGGAGAAACCCTTCTTCGCGTCGTAGAGCCACTCGGCCTCGGGGTCGAAGAGCACGAGGTCGGCGGGCGCGCCCTCGGCGAGGGTGCCGGCGGGCAGGCCGAGGAGCTGCGCGGGCTTGCGGGTCCAGAGGTCCACGAGCGTGGCGAGCTTGAACTTGTTTTTGCGCACGAGGATCTCGAGCGAGACGGCGAGGGCGGTCTCGAGGCCGAGGATGCCGTTGGGCGCGAGGTCGAACTCGCGGTCTTTCTCGTCGGGCGTGTGCGGGGCGTGGTCGGTCGCGAGGATGTCGATCGTGCCGTCCTTCAGCCCAGCGATGATGGCGAGCCGGTCCTCCTCGGTGCGGAGGGGCGGGTTCATCTTGAAATGGGTGTCGTAGGTGGCGAGCGCCTCGTCGGTGAGGGCGATGTGGTGCGGGCAGGCCTCGCCGGTGACGCGCACGCCGCGGGCCTTGGCGCGGCGCAGGATCTCGACCGCGTTGCGCGAGGAGAGGTGCTGCATGTGGATGTGCGCGCCGGTGTATTCGGAAAGGATGCAGTTGCGCGCGACGATCAGGTCCTCGGCGGCGTTGGGCCAGCCCTTGAGGCCGAGCTTCACGGACATCTGCCCCTCGTTCATGACGGCGCCGACGGTCATGGAGTGGTCTTGGCAGTGGTCCATGAGCGGCAGGCCGAACATCTTGGCGTATTCGCAGGCGCGGCGCATGAGCTCGTTGCTCTGCACGCAGTCGCCATCGTCGGTGATGGCGATCACGCCGGCGCGCTTGAGCGAGCCGATGGGCGCGAGGCTCTGGCCCTTCATGCCGACGGTGATGCAACCCGTAGGGTAAACGTGGATACAGGAGGAGCGGGCGGCGGAGTCCTTGATGAGCTGGATGGTGCCGGCGTTGTCCGCGACCGGGGCGGTGTTGGGCATGCAGACCACGGAGGTGAAGCCTCCGGCGGCGGCGGCGCGGGAGCCGGTCTCGATGGTCTCCTTGTGGGTCTGGCCGGGCTCGCGGAAGTGGACGTGGATGTCCACGAGGCCGGGCGCGGCGACGAGGCCGGCGGCGTCGATCTTTTTGGCCTTCTTGAGGTCGGCGGCGGAGGGCCGGGCGACGAAGACGCCGTCGCGGATGAAAAGTTCGCCGGCGGCGTCGCGCTTGGCGGCGGGATCAATGACGCGGGCGTTGGTGAGGTGAAGGAGAGGCATGGAGAAAAGAATCGAATGGATTGGCCGCAAAAAGGCGCAGAAGACGCAAAGAATCAGAGGTCGAGCGGATCCGGGTCGCTGAGGGCGAACTTGCGGACTTGGAGGATCGGCGAACCAAAGTTGATGAGAAGACCGTGCTCGCGACGACCGGAGCGGAGGTAGCCGAGAAGTTGGGCGATGTGTTCGTCCACGAGCGCGCGGCAGGCTTTGAGTTCCACGATGAGCTGATCCTCGACGAGCAGGTCCGCAAAATATTCACCCAGCACCGTGCCATCCTCATCGTAAACATGCACCGGGTGTTGCTGTGTAACCCGCAGGCCTTGCTTGCGCAGCCGGTGCGCAAGGCCGTTTTCGTAGGTCTTCTCGGTGTGTCCGTGGCGGTGGTAGCGATGGAGCGCGAACGCGGTTTCGCGGACGTGGTCACAAAGAAGGAAGATCGGGTCTTTTTTCATAATGTCTTTTTTTGCGCCTTCTGCGCCTTTTTGCGGCCATTCCTCCGTCTCGCTCAGTCCACCGGCGTGACGGACTCGGGGGCGCCGCCGGCGCAGAGGTAGAGGCAGGCCATGCGGACGGCGATGCCGTTGGTCACCTGATCGAGGATCACGCTGCGCTCGCCGTCGGCCAGGGAACTGTCGATCTCCACGCCGCGGTTGATCGGGCCGGGGTGCATGATGATCGCCTTCGGGTGCAGCCAGCTGGCGCGGGTCTGGTTGAGGCCGAACATCGAGGTATATTCGCCCAGGCTGGGGAACATCGTCGCGGTCTGGCGCTCATGCTGTATCCGCAAGAGCATGACAACCTCCGCGTCGGCCAGCGCCGAGCGAAGGTCGTGCGAGACCGTCACGCCCAGGCTCTCGAGACTGTGCGGCACGAGGGTCGAGGGGCCGCAGAGGGTCACGTTGGCGCCTAGCTTGGTGAGCGCGTGGATGTTGGAGCGCGCCACGCGGCTGAAGAGGATGTCGCCGAGGATGACGACGCGGCGGCCCTTCAGGGAGCCCAGGCGCTCACGCATCGTGAAGGTGTCGAGCAGGCCCTGGGTGGGGTGTTCGTGCGACCCGTCGCCGGCGTTGATCACCGGGATGCCGAGGATCTTGGAGAGATAGAGCGGCGAGCCGGCGCAGTTGTGGCGCAGCACGATCATGTCGGCGCCGAGGGCGGCGATATTTTCCGCGGTGTCGCGGAGCGTCTCGCCCTTGGTGGTGGAGGAGCTGGCGGCGTCGAAGGAGATGACGTCGGCGCTGAGGCGCTTCGCGGCCATGTCGAAGGCCATGCGGGTGCGCGTGCTCGGCTCGAGGAAGAGATTGATGATCGTCTTGCCGCGAAGGGCGGGGATTTTTTTTACTGATCGCCCGAGCACTTTTTTGAAGGCGGTGGCGACGGAGTGGATCTGGTCGATCTCGGCGAGCGAGAGTTCCTCGAGCGTGAGGAGGTGGCGGCGGTTCCAGGACATGTGGGAAAATGACCAAGGCCCAATGTCCAATGACCAATGTCAGGGGACGGCGGCCGGTTGGTGGATGGGCGGTTACTTGGCGGGGCGGGCGACGGTGATGGAGTCGTGGCGCGGGTCGGTGGCGTGGAGCACGACGGTGACTTTTTCCTCGGGGGCGGCGGCGATCACCAGGCCGGTGTAGTCGGCGGCGACGGGGAGGGTGCGGCCACCACGGTCCACGAGGACGGCGAGCTCCACCTTGGCCGGGCGACCATGGTCGAAGAGCTCGTCGAGCGCGGCCTTCACGGTGCGGCCGGACTGGAGGACGTCGTCCACGAGGATCACGGTGGCGCCGGTGACGTCGATCGGGATGACGGTCGGGGTAAATTCCTTCGGGATCGGGTGGCGGCCGATGTCGTCGCGGTGGAAGGAGATGTCGATGATGCCGGTGCGCGGGCGGGTCTTTTCAGGGTAGTGCTTGCGCAGAAGGAGCTGGAGGCGCGTGACGACGTGCACGCCGCCGTTGGCGATGCCGAGGACGACGAGGCGGCGCTCGGGGCCGGCGGGGTGGCGGGCCGCGATCTCGGCGGCGAGGCGGTCGAGAGCTTGGCCGATCTCGGCCTGGGGAATCACGGTGGTGGCGGTGGCTTGGGCGGGCACGAGGTGGGGTTGTGCCGAGCGGGGGGGAGACGGTAAAGCGCGAAGCCGCCGGCCGAAAGCGGTCGGCCGCCGGCCGCCGTTCGCAATCAGGACTGCCCTGCGACCTCCCGCCCTGTTTTCAGAAAAATTGTCACCCAATGGGTGACAAATGTTCGTTCGCCGACGGTGTTTGGAGAGGAGAGCGCGATTCCCCAATGTCACCAATCTGGTGACAATTCCCATTGATGCGCCGCCGCGCCGCCGACTGCGGGCTCGACAAACGCGCGACATGCTCTAGCGCTCTGCATCCGTGAACCGCGCCATCATTATTGCCGCCATTATCATTTCCCGCCCTCCCGGGCCGGGGATCTTGGCGTAAACGCGCGCAGCACACGCCTCCGATTCTCCCAGACCCCGGGCCCGACCGCCCGGGGTTTTTCGTTTTCTCCCACCCGCAACCTCCACAGCCTGACCGATTCCTCCACCCAACATGAGCACCGCCGTTAAGATCTACGACACCACCCTCCGCGATGGCACGCAGGGCGAGGGCATCAGCTTCTCCGTGACGGACAAACTCCTGATCGCGCAGAAGCTCGACGCCTTCGGGGTGGACTACATCGAGGGCGGCTACCCGGGCTCCAATCCGCGCGACATCACCTTCTTCGCCGAGGCCAAGAAGCTGAAGTTCAAGCACGCCAAGCTCGCCGCCTTCGGCTCCACCCGCCGCGCCGGCATCCGCGCCGAGGATGACCCACAACTGAAGACCCTGCTCGAGGCCGAGACGCCCGTGCTCACCCTCGTCGGCAAGACCTGGACCCTCCACGTCACCGAGATCCTTCGCACCACGCTCGAGGAAAACCTCGCCATGATCGAGGACTCCATCCGCCACGTGACCTCCCAAGGCCGCGAGGTGATCTACGACGCCGAGCACTTCTTCGACGGCTACAAGGCCGACCCCGACTACGCGCTCAAAACCCTCCGCGCCGCGATCAAGGGCGGGGCGAGCAACCTCACCCTCTGCGACACCAACGGCGGCACGCTAGTGGACGACTTCAAAGCCATCGTCGCCAAGGTCGTGGCCGAGTTTGGCCCTGAAAAGGTCGGCGTGCACACCCACAACGACTCCGGTCTCGGCGTCGCGCTCTAGCTCGCGGGCGTCGCCGCCGGCGCCACGCTCGTGCAGGGCACGGCCAACGGCTACGGCGAGCGCACCGGCAACGCCAACCTCTTCACCATCCTGCCCAGCCTCTTCCTCAAGATGGGCAAGACCGCCCGCTGCGCCGAAAATCTCGCCGACCTGCGCGAACTTTCCCTCACCTTCGACGAGCTGGCCAACCTCAAGCCCGACACCAAGGCCCCCTACGTCGGCGCCTCGGCCTTCGCGCACAAGGGCGGCCTGCACGCCAACGCCGCGCAAAAAGTAAAATCCTCCTACGAGCACATCGACCCCGCGCTCGTGGGCAACCGCACTCGCGTGCTCGTCTCCGACATGGCCGGTCGCAGCTCGGTCGCCATGAAGGCCAAGGAGCTCGGCCACGAGCTCGATGAAAAGGCGCCCGAGATGAAGGCCCTCATCGAGCAGCTCAAGGACCTCGAGTTCCGCGGCTACGAGTTCGAGGCGGCCGACGCCTCGCTCGGCCTGCTCATCGCGCGCACCCTCGGCAAGGCGAAGAGCTTTTTCGAGGTCGAGAGCTACCGCGTGATCGTGGAGCGCGGCCCGGCCGGCCGCCTTATCGCCGAGGCGACGGTGAAGCTTACGGTCAACGGCGAGCCGCGCCACACCGTGGCCGAGTGCACCGGCCCGGTCGGCGCGCTCGACAAGGCCCTGCGCCTCGCGCTCGAGCCCGCGTATCCGCAGCTCAAGGACATGGAGCTGCGCGACTACAAGGTCCGCATCCTCGACGGCCGCAGCGGCGCCAACTCCCGCACCCGCGTGTTGATCGAGAGCGGCGACGCCCGCGGCCACCGCATCTGGGGCACGGTCGGCGTGAGCGACAACATCATCGACGCCTCTTGGGAGGCGCTGCTCGACGCCTACAACCACAGCCTCGCGCAGGTCTAGCCGGGTAGGGTGGGCCCAGCGGTCCGCCCTGCCGCTCAATCCCCCATGAAACGCCTCCTCTGGATCGTCCTCGCGCTCGCCCTGGTCGCGGGCGCCGTCGTCTTCGTGTTCAGGGTCCGGTCCGGCGAGGGCGCGGAGCGTGTCACCTACACCTACATCACGCCCGCCAAACGCGACATCCGTCAAACGGTCGCGATCAACGGCACCATCACGCCCGTCCTTTCCACCGACATCCGCTCCGAGATCAGCGGACGTGTGGCGCGCGTGCTCGCGCAGGCCGGCGACGAGGTCGAGGGCGACCAGGCGCTCATCGAGCTCGACCAGAGCGTGCTGCGCGCCCAGCTCGACGAGGCGCGGCTCGGCGTGACCGCCGCCCGCTTGCGCACCGAGCGCGCCGAGCTGGAGTTTCGCCGTCTGCAGAGTCTCGGCGAGCGCGGGCTCGTGACCGAGAAGGAGCGCAAGGAGGCCGAGATCGCCTATCGCCTCGCGAAAAACGACACCGCCTCGCAGGAGGCCCGCGTGCGCCTGCTGGAGAACTCGCTCGCGAAGAGCGTCATCAAGGCCCCCTACGCCGGCCGCGTGCTCAGCCTCGCCGCCCGCCCGGGCATGATCGTGACCGGCGCCGACTCCGGCCGCGACGGCGCCACGCTCCTCGAACTCGCCGACCTCTCGCGCCTGCGCGTCGAGGCCTCGACCAACGAGATCGACGTCGCCGCGCTCACGCTCGGCATGCCGGTGGAGATCACGTTCGAATCGGTGCCCGAGGCGCGCGCCTCGGGTCGCATCACCTTCATCGCGCCCGCCGCCACGCGCCCCGCCGGGGCCGCCGCCTCGGGCAACGCGGCCCGCGAGTTTCCGCTCCAGATCGAGATCGAGCAATCGCACCCGCGCGTGCGCCCCGGCATGACGGCGCGCGTGCACATCGTGACCGCCTCGGCGCAGGACGCGCTTTCGGTCGAGCACAACGCCGTCTTCAACGACCACGAAAGCGGCGAGTGGTTTGTCTTCGTGCGCGCCGCCGATTCGCTCGGCGAGCCGGTCAAAACCAAGGTCGAGCTCGGCGTGCGCGATCGCAGCCACGTCGAGATCAAGTCGGGCCTCGCCGAGGGCGCCGCCGTCTCCCTTCAACGTCCGCCGGCCGTCAAGTTCAGCCAGGACAAGTAAACCCGCGATGAGCGCCCCCGCCCCCGAAGTCCTCCGCCTCGAGCGCGTCGGGAAACGCTACCCGATGGGCGACACGGTTGTGGACGCGCTCGTGGACGCATCCTTCACGCTGCGCGAGGGCGAGTTCATGGCCATCCTCGGGCCCTCCGGCTCGGGCAAGTCCACCCTCATGCACATCCTCGGCTTCCTCGATTCGCCGAGCACGGGCCAGGTGTTTTTCGACGGCTGCCCGGTGGCCTCGCTCTCGGAGCGCCAGCGCGCCCACGTGCGGGCCGAGAAGATCGGCTTCGTCTTCCAGGCCTTCAACCTGCTCCCGCGCCTCACCGTGCGCGCCAACGTCGCCCTGCCGCTTTCCTACCACGGTTCGCCGCCGGCCGACGCCGAGGCGCGCATCGACCGCGCCCTCGCGCTCGTGGACATGACGCACCGCGCCCATCACCGCCCGGGTGAACTCTCCGGCGGCCAGCGCCAACGTGTCGCCATCGCCCGCGCCCTCGTCAACGAGCCGCGCATCCTCCTCGCCGACGAGCCCACCGGCAATCTCGACACCAAGACCGCCGCCGCGATCCTCGACCTGTTCAAGGAGCTCAACCGCCTCGGCCGCACCATCGTGGTGGTGACGCACTCGTCCGAAATCGCCGGGCACTTTCGCCGCCAGCTCCACGTGCGCGACGGCCGCGTGACGGAAGGGGGCGCGGCGTGAGTGCCTCTGTAGGGTCGTCGCTTGCCGACGACCGCGCCCGCGTTTCGGTCCCGTCCGCCGATTCCGGCATTCGCAAGCGAACGCCCTACACGAACCGTGCCCGCGTTTCGGTCACGTCCGCCAAGCACACCGCCGCATGAAACGCCTCCTCTCCGGTATCCTCAACGGCCTCGGCGAGATCTGGGGGCACAAGCTCCGCTCGCTGCTCACCATCTGCTGCGTGATGCTTGGCGTGGCCTCGATGGTCGTGACCACCGGCTTCATGGAGGGGTTTTTCTCCGGCTGGGAGCGCTCGCTGCAGGAACAGGGCGGTGTGGAGAAGATCACCGGCAGCCCGCGCGCGCTGCCCGAGCGGCAGGCGCCCTTGGCGCCGGCTTCGCGCGGCTTCACGCTCGACGACGCCGAGGCGCTCCGCGCTCTCGTGCCCACGCTCGACGTCATCTCGCCCGAGATTGATTTCCCTGGCGCCCGCCTGAGCCGCGGCTCGCGCCGCCACGAGGTGCGCATCCAGGGTGTGACCAACAGCATATTTGAGATCAATCGCTACGAAATCGCCCGCGGCCGGATGTTCTCCGCCCTCGATTTCGCTGACCGCGCCAATGTGATCATCCTCGGCAGCGAGGTGGTGCGGGAGTGTTTCGCGCCGGGCGAGGATCCGCTCGGCCGCTACCTCGACGTGGCCGGCCAGCCCTACCTCGTGATCGGCGTCCTGCAGCACTACGAGCGGCTCTGGGGCACCTACAACACGCTCCAGTGGAAAAACAAAATCGCCTTCGTGCCCATCACCACGATGGCGACCAAGCTGCGCCCGACCGATCGCCTCAACTGGCTCAACATGAAGGCGCGCGACCTCTCGCTCCTGCGCGAATCCGTGGACGCCGCGAGCAACGTCCTCGCGCAACAGCACCGCGGGCTGATCGATTTTACGGTGACGACCAACGAGCAACAGCTCGCCAGCTTCTCCAGCACCAAGGCCGGCTTCGTGATCGGCGGCAGCGCCATCGCCGGCGTCTCGCTGCTGGTGAGCGGCATCGGCATCATGAACCTCATGCTCGCCTCGATCAACGAGCGCGTGCGCGAGATCGGCATCCGCAAGGCGGTGGGGGCGACGCCCTTCAACATCTTCAGCCAGTTCGTCGCCGAGGCGGTGACGCTCAGCCTGATCGGCGGCGTGGCCGGCGTGGGCGTGGCGGTGGGCGCGATCAAGCTTCTCGGCACCGTGCTGCCGCCGGGCAGCGCGCCCTTGCTCGCGCCCTCGGCCTTCGTGGTGGGCTTCGCCTTCAGCGTGACGGCGGGCGTGCTCGCCGGCATCTACCCCGCGATCCAAGCGGCGAAGCTCGATCCGATCGAGGCGCTGCGCTACGAGTGAGCGCGCTTCAAATACCGTCGTGGATGTTTAGCGCGTTTCCCCAAAACCGTAGCCGGTGGCGCCGCTTTCCAAGGTAGGGCGGGACCGCTGGGCCCGCCGCGTCGGAGCGGCGGTTACCGTGGGTGCGGAGAGTTACCTTCAGCCTGCGGCGCGCCCGGCGGTCACGCCCTACTTCCGAATCCGCCCCCGCGCTACTTGCGCAGCTGCGCCACGATCTCCGGGTGCGCCTCGAGGTGGCGCGTCAGGCGCTCCAGCGCGGCGAGCGTCTCGCCGCTGATGTGGTGCTCCATGCCCTCCACGTCGCGGAAGATCACGTCCTCGGGCAGGTCGAAAAAGCGCAACAGCTGCGTGAGCAGCTCGTGCCGGTGGGCGATGCGCGCGGCCACCGCCTCGCCGGCGTCGGTCAGCACCATGCCGCGATATTTTTCGTATTTCACCAGCCCGTCGGCGTCGAGCCGCTGCACCATGGTGGTGACGCTGGCCTGCGAGATCTTCAGCTCGGCGGCGATGTCCACCACGCGCGCGTAGCCCTTGGTCTTGATCAGGGCGGCGATGCGTTCGAGGTAATCCTCGGCGGCGGCGGTCGGCCGGGCCTTGGCGGGCGCGGCCGCGGGACTGGATTCAGGCTCGCTCACGGATGGGCAACAAATGCAGGGGATCGGCGTGTGGAAAAGAAAAAGCCGCGATCGCGGAGATCGCGGCCCGAAAACTGGTCGGATGTGGGCGGCGCGGGGTCAGCGCTTGGCGGCGCGTTCGGCGCGCAGGGTGCGCTCGCCGGCGAGGACCACGCGGAACATCTGGATCGCGAGCCAGAACACGCCGGTCACGCACAGGGCGGTGAGCACGCCCCAGATGTTGACCCACATCGGATCGTAGCTGGGCACGTGCGGCTTCACCCAGCCGAACATGAAGAAGAAAAACACCGCGGTCAGAACAAGATCGACGGCGATGGTCACGGGGGTGACGTGCTTTTGCTCCGAGGGGGCGATGACGTTGTCGTTGGCGGGCGAGGACATGATCGGCCGGAGCGTGGGACGGCTACGCATCCCTTGTCGAACGTGTTTTTCTTGGTGGTTTTTCTCCTCGGCGAATCGCCCGGGAGGGCCTTGTATGCAAAATTGTTCCGACCAAAAAGCGATGAGCGCAGAAGCCACCGATTCAGTCCAACGTAGCCGCGAGTTTGTCGATCGCCTCAAGCGGAGTCGTATCTTCAAAGACTACGAGCAGGCGTTTCGCGACACCACGGGCTTGCCGATCAACCTGCGCCCCCTCGAGGCCTTCGATCTTCCGCACCACGGCGACCCGAACGAAAACCCGTTCTGCGCGCTCATGGCCAAGACCAACCAAAGCTGCGCCGCCTGCCTTCAGCTCCAGCGCAAGGTCGAGGAGGAGGCCAAACTCGAGCCGAAGACGATGAAGTGCTTCGCCGGCCTCTGCGACTCCTCGGTCCCGGTGCGCGTGGGCGAGGACCTCGTGGCCTTCCTCCAGACCGGGCAGGTGTTTCTCGAAAAACCCGACAAGAAACGCTTCGCCTCCACAGCCCGCCAGATCCTGGCCTTCGGCACCGAGGTGGACATGAAGAAGCTCGAGGAGGCCTGGTTCCAAGGCCGCGTCCTCGACCGCCGCCAATACGAATCGATTCTGCGCCTGCTCTCCATCTTTGCGCAGCACCTCTCCACCATCGGCGAGGAGCTCGCCATCCAGTCCGAGCACGGCGAGGCGCCGCCCATCGCCCGCGCCCGCGCGCTCATCTCCAGTCGCCACGGCGAGGACCTCTCGCTCGACGAGGTCGCGAAGGCGGTCAACATGAGCGCCTTCTACTTCTGCAAGACCTTCAAGAAGGCCACCGGCATGACCTTCACCAACTACCTCGCCCGCGTGCGCGTGGAGAAGGTGAAGAACCTCCTCATCAACCCGCACAAGCGCGTGAGCGAGGCGGCCTTCGAGGCCGGCTTCCAATCCCTCTCGCAGTTCAATCGCGTGTTTCGCCGCATCGCAGGCCAGAGCCCGAAGGCCTACCGCGAGAATCTCAACAAGCGCCTCAATCCGACGCGCTGAGGTCGTCGGATCGTCGTTTGCCGACGACCGCGCCCGTGTTCGGGGGCGCGCCCATGTGCGGCATGCGCCAGCGAATGCCCTGCGGGGGCGCCCGCCGCCCCGCAGGCGTCACACCTTGCAGGGCCGCGCCACGCCGTTTGCATGTGCCGCCCGCTGGAGCGCCGCGGCGGCGCGTTGTTTGTCCTGCTCCTCGAGCACGGTGCGCCGTTGGCAGAGCGAGCAGAAGAGCGAGATCTCGTCGGTGGCCACGCGGCGCCACGCTTGGCTGAGCGTGCGGCACAGCTGTTCACGTTCGCCCGGAGCCAGATGCGGCAGCGCGTCGGCCTGGCCCCAAAGCACGTCAAACGTGGCGCACTCCCCGGTGAGGTAAAAGGCGACCAGCGGGTTCAGCCCGCAGCGGCATGCGACCGGCTCTTCGGGCGCGGCCTGCGCCGTGCCATCGACCGGGGCCTGCACGGCCTCCTGCCGCACGCGCGCCAGAGCCGGAGCCATCATCGGGCCAAGGAGATCGGGGTGGGCCAGGGCGCTCGAGGGCGGCAGCGCCCGCAGCCGCTCTCGCCAGCGCGTGAGCACACGGGCGGCGTGTCGGTCGAGCAAAGGACGCGGGTCGCCGGGGTTCATGGCCGCCCACGGTAGCCGACACCGCCTTGCGCCGCGCGCCCTTCCTTGGCCGAGGCTGCGCGCTCTTTGGCCGTTTTTGGCGTGTTCGCCAAGAAACGCGTGAGCGCCGCCAAGGCCCGCGCAGCGGTCGCGGGCGGGCTTCCGCTAAGGTGCGTGGCGCTCATTCGCGCATCGCTCCCCGCCCTCTTCCATGGACGTCATCCCTCTTACGCTGGCCATCAGCCTGCTGCTTTCGCTGACCTTCATCGCGCTTTTTGTGCGCGAGTTTTCCCGTCCGCGTCGCGCCGGCGCGGATCGCGATTCACTCCTGCCGCTCGAGCAAGAAATGAGCGTCGCGTCGGTCGCCCGCGGCTCCGGCCACGCCCACGAGCATCACCACCACGATCACGGCGTCGTCGATGAGAACACCTGCGCCACCAAGCGCACCGACGGCAAGTGCTGCGCCTCCTGCCAACGCCGCAAGGACCGCGCCGCCGCCAAGGCCGCCCAATCCAAGCCCGCCGCCTGATCCCGCTCCTCGACTCCTCGACCTCTCGACTCCTCGGCTCCGCCCGCCCCTTCCATGTCCGCCCGCACCGTCACCATCCAGTATAACGACAAGGTCGTTCGCCAATTCCTGCTCGCCTCCGTGCTTTGGGGCGCGGTCGGCATGTTGGTCGGCGTGATCGTCGCCACGCAGCTCAACGCCTGGCGCGTCAACTTCGACCTGCCCTGGCTGACCTTCGGCCGCCTGCGTCCGCTGCACACCAACGCCGTCATCTTCGCCTTCGTCGGCAACATGATGTTCGCCGGCGTCTATTACTCGACGCAGCGCCTGGTGAAGGCGCGCCTCGCGAGCGACTTCCTCTCCTCGCTGCACTTCTGGGGCTGGCAGGCGATCATCGTCGCCGCGGCCATCACGCTCCCGCTCGGCTTCTCGCGCGGCAAGGAATACGCCGAGCTCATCTGGCCCATCAACATCGCCGTCGCCGGCATCTGGGTCGTCTTCGCGGTCAACTTTTTCTGGACCCTCGCCCGCCGCCACGAGCGCGCGCTCTACGTCGCGATCTGGTTCTACATCGCGACGATCATCACCGTGGCGATGCTCTACATCGTCAACCACCTGAGCATCCCCACCTCGCTCACGCACTCGTATCCGATCTTCGCCGGCGTGCAGGACGGCCTCGTGCAGTGGTGGTATGGGCACAACGCCGTGGCCTTCTTCCTCACCACGCCGATTCTCGGCATCATGTATTACTTCGTGCCGAAGGCGGCCGAACGTCCGGTGTATAGCTATCGCCTCTCGGTCATCCACTTCTGGTCGCTCGTCTTCGTCTATATCTGGGCCGGCCCGCACCATCTCCTGAACACTGCGCTGCCCGACTGGCTCCAGGTCCTCGGCATGACCTTCTCGCTCATGCTCTGGGCTCCCTCCTGGGGCGGCATGCTCAACGGCCTGCTCACCCTGCGCGGCGCCTGGCACAAGCTGCGCACCGATCCCGTGCTGAAGTTCTTCGCCGCCGCCGTCACCTTCTACGGCATGGCCACCTTCGAGGGGCCGCTCCTCTCGATCAAATCGGTCAACGCCCTCGGCCACTACACCGACTGGATCATCGGCCACGTGCACGCCGGCGCCCTCGGCTGGAACGGCTTCATGGCCGCCGGCATGATCTACTGGCTCCTGCCACGCCTCTGGAACAAGCCCCTCCACTCGGTCTCGCTCGCCAACACCCACTTCTGGATCGGGACCGTCGGCATCCTCCTCTACGTCGCCGCCATGTGGGTCTCGGGCATCACCCAGGGCCTCATGCTCAACGCCACCGTCGAGGGCGGCACGGTGCTCGCGTATCCAAACTTCTTGGACACGCTCAACGCCATCCGGCCCATGATGCTCATGCGCATCGTCGGCGGCGGCCTCTACCTCGTGGGCTGGCTGCTCCTCGCCTACAACGTCGTGAAGACGATCTCGGGCGCCAAGGCCGTGGACGGCGCGGCCGAGGTGCTCGTGGACGACACGCCGGTGCAACGCGTCGGCGCCGTCGGCACTTTCGTGAATCCGCCCGTCGTCTTCTCCATCCTCGGCACGATCTTCGCCTGCGCCTGGATGTTCGGCGGCGACCTCCTCCGCCTGCTCGGCCTCTTCGGCACCATCACCAGCGTGATCCTCGCCTGGCTGCACTTCGAGGCCAAGATCCGCGGCTGGGCCGAGTGGTATGACCGCCTGCTGGTCAACGCCGCGCCCTTCACCGTGCTCACCTTCCTCGCCGTCGCCGCCGGCGGCCTCATCCAAATCATCCCGACCGTGATCGTGCAGCGCGCGCAGAACGTGGAGGACCGTATCCAGGTTCCCTATACGCCGCTCGAGCTCGCCGGCCGCGACATCTACGTGAAGGAGGGCTGCTACAACTGCCACTCGCAGATGATCCGCACGCTCGTGCCCGACGTGCTCCGCTACGGCGACTACTCGCGCCTCGGCGAGTCGATCTACGACCATCCCTACCAGTGGGGCAGCCGCCGCATCGGCCCCGACCTCGCCCGTCTCGGCAACGCCGACGGCAAGGGCAACCCGAAGTATGGCGACGCCTGGCATTACCAGCACATGCTCGACCCCCGCTCGGTTTCGCCCGGCTCGAACATGCCGAATTACCCCTGGCTCTTCACCCAGAAGACCGACCTCGCCGCGCTGCCCGCCAAGATGCGCGTGATGCGCACCCTCGGCGTGCCCTACGCCGAGCAGACGCCCGAGGAGATCCAGGCCGAGGCGCTTGCGCAGGGTGCGAAGATCGCCGACGGCCTGCGCGAGAGCGGCCTGCACACCGCCGCCGACCGCGAGATCGTGGCCCTCATCGCCTACCTCCAAAAGCTCGGAAAATCCGAGCCCGTCACCCGCTCCACCGCCCTCGCGAAATAATAAAGCCTTCAACGCGGAGACGCAGAGACGCGGAGAGAAAGACGCCCGCCTCCTGCCGCCTCCCCTTCCTCTCCTCTGCGTCTC
>JAUWBD010000204.1 GCA_030605125.1 Verrucomicrobiota bacterium | reverse complement strand
CCGCCCCTCCCTCAATCCAGAGCGGGGAAGGCGCCAAGCGCCTTCCCCTGCACCCCATCCCTAAAACATTTTTTAGTCCTCTAATCACCGAACCATACAGCCGCTTTTGCTGAACTTGACGGACACAACTTCAGTTTCACCCGAAGGTGAAAGTTGGTCCGCGCGGTTATTTCCCAACGCTCTTATCCGTGCCTATCCGTGTTATCCGTGGTTGGATTGAACTGCGGTTTTTAGATTTATCCGCGCGGTCCGCGAAATCCGCGGTTCAAATATCTCGTCAGCCGCGCGGCTCGACGAGCTCCACGAGCTCGATGCCGTGGGCCTCGAGGCCCACGAGCTTGCGCTGGCTGCCGGTGAGCAGACGGATCTTTTTCAGGCCGAGCGCGGCGAGGATCTGCGCGCCGATGCCGTAGTCGCGCAGGTCCATGGCGGGCGTCGGCGCGGCCTCGCCCGTCGCGGCGGCGAGGCGGGAAAGCAGGGCCTCTCCGGTGTGGAGCGGCTCCATGTAGAGCAAGGCGCCGCGGCCCTCGCGCGCGATGGCGCGCAGGCTGGCGTCGAGCACGTCGCCGGGCGTGCCGCAGCCGCGGCCGCGAAAGACGTCGGTCAGCGGATTGGCGCTGTGCACGCGCACGAGCGCCGCGGCGTCGGGGGAGAGCGCGCCGAGGGTGAGCGCGAGGTGGTGGCGCTTGTCGAGGCGGCTGCGGAAGACGTGCGCGGTGAACTCGCCGTAGTCGGAGGCGAAGACGCGCTCGCCGATCTTCTCGACGAGCTTGTCCTGCTTCAGCCGATACGCGATGAGCTGCTCGATCGAGATCATGCGCAGGCCGTGGCGCCGCTTGAACTCCACGAGCTGGGGCAGGCGCTGCATGGTGCCGTCGTCGTTGACGAGTTCGCAGATCACGCCCGCGGGCTCGAGGCCGGCTAGGGTGGCGAGGTCCACCGCGGCCTCGGTGTGGCCGGCGCGCTCGAGCACGCCGCCGGGACGGGCGCGGAGCGGGAAGACGTGGCCGGGCTGCACGAGCTGGTCGGCGCGCGAGGCGGGATCGGCGAGGATCTTGATCGCGACCGCGCGGTCGTGGGCGCTGACGCCGGTGGTGACGCCCGCGGCTGCGTCCACGCTGACGGCGAAGTCGGTGCGGTGGACCTCGCGGTTGCGCGCCACCATGGGGCCGAGGCCGAGGCGGTCGAGCTGGTGGCCGAGCATGGGCACGCAGACGATGCCGCTGCCGTAGCGGATCATGAGGTTGATCGACTCGGGCGTGGCCTTGGAGGCGGCCATGATGAGGTCGCCCTCGTTTTCGCGGTCCTCGTCGTCGGCGACGATCACGGGACGGCCGGCGGCGATCTCGGCAATGGCCTCCTCGACGGTGTCGAAGGGCGAGTCGGCGGGGACGTCGGACGAAGCGGAGGAGGGAGCGGTGCTCATGCGGGCGGAGCGAGGGAAGGGGCGCGCCGGGGGCGCGTCGGGAGAACGAGAAAGAGTAAGAGAACGAGAAAGATTTCCTAGAGGACGGCGGCGCCGTCGCCCACGCCCATGGGCAGCACGTCGGGGCGCTCGCCGTGTTTGGCGGCGTAGGCGAGGGCGACTTTCTCGGCGTGGGCGGCGGTGAAGCCGGGGCCGGCGAGCGCCATGACCGCGCCGCCGAAGCCGCCGCCGGTGAGGCGGGCGCCGAAGACGCCGGGCTCGGCCACGAGGGCGTCCACGAGGAAGTCGAGCTCGGGCGTGCTGTTTTCGAAGAGGTGCTGCGAGCTGCGGTGCGAGGTGGTGAGGAGCGCGCCGACCGTGGCGAGGTCGCCAGCCCGCAGGGCCTTCACGCAGGCGTCCACCCGCGCGATCTCCTCGACGACGTGGCGGGCGCGCTTGAAGGCGACGGGATCGACGGAGGCCTCCGCGGAGCGTAGTTTTTCCGTGGATACCTCGACCAGGAGTTTCGCGCCGAGGGCCTTGGCGGCCTCCATGCACTCGCGGTGGCGGGCGGCGTAGAGGCCGTCCACGAGGGCGTGCTTGGTGTGGGTGTTGAAGATCCAGAAGCTCGCGCCGGCGGGCATGGGCACGGTGTCGAAGCGGGGGCCGGCGCAGTCGATGAAGACGAGGCGGCCGCTCTTGCCGAAGCCCGAGACGCCCTGGTCGAGGATGCCGCAGGGCACGCCGACAAAGTGGTTTTCGGCGTGCTTGCCGATCTTCACGACCGTCTCGCGGTCCGGGGACTGGCCGGTGACGCCGAGAAAGGCCAGGGCGGAGGCGAGCTCGATCGCGGCGCTGGAGGAGAGGCCGGCGCCGGCGGGCAGGTCGCTCTCGGCGAGGTAGTCGAAGCCCTCGGGGGCGCGGAGGCCGAAGTGGGGGAGGGCGGCGAGCACGCCGAGCGGGTAGTTGGTCCAGGAGGCGTCGCCGGATTGCTTCGCGGGCTCGCCGGCGGCGGGGAGCGCGACGGTCCTGCCCGAGTAGCGGCTGTGGAAGTGGCGCTGGCCGTCGTCGCGGCGGGCGAGGGCGACGGCGACGCCGCGGTCGATCGAGGCGCCGAGCACCGTGCCGCCGTTGTAGTCGGTGTGGTTGCCGATGAACTCGATGCGGCCGGGGGCGCGGGTGACGATTTCGGGCGCGCGGCCGAAGACTTTTTCAAACTGGGCGACGAGAGTGGCCTTGTTCATGGCGTGGTGCGTGGGACGAGGAACGTGGAAGGGGCGAACGCTCGCGCGCCGGGAAAGAGGAGGCGAGCGCTTTTGCGGCGCCCCTTGTAGGCTGGCTACGCGGCGGGCGGGGGCGGCGCGGGCGGCTTGCCGCCTTCGAAGCCGGGCGCGGTGTCGCCGGCGCGACCGCGCACCACGAGCGTGAGCAGATGCTCCATGGCCCGCACGCGGGTCCAGCCCCGCTCGGCGACGAGTTGGTCGCAGCGTTTGAGGAGCTGATCGGCCATGGTCGTGGCCTGGGCGGGGGTGGCGCCGAGGCGGGCGCAGAGGGCGAGGAGTTGGTCGCGTTCGGTCATGCGCGGAGGGGGTCGAGGGCGTGGACGGTATGCTGGTCGGCGGTGAGGAGCGGCGCGGCGGGGTCGAGGCCGAGGAGCTGGAGCATCGCGAGGCCGATCCAGCCGCCGTGGCCGTCGTCGGCGGTGGCGCGGAGCTCGCCCACGCGTTTGTCGTTTTGGCGGAGCTCGAGCGGCGCGGCGGGCGCGGGGCCGGGGCCGGCGACACGCAGGAGACGGCGGCGCACCTGGCCCATGGCGTGGAGTCGGGCCATGACTTCTTGGCCGAGGTAGCAGCCTTTGTTGAAAGAGACCGCCACCGTCTCGAGGCCGGCCTCCTGCGGCAGGTCTTGCGGACCGAATTCTCCGGGGATGGCGGGCACGCCGGCGGCGAGGCGTGCGCGGTGAAGGGCGACGAGCGAGAGATCGCCGAGGCCCGGCGGGGGCTGGGGCGAGGCGGGCGCGGAGGGCGGCGCCGGGCGCAGCCAGTCCCACACCTGGGGCAGGCCGCGACGCCCGGCGAAGAGAAGGCCTCCGCCAAGCGGCAGCCACGCCCCGGGCGCGGGCGGGGCTTCGCCGGCGAGCGCCTCGCGCAGCCAGGCCTCGGCGGCCGGGCCGGCGAGCGTGACCTGTTCCCAGGCGGCGTCTTCCGCGCTCACGGTGACATCGTCGGCGATGATGAAGTCTTCCAAGCGGGTGCGGAGGGAGTCGCCGGGGGTGTGCGCGCTCCAGAGCCACCAGCAATCCTGGCCCGGCACGGCGGAGCGCAGCACGAGGCTCTCGCCGAGGATGCGTCCCTTGGGGTTAAGCCACAGCGCCTCCGCGCTTTGGCCGTCACGGAGGGGGCGCAGATCCTGGGTGCACTGGCCTTGGAGAAAGGGGGCGGCGTCGGGGCCGGTGACGCGCAGCCAAGCGATGGGACGGCTGTGCAGGACTCCTTGGACGGCGGAAAGAAAAAGGCTCAAATCGCTGTTTTTGTGCATTTAGCGGAAAAGGGTGGGAAATGTTGAGAGAATTTATTGACGACCGGGGGTCGGCCGCTATCTCTCTGACTCATCACTTTTCACTTCTCCTGTGCAAACAGGAGTTTTGGGGTAACTAAGAAAGCAAATGCCCGGTCGCTTAGGGGTAGGCGACCGGGCAACTTTTTGTCCGGATTTCGAGGTTTTCGGCTGCGAACGCGGCCGAGCCGGGCGGTTCAGACGTAGCGGCTCGGTTGCGGCTCGTCGTCGTGTTTGCCTTCGTAGGCGTGGACGCTGTGCGCCGAGTCGCTCCAGAGCGGCAGGTTGTCTGGGCGCCAGGCCTTGGTTTGCACGATCTCTTCGTGGATCGCGGGGTCGCGGGCCTGTAGCATCAGGCGGTTGAGCGCCGCGTAAACGACGTCCTCCGCCTTCACATTCAACATCGCGGCAAGCCGTTCCACGGCCGCCAGTTCCTCGCCGTCCAGATGGAGCTTAAGCGCACTCATAACGCCTCCTTGGGGTTGGGGTTCAAACGGATCAGGTTTTCCGACGCCCTGATTTTGTTCCTGATCGGACTCGGAGGCAAGCGTGGCGAGTCTCCCGTGGCGCCTATTCCGACTTTCTCCCATCCCTGCGCTTGCCTCGCGCCCGGTCCGCCCCCGTCTTTTCGCTGCCGCGCCGCCGCCTCATGCTCAGCCGAGCTTTCGACTACCTCAGCGTCTTCAAGACCACCACTCGCGAGCGGTGGGACTTGTGGTCGCCCGTGGCGCTGGTGTTCCTGGGCTGCATCGGGCTGGCCTTTATTTTTTCCGCTCAGCTCAGCCAGACCGCGAACGATTGGTGGAAGCAGATCATCTGGTTGGTCGGCGGCGCCGGGGTCTATCTTGCGGTTTCGCTCGTGGATTACCGCCGCTGGCTCGGCGTCTGGCACTGGTTTTACCTGGGCTGCCTGTTGTTGCTGGTGCTCGTGCTCATGCCGGGGGTGGGCGACTCGCGCTTCGGCGCGCAGCGCTGGCTGGATTTCGGGTTTTTCACCTTGCAGCCGAGCGAGCCGGCCAAGGTCGCCGTGCTCTTCGCCACGGCCTCGATTCTCATCCGCGCCAAGCTCGGCTCGGTGCGCCAATCGCTCGGCACGCTGGGCAAGTTGGCCCTTGCCGCTGGGGTGCCCATGTTGCTGATTTTGTCCCAGCCCGACCTCAAGTCGGCCATCGTTCTGCCCCCCATGGTGTTTTCCATGCTCTACGTGTCGCGCCTCTCGACCCGATTCTTCGCGGGTGCGCTCGGCGCGTTCCTCGTGGTCGTGGCCGTGGTCGCCTGGGATACCCGCGGCTACGTGAAGTTCATGCAGGACAATAACCTGGACTTCATGCGCGACAAGGGGCGTTACCAGACTCAGTCGTGGGTGCCGTTCAAGGATTACCAGCGCAACCGCATCCTTACTTTCGCCGCGCCCGACATCATCGACCCCACCGGGACCAAGGATGCTTGGAACCTCAACCAGTCGCTGATCTCCGTGGGCAGCGGCGGCCTCTCCGGCAAAGGCTGGGGGCAGGGCACGCAGGCCCAGCTCGGCTACCTGCCGTCCGCGGTTTCGCACAACGATTTTATCTTCTCCGTCATCGCCGAGGAGAAGGGATTTTTGGGAAGTCTCACCGTGCTAGGTTTGTTCGGCATCGTCTTGATCAACGGCATCCGCATCGCCGGACTCGCCCGCGACCGCTTCGGCACACTCCTTGCCGTCGGGGTCACGGTCCTGTTCGCCGTGCATGTGTTCGTGAACATCGCGATGACGATCGGCCTCGTGCCCATCACGGGCATACCGCTTCCCTTCATCAGCTACGGTGGCTCCTTCGTGCTCAGTTGCTGCTTGCTGCAAGGACTCGTCCAGAGCGTTTACCGCTTCAGAAAGGACTTCACGTGAAACTGAACCTTTCCCGCGGCCCGAACCTCCCGACCGGAATTTCCTGCGCCTCGACCCGCGCACCAGGGTGCCCCGTCCCAACACCAGACCAGGACCACACCCGCCATGAACGATCGCACCCCTCAACCCGCGCCCGAGCGCGCGCCTGAACCCCGCGCCGACGCTCCCGCCGCCCCCCCGTCCCTCGACGAGCAACTCGCCCAGCCCCCCGCCGAACAAGAGACCGTCCCCGTGGACCGCGGCGAGCTGAAAGCCGGCGCCCAGGAACGCGCCAAACAGCGCCCGCTCCTCCAAAAGATCCTCTCCGTTTTTAAGAAGGAAAAGACCTCCTTCCGCGAACTCATCATCAACTCCGAGCCGCTCGAGAAACGCGTCGCCCTCCTCCTCGACGGCGTGCTCGAGAAGTTCGAGATCGAGCGCCACGACGCCGATCGCATGGTCGGCGGCATCTTCAAGGGCCGCGTGAAGAACCTCGATCCCGGCCTCAAGGCCGCGTTCGTGGACATCGGCTACTCGAAAAACGCCTTCCTCCACTACTGGGACATGCTCCCCGCCGCCGCCGACTCCTCGGTCGAGGTCGTGCGCGTGAACAAAAAGAAAAACGCCCTCCCGCCCGGCCAGGAGCCGACGGTGAAGGACATCCCGCAGCTCTATCCCCCCGGCTCCGAGATCGTCATCCAGGTCACCAAGGGCCCCATCGGCACCAAGGGCCCGCGCACCACCACCAACCTCTCGCTGCCCGGCCGCTACCTCGTCCTCACGCCCTTCAGCGATTCCTGCGGCATCTCGCGCAAGATCGAGGACCCGAAGGAGCGCTCCCGCCTGCGCCAGCTCGTCAACGAGCTCACCATCCCCGAGGGCATGGGCGTCATCGTGCGCACCGCCGGCGAGGGCAAAAAGGCCCGCTACTTCGTCCGCGACCTCCACCTGCTCCTCCGCACCTGGTCGCAGATTCAGGACAAAATCAAAAACGAGCGCGCCCCCGCCTGCGTTTACCAAGAGCCCGACATCGTCGAGCGCACCGTGCGCGACTTCCTCACCGAGGAGGTGGACCGCGTGCTCATCGACAACGCCGAGGACCACGCCCGTTGCCAGGCCTCCGTCGCCCAGATCAGCCAACGCTCCAAGGGCAAGATCGCCCTCTACAAGGACAGCATTCCGATTTTCGAGCGCTTCAACATCGAGCGTCAGATCGAGCAGACCTTCCAGCGCAAGGTCGGCCTGCCCTCCGGCGGCGAGATCATCATCGACGAGACCGAGGCTCTCATCGCGATCGACGTGAACACCGGCTCGCACAAGAACAAGGCGAGCGACGAGAAAAACGTCATCTACTCTGTGAACCTCGAGGCCGCGGTCGAGGCCGCGCGCCAGATTCGCCTCCGCAATCTCGGCGGCCTCATCATCATCGACTTCATCGACATGAAGGAGCGCCGCCACCGCAACGGCGTTTACGAGAAGCTCTGCGAGGCCATGGCCGAGGATAAGGCGAAGAACCACATCCTCCCCATCTCGCAGCTCGGCATCCTGCAGATGACGCGCCAGCGCCAGCAGGAGTCGCTCACGAGCAACCTCTACACGGACTGCCCGTATTGCCGCGGCCGCGGCATCGTGAAGAGCGCGACCACGATGAGCGTGGAGCTGCAGCGCAAGCTCAGCTCGGTGATCCGCCGCCTCGTCGCCCGCAAGGACGGCAAGGAATACAACCTCCGCGTCATGGTGCACCCCGGCATCCTCGAGCGCCTGCGCAGCGAGGACGCCAACCTGCTCGTGCGCATGGAGCGCGAGTATGGCGTGAAGTTGGCCTTCCGCGCCGACCCCGCCTACCACGTGGAGAACTTCAAGATCATCAACGCCCTCACCGGCGAGGAGTATCGTTGAGCAAGGGCGCGGCATCCGCGCCCCGTTCTCGTTCTCTTACTCTTACTCGTTCTTCCCATCGTCGCGCTCCGATCGCGCCCCGCGCCGCCTCCTCTCCCGGAGGCGGCTTTTTTGCGCCTGCGACGTCCGCCGCCGATACCGCTTACCGCGAAGAATGGATTCACCGTCAGCCTGATCTTTCACCGCGGATTTCGCGGATCTCGCGGATAAATAAAAACCATCTCTGTGATCCGCGCCCATCCGCGCTATCCGCGGTTTAAAATCCGCAAGGATTGGGCGCGTGGCTGTGGCACGGAAAAATGAAAAATCTGATCCCGGGGCTGTAAGCCGGATTATGTCCCCCGGCGCCTTGCGACGCCGGATCGACGGTCATTTCTCTCCACGCCCGTCTCGCGACGGGCGGGCTCCCTCGTGCCGCGTGTTCGG
>JAUWBD010000054.1 GCA_030605125.1 Verrucomicrobiota bacterium | reverse complement strand
GAACGATGCGGTTACCGTGGTGAACGGCGGGGGTGGCGATCGAGCCTTGTCGGTAAACCGAACGCTAGTTGAATGCCGCTCGTGACTGCAATCCCGGTGCTTCAGGTGGTGTGTGCGTTGATCGACGACGCCGACGGCCGTCTCCTGGTCGCTCAACGACCGCAGGGAAAGCACCTTGCCGGCCTTTGGGAGTTTCCGGGCGGCAAACTGGAGCCGGGGGAGACGCCTCAGGACGCACTGATTCGTGAAATTGCGGAGGAGCTGGGTTGCGCGGCGATCCCCGGAGCGGCGCTCACGCCGGTAACGCATACCTACGAACAGGTGACGGTGCGGCTGATACCGTTCTTGGCTCGGTTCTCTGACCGCGACGCACGACCGGAGGCGAGAGAACACGCGGCCCTGCGTTGGGTGACGCGCAAGGAAATCGCGACGCTTCCGATGCCGGCGGCGGACGCGCCCATCGTCGAGGAGTGGGTGGCGCGCGCGAGCCCGAGGACGTGATGTGCGAGGCGAAGGGGCGAAGAGCCCAGCGCCCGCTTGCAATCGGGATCGGCGCGCGCGAGGGTGTTGCTTCGTTCTTTCAGATCCCCGGCACGACGCGGCTCCATGCCGTGTCCCGGAAGATCGCCGAAGCGCGCCAAACGTTTTCGGGGGTGTTCTGGATTCGACCCTTGGTTGGAGTGCATGGCTGCCCTTCGCGGGTGAAGGACCCGCGTTAATCCACCTTCACAAAAACAAACGGCACCTACGAAGAAATGCCCCTCGCTGCCTAAGTTGCAGTGACGATCGACCAGTGATGTTCGCTAGCTGGGAGATCGACGACAGCGAACATAACGCCCAGAGCCACCCGCGGTGTGGGCGTCGTATCTTCGATCCGGGGGTTAGTTGAGACCATTGCGCGTGCGGTCGCGGGGTCTCGGCAAATTTAAAACAGCACTATGAGGGTAGATGCCAGGCGCGAAGGTCAGGGGCACGCGGGTTCAATTCCCGCCACCTCCACCATTTCGAGCGACAAAGAGCCCGCGGATGTCCCAGCGACGTCCGCGGGCTTTTTTCGTGCCGGGCGCTCAGCTCCGCAGCCACGCCTCGATGGCATCGCTCACCGCGAGCATCTCCTCGTCGGTGCCCACGCTGATGCGCAGGAAACTCGCCGTCAGCGGGTGGCTCGGGAAGGCCCGCACAAGAATGCGGCGTGAGAGGAAAAACTCATACAGCGATTTCGCCACCGCCGGGCCGGTCTCGCCCTTCGCGTTCTTCGGCTCGGTGAAGAGAAAGTTGGCCTGGCTCTCGTAGGTGAACCAACCGCGCTTCGTGAAATCGTCATACCAGCAGTCGCGCGTGCGGATGATTTTCCCGATGATCGCGTCGTAGTAGCCGGTGTCCTGCAGCGCCGCGTAGGCCCCGGCCTGGCTGAGGCGGTTGACGTTGTAGCTGTCGCGCACGCGGTCGAGCAGGTCGATCACCTCGGGATGCGCGAGGCAGTAGCCGACGCGCAGGCCGGCCAGGCCCTGCGCCTTGGAGAGCGAACGGGTGATGACGAGGCGCGGATGCGCGGCGAGCAACGAGACGGCGTTTTCCCGCGCGAAGGGCGCGTAGGTCTCGTCCAGCACGAGCACGCCGGGGAACTTCGCGAGCAGGTCGGCGATTTCCGTATTTGAAAAACCGATACCGGTGGGCGCGTTGGGCGAGGTGAGGAAGCAGGCGCGGGCCGGCGTGGTGGCGAGCTTCGCCACCGGGAGCTTCATCGAGCGGTCAAACTCCACCGGGGCGCAGCGGCCGTCCTGGATGGCGACGAGCACGGGGTAAAGCGAGTAGCTGGGCAACGTGAAGGAGGTGGGCGCGGCGGGGCCGCCAAAGACGCGCACGAGCAGGTTGAGCACGTCGTCGGAGCCGTTGCCGATGAGGACGTTCGCCTCGGTGAGGCCATGGCCGTGGAGCTTGGCCACGAGCTGGCGCAAAGGCGCGGCCTTCGGGTTCGGGTAGAGGCGGAGCTTCTCGCCCTCGCCGGCCAGCTCGGCGGCGATGGCGGCGGCGGCGCGCGGGCTAGGCGGGTAAGGGCACTCGTTGGTGTTGAGCTTCACCCAGCCGGGCTCGGTGGGCTGAAGACCGGGAGTGTAGGCGTGCATCGCCGCGATGTGCGGCAGGGCGAGTTTAAAGGGGGAGGGCATGGCGGGCCACAGAAGCTGCAAACGGCGCAAAAGCGGAGGGCTTTTTTTGCGCCTTTCGTGGCCATTGCAGCGCGTTCATCGAAGCGGACCGTATTCTTCGTCCGGCGTTAGAGATGGTTTTTCCGGAGGCGACTGAGGAGCATCCGACCGCATCAGCAAGACGGCGGTCAATCCGCAGTAGATGAGGGCTGGGACCGTCCAGAAGACCCAGATCCCTTCGTTTTTTCCGTGCCAAGCTTCGCCCATTTTGACCAAACCGAGCCACACCAAGGTCTGGGCAAGCACCAGTCCCCCGGCGATCAGGGCCAAAGTTATGCGCAGTGGCCTGCGTCTTTTCCAAGCGATAGCAAAGAGAATGGCGGCCGCCAGATAGCCGCTCGTGAGAAAAAGCCAGAGCAAGGCATACTCCATGGCGGGTAGCGATGGGCTGATCGGCTGGACCAGATCGAGATCCGACAGTCCCGCGCCTCAAAGCGCGCGGATCTTCACGCTGCGGCCGTGGGCGTCGAGTTTCTCGAGCGCGGCAAAGGCGGCCACGACGGGCGCGGCATTCTTGATCGAGGCCTTGTCGTATTTGATCACGCTGGTGCGGCGCTGGAAGTCGGCGATGCGCAGGCCGCTGAAGAAGCGCCCGGCGCCGCCGGTGGGCAGCACGTGGCTGGGGCCGGCGGTGAAGTCACCCACGGCGGTCGGCGTGTGGTTGCCCAGCATGATCGCACCGGCGGTGGTGACCGTCTTGAGGAGCGTCTTTTGCAGCGTCTCCTTGACCATCAGCTCAAGATGCTCGGGCGCGACAAAGTTGGCCGCCTTGGCGATTTCCTCGGCGTTTTTCGCGACGATGCCGACGAAGCCGGTGGCGAGGACCTTGGTGATCTTCTCGGAGCGCGAGACGAATTTGAGCTGCGCGGTCACCTCGGCGCGCACCGCCTCGAGGTCGGCGGTGTCGGTGGCGACGAGATAGATTTTCTCGCGGCCCGAGCCGTGCTCGGCCTGGGCGAGCAGATCGGCGGCGGCGAAGGCGTGGTCGGCGCTGTCGTCGATGACGACCATGACCTCGCTGGGGCCAGGCAAAGAGTCCACACCGACGGTGCCGAAGCACTGGCGCTTGGCCTCGCAGACGTAGGCGTTGCCCGGGCCGAAGAGCTTGTCCACGGCGGGCACGGTAAGGGTGCCGTAGGCGGCGGCGGCGATGGCCTGCACGCCGCCGATGCAGTAGATCTCCTCGAGGCCGACGAGGTGGAGCGCGGCGAGAATGGCGTCGGCAACCTTGCCCGAGGGGTTCGAGGGCGTGAAGACCGCGATCTCGGGGCAGCCGGCGAGCTTGGCCAGCGTGGCCGTCATGAGCACGGTGGAGACGAGCGGCACCTCGCCGCCGGGCACATAGAGCCCCACGCGGCGAATCGGGTAAAAGTTTTCGCCCACCGTGGCGCCGTGCGGGTTCTTGGCCGACCAATCCTTTGGCAGGGATTTTTTGTGGAACTCGACGATCGCCTCGTGCGCCGCCTTGAGGGCCTTCATGTCGGAGGCGGGGAAGCGCTTGGCGGCCGCGGCGATGTCGGCGGGTTTGACGCGAAAATCGCGGGCGCGGAGTTTGGCGCCGTCGAACTTGGCGGCGTAGTAGCCCACGGCCTCGTCGCCGCGCTGACGCACGTCGGCGATGATGGCGGCCACGGAGTCGGATATCTCCCGGGGCACGGAGGCGCCGCGGCAAAAGGCGGCGATGTCGGATTCGAAGGTCTTGGAGGAAGCCTGGAGGACGCGCACGGGAGGAGGTCGGTTAAGGAGCGGACGACAAAACGAAAGCCGCGACCGTGGCAGGAAGGTGACGACCCGGCGAGCCGCGAATCACGCAATATTATTGCAAAAGCAACCTTGCCATCGGGCTCCTCCCGGGAACCGGCGCGGGGGACTTAGAACGGCACATCTTCGTCCTGCACCGTCTCGCCCGGCTCGGCAGGCAGCGGCGCATCATCGTCGGCCGGAGGCCCGCCGGCTCCTGCGCCGCCACCGAGCGCCTCGATCTTCCAAGCGTTGAGGTTGACGTAGTAATTTTCCTTCCACTCGCGGCCGCGCAGATCGAACGAAACCTTGAGCTTCGCGCCGGGTTTGAACGAGCCGATAAGCGCGACCTTGTCCTTCACGCACTCGAACTTGATGTCCTGCGGAAAGCGGCCGTTCTCGATGGTGAGGACAAACTCGCGCTTGTTGAAGCCGCTGCCGAAGGTCTGCTCGTCGAAGACTTTTTTGAGGGTGCCGGTGATTTCGAACATGGCCGGCACCGTGATTAAAATCGCGCGCGGCGCGAGCCCGTTTCCCGCGTGTTAGTGTCGCCGTCTCACCGCGCGGCGGAAGCGGGCAAGGTCCCTCGCCTACTCGCGCTTCAGCTCCCGCCCCATCAGGGCGGCCAGCGCCTCGGCCGGCGGCTTGCCGTCGTAGAGGATGGCGTGCGTCTCGGCGAGGATCGGGGCGTCGATGCCACGCTCGCGCACCAGTTCGAAAAAGCTCCGGGTGGTCTTGTAGCCCTCGACCACGCTCTTGCTCGCGGCGATCAGCTCGTCGGCTTTTTTGCCCTCGCCGAGGTGTTGCCCAAAAGTGCGATTGCGCGACCAGCCGCCGGTGCAGGTGGCCACGAGGTCGCCGAAGCCGCCTAGGCCGTAGAAGGTCTCCGGCTTCGCGCCGAGGGCCGCGCCGACGCGCACCATCTCGGCCAGCGCGCGGGTGAGCAGGGCGGCCTTGGTGTTGTCGCCGAGGCGCAGGCCGTCGCAGCAGCCGGCGGCGATGGCATAGACGTTTTTCAGGCAGCCGCCGAACTCCACGCCCGCGACGTCGTCACCGCGATAAACGCGCAGGGTCGGCCCGCTGAGGGCGGCCTGCACCGCGGCGAGAAACTCCTCGTCGAGCGCGCCGCCCGCGGGCGCGGCGGCGGCGAGCACCATGGCGGCGGGTTTGCCGGCGGCGACCTCGGCGGCGTTGGTCGGGCCGGTGAGCGAGCCGACGGCGAGGCCGGGCAGCGCGGCGGCCATCACCTCGGTGGGGCGCAGGTGCGTGCCGAGCTCGAGCCCCTTGGCGAGCGAGACGACGAGCCGCAGCCGCGTGGCCAGGCCGCGCGAGGCCTGCACGCGCGCGGCGGTCTCGCGCAGGGCCTGCGAGGGGCAGGCGAGCAGCACGAGCTCCGCCTCCATGAGCACGGGCGTGAGTTCGTGGCCGATCTGCACCGACTGCGGCAGCGCGAAGCCGGGCAGGTAGTCGGCGTTCTCGCGCGTGGAGGCGAGCGCGAGCGCCTGCTCGAAGCGCCGCGGCGCGAGCGTGACGGTGTGGCCGAGACGGGAAAGGTGGAGGGCAAAGGCCGTGCCCCAGGCGCCGGCGCCAACGACAACGATGTTCATGCGAAAGAGCCGCGGAGACTGCCTGCGGAGCACACGGAAAACACGGAAGAAATGCGGAAACAAAAGGGGCCCGCGAAAATCGCGGGCCCGGGAAGAGACCAAAGAGGGAGGCGGTGGAGAAGACTCACTCGGGACGAACCACGGAATACTTCCAGCCCGCCCAGGCGCCGAGGCCGTAGAAGAGAATGTCCATCGGGCTGAACATCGCCTGCATGATGCCCGTGGTCATCTCGACATCGAGGCTGGAGACGACGGCGCCGAACGTGGTCTCGAACTCGCGCGCCACCAGCACGCAGCCGGTGAAGAGGTTGCCGAGGGCGCAGCCGAGCAACGAGAGCACCGCGGCGACGCCGGCGAAGGCCGGGCTGTAGCCGCGACCGGCGAAACGCATGGCAAGGCCGACGAGCAAGCCGACGCCGACGGCCATGTAGCCGATCTGGTAATTGGTCGCGACAGTGATGCCGACCCAGATCGCGGTGCCGGCGGCCATGCCGACAAGGCCGCCGATCGTGCCGAGCAGCAGATTTTCGGTCGGCGCGACCGGCTCGCGGAGCGACTCGAAGGTTTCGGGAGCGGATGCGGCCGGTGCTGGATTGGGTTCGGTGGACATACGTAATTACCGAGCCCGACGAAGCCGCCGACAAAAGCAACGTAAATTACGCCGGCACCCGGCACAAAAGGAGCGGGTGCGGCGCGTGCAGGGCATTCGCTTACGAATGCCGGATGGCCAACGAGACACGGGCGCGGGCGTCGGCGAGCGCGACGACCCTACTTGGTCAGGAAGGCCGGGAGCTTCTCGTTCTGGATCTGTTGCTCGAAGCTTTCGCGCACGTTGATGAGATCGCTCGCGGCGCCCTTCACCAGCACCTCGGCGGCGAGGCTGCGGGTGTTGTAGCGGCTCGCCATGGTGAAGCCGTAGGCGCCGGCGCTGAGGAAGGCGATGAACTCGCCCTCGCCCACCTCCTGCACCTGACGGTCCTTGGCGAAGCAGTCGCCGCTCTCGCACACGGGGCCGACGATGTCGGCGACGAGCGCGGCGCGGGCGCTGTCGCGACGCAGCGGCACGATCTCGTGGAAGCTGTCATACATCGCGGGGCGCACGAGGTCGTTCATCGCGGCGTCCACGATGAGGAAGTTTTTCCCTTTGCCGCGCTTGAGGTATTCGACGCGCGAGAGGAGCACGCCGGCGTTGCCCACGAGGTAGCGGCCGGGCTCGAGCAGGATCTTGAGGCCGAGCGGGGCGAGCAGCGGCGTGAGGGCCTCGCCGTAGGCTTCGGGCGTGAGCGGGCGGCTCTCGGCGGGCTGCGAGGTCCACCAGGCGGCGTCGCCGCTGGCGAGGGCGTCCTTGTAGATGATGCCGATGCCGCCGCCGATCGACCAGTAGGTGATGCCATACTTGGCCTTCAGCTCGGCGACGAAGGGCGCGACCTTCTTCACCGCCTCGACGAAGGGCGCGAGGCTGGTGAGCTGCGAACCGATGTGCATCTGCGCGCCGCGGATCTGGATGTGCGGGAAACGCGCGGCGGTCTCGTAGGCGGCGGCGGCGTGGGCGAGCGGGATGCCGAACTTGTTGTCGGACTTGCCGGTGGTGATCTTGGCGTGGGTGTGCGCGTCCACGTCGGGGTTGATGCGGATGGCGATGGGGGCCTTCACGCCGAGCTTGCCGGCGACGTGGTTGATGCGGGCGATCTCGGGCTCGCTCTCGACATGGAAGGCGAAGATGCCGTGCTTGAGCGCGAGCTCGATCTCGGCCTCGGTCTTGCCCACGCCCGCGAAGACGGAGCGCTTGATGTCGCCGCCGGCGGCGAGCACGCGGCGGATCTCGCCGCCGCTCACGAGGTCGAAGCCGGCGCCGAGGTTGGCGAAGTGGCGCAGGATCGCGATGTTCGAGTTGGCCTTCATCGCGTAGCAGATCTGGAGGTCTAGGCCCTTCAGACCGGCGGCGAGGCGGGTGTAGTTGTCCGCCATGGTGGCGGTGCTATAGACGTAGGTCGGCGTGCCGTAGAGGCGGGCGATTTCGGCGAGGTCAACGCCTTCGCAGTGGAGGTTTTGGCCGACGTAGCGGAAGTGGTGCATGGCGGGAGAAACGAGAAACGGTAAAGGCGGGTGAAAAGGTCGAACTTGGCGGCTTTCCCCTTGCGAAGACCACCCAATTTTCTCGGTGTCCTTATCAAGGTTTCAACCGATGCTGCGCCTGCTGAAAAACCTCTTCCGTCGCCCGCCCGTTCGCATGGGCCGGGTGGACAACGCGCGCATCCGGAGGACGGCGATTCGCAACGCGCAGTTCGTGAGCTTCGTGGACGCGAGCGGTTGCCTCGACGCCCGTAACCCGGACCGTTTCGACCGCAAGCTGCGTCGGCAGAAGCTGATGCGGGCGGTAGCCGCGCTGTTTGGCGCCGGCGGCCTCGGCTGGGTGGTGCTGGAGAGCGCGCGGGCGATCTCGCAGTTCTGATCCGGCGAAAGCGGACTCAAAAACGCAGGCGGTCGTTTTCCTGCCCGCAGCGGGGGCAGGTGGAGTTAGGTTTGTCGCCTTGGATGGCGTAGAGGTGCCCGCATTTCACGCAGCGGAAGGAGACGTGGCGGCGCTCGGCCTCGAAGCGGGCGTGGTCGCGGCGGTCATAGTAAATCCACAGGCCGAGGAAAACCCCGGCGACGAGGAAGCAGTAGATGACCGTGGCGGTGACGAGATCCATTAAGCGGGCGAGACGTTGAAAACGAAACGGCTCCGCCGTTCCGCTACCAATCAGAAACCAAAACAAAAAGCGCCGTTCCCGCGAGGGAACGGCGCCTTGAAAATCAGGCGGGCGCGTTAGGCGGCGGGAGCGGCCTCGGCCTTGGCGGCGGGCTGCTTCTTGGCCTTCTTGTAGCCGGGGTCGTCGGCCTTGATGAACTCGATCTGGGCCATCTCGGCGGCGTCGTTGCGGCCGAGGGTGCCGAGCTTGTAGATGCGGGTGTAGCCGCCCGGGCGGTTGGCGAACTCCTTCACCGTCTCGTTGAAGAGCTTGGCGATGGCGGTCTCGTTGCGCACGTCCTTGAGGGCCATGCGGCGGAGGTGGAGGGCATCCTTCTTCTCGGTGGCGACGGAGGCCTTCTTGGCCTTGGTGATCACCTTCTCGATGAAGGGACGGAGGGCCTTGGCCTTCACGAGGGTGGTCTGGATCTTGCCGTGCTCGATGAGCGAGGCGGCCATGTTGCTGAGCATCGCGGCGCGGTGCTCACGGGTGACGCCGAGGGAGGCGTGGTGCTTGTTGTGACGCATGGTGGTGGTGTATTCGGGTTTTGGTTACGTTCTCCGATCGGCTAGCGGGACGCAGCGTTGGGGCGGACCGTCGGCGCGAAGAACAAAATGGGACTTATGCGACCAAGGGGACCAATGAGAGGAATGACCGAGGCGGCGGGCGCCTCATTGGTCATTCGTCATTGGTCATTGGTCATTCCGCGCGAAGCGCGGTCAGGCTTCCTTCTTGGCGTCGAGGAGGCGCTCGTCGAACTTCATGCCAAGCGAGAGGCCGAGGGCCTCGAGCTTGTCCTTGATCTCGTTGAGCGACTTCTTGCCGAAGTTGCGATACTTGAGCATCTCCTGCTCGGTCTTCATCGCGAGCTCGCCGACGGTGGTGATGTTCGCGTTGTTGAGGCAGTTGGCGGCGCGGACCGAGAGCTCGATCTCGTTGACCGACATGTTGAGGAGCTTGCGGAGCTTGTTCTGCTCCTCGCTGACCTCGGACTGCTGGCTCTCGAACTCGAAGGTCTCGTCGGTGACGCGGTCGAAGACGTCGAGGTGATGCTTGAGGATCGAGCCGGCCTGCTTGAGGGCGGCGTCGGGATCGATGCGGCCGTCCGTCCAGATCTCGAGGATGAGCTTGTCGTAGTCGGTGATCTGGCCGACGCGGGTGGCCTCGACGGCATACTTCACCAGCTTGACCGGGGAGAAGAGGGAGTCGATCGGGATGACGCCGATGGCCTGGTCCTCTTTCTTGTTCTGCTCGCCGGGGTAGTAGCCGCGGCCGGTCTTGATCTCGATCTCGGCGTTGAAGGGACGCGCCTTGTCGAGGGTGCAGATGACCTGGTCGGGGTTGATGATGGTGACGTTGGCGTCGGCCTGGATGTCGGCCGCGGTGACGGCGCCTTCCTTGTTGACGCGGATCTGGAGCGTGAAGGGCTCGCGCTTCTGGGAAACGAGGAGGACCTTCTTGAGGTTGAGGACGATGTCCACCACGTCCTCGACGACGCCGTCGATGGACTGGAACTCGTGCTGCACGCCCTCGATCTTGATCGAGGAGATGGCGCTGCCCTCGATGGAGGAGAGCAGCACGCGACGCAGGGAGTTGCCGATGGTGTGACCGTAGCCGGCCTCGAAGGGCTCGGCGATGAACTTGGCGTAGGTGGGCGTGGCGCCCTCCTCGACCTTCGTGAGTTTGTTGGGCAGTTCGAACTTTCCGAGACGTTTGGGCATGGCGATTAAAGTCTAAGAGAAAAGTTTAAGTTTAAGTTTTGGAAGCCGGAATAAGGCTTCCTTCAACTTAAGCTTGAGACTTAACCAGCGGCGGGGCCGCTTAGAAGCGCGAGTAAAACTCGACGATGAGCTGCTCGTTGATCTCGGGGACCATCTCCTCACGGGTGGGGAGGCGGTTGACGGCGGCCTTGAGGGCCTCGCCGTTGAGGGCCAGCCAGCCGGGGACGGCGCGGGCGCGGTTTTCCTCGAGATTCTTGGTCACGAGCTGGCGGGAGGCGGCGGCGTTGCGCACCTCGATCTCGTCGCCGACCTGCACGGCGTAGGAGGCGATGTCCACCTTGTGGCCGTTGACCTTGATGTGGCCGTGGCCGACGAGCTGGCGCGCGGCGGCGCGGCTCTTGGCGAAGCCGAGGAGGTAAACGACGCTGTCGAGGCGGGTTTCGAGGAGCTGGAGGAAACGCTCGCCGGTGACGCCGCGCTCCTTCTTGGCGGTCTCGAAGGTCTTGCGGAACTGGCGCTCGAGGAGGCCGTAGATGTAGCGAAGCTTCTGCTTCTCGTTGAGGCCGACCGCATACTCGGAGAGCTTGCGGCGGAGCTTGGGGCCGTGCTGGCCGGGAGGATAGGGACGGCGCTCGTAGGCCTTGGTGGCGCCAAAGAGCGGGGTGTTGAAGCGACGGCTGAGACGGGTGGTGGGGCCGGTGTAGCGGGCCATGGTGGTGCCTTTGTTTCGTTAAAGGGTTGTAGTCCTGGTGTGGATACGCGGCGCGGGGATCAGCAGCGGCGGCGCTTCTTCGGGCGGCAGCCGTTGTGGGGGACGGGCGTGACGTCGATGATGGAGGAGATCTCGAGGCCGATGGCCTGGAGGGCGCGGATGGCGCTGTCGCGGCCGAGGCCGGGACCGGAGACGTGGATCACCACGTCCTTGAGGCCGTGCGACATGGCGTTGCGGGCGGCGTCCTGGGCGACGACCTGGGCGGCGTAGGCGGTGCTCTTGCGGGAGCCGCGGAAGTTGCACTTGCCGGCGGAGGACCAGGCGATGACCTGGCCCTTCTGGTCGGTGATCGAGACGATCGTGTTGTTGAAGGTGGCGGCGATCTTGGCGATGCCGCTGGTGACGTTCTTGGAACCCTTCGCCTTGCGGATCTTGATCGTGCCGAGCTCCTCCTTGAGGAGCTCCTCGGCGGTGGGCTGGCGGGCGACGCCGCCGACGAGCTCGACCGGCTTCTGGTCGGCGGGAGCGGCGGGGGCCGCGGCTTCGGCGGCGGGCGCGGCGCCGTCAGCCTTGGGGGCTTTGGCGGCGGCGGGGGCGGCGGTCTTCTTGGGAGCCTTGGCGGGCTTGGTCTCTTCGGCCATGGTGATGCGTGATTAAAGGGTTGGGTCTTACTTGGAGGGCGCCTTGGTGACACCGACGGTGCGGCGCGGGCCCTTGCGGGTGCGGGCGTTGGTCTGGGTGCGCTGACCGCGGACGGGCAGGCTGCGGCGGTGGCGGATGCCGCGGTAGCAACCGATGGCCTGGAGGCGCTTGAGGTTGGAGGTGATCTCGCGGCGGAGATCGCCTTCGACGACCCACTTGTGCTCGGTGATGACGTGGAGGATCTTGTTGAGCTGCTCCTCGGTCAGGGAGTCGGCGCGCTGATCGGGGTCGATGCCGGCTTCGGCGATGACCTGGTCGGCACGGGCGGGGCCGATGCCGTAGATGTAACGGAGGGAATACGCGACTTTCTTCTTCGCGGGAATATCAACACCAAGGAGACGAGGCATGACGGAGTTGGGTTAGGTTGGGAGTGTGATGGAAAAGTGAATACGGACGGCGGACGAGAAAACGGGGGAAAGAGAAAATCGGGGTCAGGCGGGGGGGACGGTGAGGATCTCGGGACCCTCTTCGCGGGTGAGCACGGTGTGTTCGAAATGGACCGAGGGAGCGTTGTCGGTCGTGACGATGGTCCAGCCGTCGGAGAGGCACTTGGTGCGGTGGGTGCCGAGGTTGACCATGGGCTCGATCGCGAAGGTCATGCCGGGGCGGATCTTGGCTCCGGCGCCTTTGCGACCGAAGTTGGGGATCTGCGGCTCCTCGTGCATCTCGACTCCGACCCCGTGGCCGACGAGGTCGCGGACGACGCCGAAACCGTGCTTTTCGCAGTGGGTCTGGATGGCGTGCGAGATGTCGCCGATGCGGTTGCCGACGCGGGCCTGGGCGATGCCGAGGGCGAGGGCCTCCTGCGAAACGGTGAGGAGCTTCTGGACCTCGGGGGAGACGGCGCCGACGGGGACGGTGAAGGCGTTGTCGCCGATGTAGCCCTGATACTCGACGACCACGTCGAGGGCGATGACGTCGCCGTCGCGCAGGACGCGTTTCAGGGAACCGATGCCGTGGACGACCTCTTCGTTGACCGAGAGGCAGGTGTGGGCGGGGAAGCGGCGATCGCCGATCTGATAGCCGTAGCAGGCGCTGCGGGCGCCGCGGGAGGCAATCAGGTCCTTTGCGATTTGGTCCAAGTCGTAGGTGGTGACGCCGGGCTTCACGTGCTTTTTCAGCTCGTGGAGAACATAGGCGGCGACCGCGCAGGCCTCGCGCATCCGCGCGATGCCGGTGGCATCTTTGATCGGGATCATGGGCGAGAGGCGTGGGCCAGGGCCGGGGCGGCGTCGAAGTTTTCGACGAGCAGGCCATGGAGGCGGTAGTAGTCGGCGAGTTCGCCGCGCGCGGAGGCGGGCGTGAGGGCGAGGACGGCGTCGAGACTTTCGTCGCGGGCGTCGAGCCACTCGTCGAGAATACGGGCTTGGAGCAGCGTAGCCGGGAAGCCGGTCAGGGCGAATCCCGCATCGGGTTTGCGCGCCATGAACCAACGGCGCGCGAGGGCGACGAGGGTGGCGGCGGGGACGGGGTCCCCGCGACGGATCGCGTGCTCGGCGGACTGGCCGAGCGGCGAACGGCGGCAAATCTCCTGGTTTACCAAAAGGCCGGGAGAGACGTGCTCGATGTGCAAAGAACGAAACTGATCTCGCCAGACCTCGGGGAGGCCGGCGGCTTCGCCATCAAGGAACAGCAGCTTGGTGGAGCGGCCGGCCGTGATGGAGAAAAGATTTGAAGGCGAATCAGACGCCACCGGGGCTGTAAAGCAGCTTTTTCAGGACTGCTGGAAATACTTCACCGCCCAAGCGACGATGCCGATGGCGAAGATGATGCCGAGGACGGCCCAGAGCTTGCCCACGGTCTGCATGTCCGCGGCCTCGTTGAGCGCGCCGCCGACGTTGCCGCCGGTGGAGCGGGCGCGGATGCGGCCCTTCTTGAGGAAGCCGTCGTAGTGACGCTGGAGGAGGTAGGTCTCGACCTGCTTCATGGTGTCGAGGACGACGCCGACGGTGATGAGCATGCCGGTGCCGCCGAAGAAGATCGCGATGCGTTGGGGCACGTTGAGGTTGTGCATGAGCACGTCGGGGAAGACGGCGATGACGGTGAGGCAGATGGCGCCGGCCAGGGTGAGGCGGGTCATCACGAAATCGAGGAAGCGCGCGGTGGGCTCGCCGGGGCGCACGCCGGGGATGTAGCCGCCATACTTCTTCAGGTCCTCGGAGATCTGGATGGGTTTGAACATCACCGAGACCCAGAAGTAGCTGAAAAAGAGAATGAGGAAGGCCATCAGGGCGTAGTAGGTCCAGTGGCCGCGGAGGAGGTTGTTCGAGAAATCGATCAGGAAGCGCCAGTCGAAGGCGGCGCCGAGCTGGGCGAAGATCTGCTGCGGGAAGAGCAGGATGGCGCTGGCGAAGATGACGGGCATGACGCCGGAGTAGTTCACCTTGAGCGGCAGGAAGGAGTTCTGGCCGCCCATGACCTTGTTGCCGACGACGCGCTTGGCGTATTGCACGGGGATCTTGCGCTGCGCCTGCACGACGGCGATGAGGCCCATGGTCACCACGAGGAAGAGGATGACCATGATCACGAGCTGGGGTGCGCCGATGCGGTTCACGCCGATCGGGGCGTTGACGATCTGCCAGAGGGCGGCGGCGGCGCCGGGGAGGTCGGCCAAGATGCCGACGGTGATGAGCAGCGAGATGCCGTTGCCGATGCCGCGGGCGGTGATCTGCTCGCCGAGCCACATGAGCACGAGCGTGCCGGAGGTGAGGAAGATCATCGAGGTCAGCAGGAACATCGTGTGGTCGGCGATCACGATGGCCCCGTAGGTGTTGACGTCGTAGCCTTGGAAGAGGCGCGCGGGATTCTCGAGGGTGAGAATGAGCAGGGCGGCCTGGATGAGACAGATGACGACCGTGGCGTAGCGGGTGTATTGAGTGAGCTTCTGGCGGCCGACGTCGCCTTCCTGCTGGAGGCGGGTGAGCGCGGGCACCACGGCGCTCATGAGCTGGAAGATAATGGACGCGCTGATGTAGGGCATGATGCCGAGCGCGAAGACGGCTCCCTTGAGGAGCGCGCCGCCGGTGAACATGTTGTAGAGGCCGACCACCGCGCCGCTGGCGCCGCCGACGTTGTCCCGGAAGAAGTCCTGGAGCGGCTGGGGATCGAGGCCGGGCAGCGGGATGTGCGCGCCGACGCGGGCCACGAAAAGAAGCGCAAGGGTGTAGAAGATGCGGGAGCGGAGCTCGGGAATCTTCAGGGAATTGGTGAAGGCGGAAAACACGTTCGAAGGGAGATAACTGGCAGGGAACGAAAAACGGAAAAAGGGCGGGGGCGCTTTGCGGCGCTCACCCGCCCGTAATAGGCGTCATGTCACGCGGTGGTGACCGAATCGCGACATGAGGTGAGGCTCGTCAGGCGACGATCGCCTGGCCGCCGGCCTTCTCGATCTTGGCCTTGGCGGACTCGGAGAACTTGGCCGCGGTGACCTTGAGGGCGCGGGTGATCTCGCCGTTGCCGAGGATCTTGACGGTGGTCACGCCGCCGCGGATGAGGCCGGCGGAGGCGAGGACCTCGGCGTTGACCTCGGTGACGGAGGCGTCGAGGGACGCGAGGTCGCCGACGTTGAGCACCGGGTATTCGACGCGGAAGTTGTAGTTGTTGAAGCCGCGGTGGGGCAGCTTGCGGTAGAGGGGCATCTGGCCGCCTTCGAAGCCGGGGCGGATGGAGCCGCCGGAGCGGGCGGTCTGGCCCTTGCCGCCGCGACCGGAGGTCTTGCCGTGGCCGCCGCCTTCGCCGCAACCGACGCGCTTCTTGCGATGCACGGCGCCTTCGACGTTCTTGAGTTCGTGGAGTTTCATGAGTGGTGGTTCCTGTGGTTGGGTCGCCCCGCGTAGTGATTTATCAACTACGCGGGACTCGGATTGAATCGCCGGACGCTTAGGCGCGGGCCTTGGCGTAGTCTTCGGCGGTCTTGAGCTGGAGGAGGGCCTCGATGGTGGCGTGCACGACGGCGATGTGGTTGGAGGAACCCATCGACTTGGTGAGCACGTTCTTCACACCGGCGGCCTCGAGCACGGCGCGGACGGCGCCGCCGGCGATGAGGCCGGTGCCCGTGGTGGCGGGGCGAAGGAGGACCTTGCCGCCATCGTAGGCGCCGAAGACCTCGTGGGGGATGGTGTCGCCCTTGAGCTTGACCGAGAACATGTGCTTCTTGGCGCCCTCGGTGGACTTCTTGATGGCGTCCGGCACCTCGTTGGCACGGCCGTGGCCGACGCCGATCTTGCCGGCGCGGTCGCCGACGACGGCGATGGCGGCGAAGGAGAAGCGACGGCCACCCTTCACGACCTTGGCGCAGCGGTTGATGAAGACGACCTTCTCGAAGAGGCCGGAGTCTTCCTGCTGCTGGTCGCGGTTGTCGCGGCGGGGGCCGCGGTTGAAGCCACCGGGCCCGCGGGGACCGCGAGGACCGCGGTTCTGGGACGGAGCGGCGGCGGGGGCTTGGGTCTCGGCGGCGGCGGGCACGGCGGCCTCGGCGGCGGGAGCGGGAGAATCAGAGTTGCTCATTTTGAAGTTGGTTAGAAGACGAGACCACCGGCGCGGGCGGCGTCGGCGAAGGCCTTGACCTTGCCGTGGTAGCGGGCGCCGGAGCGGTCGAAGACGACCGACTCGATGCCGGCGGCCTTGGCCTTGGCGGCGAAGGCTTCGCCGAGGGCCTTGGCGCCGGCGAGGTTGGCGGCGAGCTTCTGCTTGCGCAGCTCGGCGTCGAGGGTGCCGAGGAAGGCCACGGTGGTGCCGGTCTCGTCGTTGATGGCTTGGGCGTAGATGTGCTTCGTCGAGAATTTGACGGCGAGGCGGGGACGGGCGGCGGTGCCCGTGACCTTCTTGCGGATGCGCCAGCGGCGCTTCTGGAGGAGGTCGGCTTTGCGGATGGTGTTCATGGACTTGGGTCCTGTGAGTTTGAGAACGAGTATGAGGAAGAGAACGAGAACGAGGCCTATTAGGCGACGGTCTTGCCCTCCTTGCGACGGACGCGCTCGCCGACGATGCGCACGCCCTTGCCCTTGTAGGGCTCGGGGGGATAGAAGGAGCGGATTTGGGAGGTGACCATGCCGACGAGCTGCTTGTCGGCGCCCTCGACCTTCACCTTGGTGCCGTCGGTGACGGTGATCTTGATGCCCTCCGGGATGTCGAAGAGGATCGGGTGGGAGTAGCCGAGCGCGAGGTCGAGCTGCTTGCCCTTGAGGGCGGCCTTGAAGCCGACGCCCTGGATCTCGAGATCCTTGACGAAGCCTTCGGAGGCGCCCTTGACCATGCCGGCGATCACCGAACGGGCGGTGCCATACATGGCGCGGGAGAAACGGGTCTCCTCGGTGGGCTTCACGGCGACCTTGGAGTCGGCGACGGTGATGGCGACGACGGGAGCGAAGGTGCGGGAGACCTTGCCCTTGGGGCCTTCCACCGAGACGGTGGTGCCTTTGACGTCCACCTTGACCTTGGCGGGGATGGTAACGGGAACTTTGCCTACGCGTGACATTGTGGGTGGCTCCTTATGGGTTACCAGACGTTGCAGACGAGCTCGCCGCCGAGCTTCTCGCGACGGCAGTCCTGGTCCTTCTTGAGGCCCTTGGAGGTCGAGAGGATGGCGATGCCGAGGCCGTTGAGAACGCGGGGGATCTCGGTGTAGCCGACGTAGAGGCGGCGGCCGGGCGTGGAAACGCGGGAGAGGTTGGTGAAGGCGGGCTGGCCATCGACGAACTTCAGCTTCACGACGACGGTCTTGTGGCCGTTGGCGTCGGTGCCGGTGGAGACGTCGGAGACGTAGCCTTCGTTTTTAAGGATGAGCGCGAGGCTCTCCTTGAGCTTGGAGTGCGGCGCGACGCACTCGGCCTGGCCGGCGCGCGAGGAGTTGCGCAGACGGGTCAGGAAATCGCTGACGGGATCGGTCATGTTGGGTGGATGTTTGTGTTTTCGAGACGGGCCGCGCGGGTCATATCCGGGCGGCGCTTGCGCGCCGCCTAACCCCCGTGGGCCGAAAGTGTATTCAGAAACCGGTTACCAGGAGGACTTGGTGACGCCGGGGATCTTGCCGTTGAGGGCGAGCTCGCGGAAGGTGATGCGGGAGACGCCGAACTTGCGGATGAAGGCGCGGGGGCGGCCGGAGAGGCTGCAGCGGTTGCGCACGCGCACGGGCGAGGAGTTCTTGGGGAGCTTCTGCAGCGCCTTGTTGGCGGCGAAGAACTCCTCGTCGGTGGTGTTCTGGTCGAGGAGCTTGGCCTTGAGCTCGGCGCGCTTGGCGGCGAACTTGGCGACGAGGGCCTTGCGCTTCTCGTTGCGGTTGATGGCGGAGGTCTTGGGCATGACGGGAGTCGGTTAAAGTTAGGCGGCCTTGTTCTTGGCGGCGTCGGCGGCGATCTGCTGCTCGGTGCGGCGGAAGGGCATGCCGAGGAGCTTGAGGAGCTCGCGACCTTCGTCGTCGTTCTTGGCGGTGGTGACGATGTTGAGGTCGAGGCCCATGGACTTCTTCACGCTCTCGACGTTGATCTCAGGGAAGATGGTGAAGTCGGTGATGCCGAGGGCGTAGTTGCCCTGGCCGTCCAGCTTGGAGTGGACGCCGCGGAAGTCGCGGATGGTGGGGAGGGCGACCGCGATGAGGCGGTAGAGGAACTCCCACATGGCGTCGCCGCGGAGGGTGACGTGGGCGCCGACGACCTGGCCCTGGCGCAGCTTGAAGTTTGAGATGGCCTTCTTGGACTTCGCGAGGACGGCCTTCTGGCCGGCGATGGCGGAGAGGTCGCGCTGGATGTCGGCGATCTGGTTCTTGTCGGCCTCGGCGTCGATGCCGGTGTTGAGGCTGATCTTGGTGATCTTCGGAACCTCGTGCTTGTTCTTGTAGCCGCGGCTCTGGATGAGGGCGGGCACGATCTGCTCGAAGTAGTGCTGCTTGAGGAAGGGGACGCGTTTGGTGCTCATTTGGATGGTGTAACCGCCGGATTGCCGACCCGACGACCTTGAGTGTGTTTTCTGAGAGGGAGTGTGGAGGGACGAAAAGGGGCGAGGTTACACGAGTGAACCCCGCCCCGGGCAAGAACTATATTGGGAGCCTCAGGCCTTGGCGGCGGCGGGGCGCTTCTTGGAAGCGTCGTAGCGGCTCTTGAGCTGAAGGTTGGAGAGGTGGATGGTGCCTTCGCGTTCGACGATGGCGCCATTCGGGTGCTCCTGGGACTTCTTGAGGTGGCGCTTGATCATGCCGACGCCTTCGACGCGGGCGCGTTGCTTGGCGGCGACGATTTCAAGGACCTTGCCGGACTTGCCCTTATGGGAGCCGGCGATGACAACGACCTCGTCGTTGCGTTTGATGTGGAAGGTGGCGGGCATTGTTAGAGGACCTCCGGGGCGAGGGAGATGATCTTCATGAAGTTCTTCGCGCGCAGTTCGCGGGCGACAGGGCCGAAGATGCGGGTGCCCTTGGGATTGCCGTCGGCACCGATGATGACGATGGCGTTGGAGTCGAAGCGCAGATAGGAACCGTCGGCGCGGCGCACGGGGGCCTTGGTGCGAACGACGACGGCCTTGGCGACCTCGCCCTTCTTCACGCTGGCGTCGGTGCCGGCGTCCTTGATGTGGACGGTGATGACGTCGCCGACGGCGGCGGTGTCGGTGTTCTGGCCTTTTTTGCTGATCATGGCGGCCTTGCGGGCGCCGGTGTTGTCAGCGACTTCGAGAATGGAGCGGAGTTGGATCATTGTCTGGGTGTCTCCGGCGGAGGGTTAGGCCTTGATGGAGGCGGCGACGTCGCTCTCCGACACGGCGCCGAGATCGGCGGTGACGGCGCGCTCGAGCACGTTGACGACGCGCCAGCGCTTGAGGCGGCTGATGGGGCGGGTCTCCATGATCTCGACCTTGTCGCCGACCTTGGTCTCGTTCTTCTCGTCGTGGACGTGCACGACGGTCTTGCGGTTGATGACCTTCTGGTAGCGCGGGTGCGGGACCTTGAAGGGCACGGTGACCTTGATCGACTTGTCGCCGGAGCGGCTGGTGACGTTGCCGACGAGGGTCTTGCGGGAATTGCGTTCGGTGGACATTGTATTTGTTCCTCGGATACTAGGCGCGGGCCCTTATCAGGCGGCGGCCTTCTGGGTCTTGATGGTTTCGAGGCGGGCGATGTCCTTGCGCAGGGCGCGGAGCTCGTGGGTCTTCTCGACTTGGCCGGTCTGCTTGCGCAGGCGGAGGGCGAGGAGCTTTTCGCGGGTCTCGTTGAGCTTTACGTTGATCTCGGCGACGGTGAGTTCGCGGGCTTCCTTGGCTTTCATTGTGAGTGTTCTCCGGGTTGGCGGGGCTTAGGCGGCGGCGCCTTCGCGGACAATGAAGCGGCACTTGAAGGGCAGCTTGGCGTCGGCGAGGCGGAAGGCCTCCTTGGCGATGGTCTGGGGCACGCCGGCGAGCTCGAAGAGCACGGCGCCGGGCTTGATCTGGGCGACGTAGTATTCGACGCCGCCCTTGCCGGAGCCCATTCGGACTTCGGCGGGCTTCTTGGTGACGGGCTTGTGCGGGAACACGCGGATCCAGAGCTTGCCCTTGCGCTTCAAGTGGCGGCTGATGGTGACGCGGGCGGCCTCGATCTGGCGACCGGTCATCGGGCCGCGGGTGAGCGACTGGAGACCGAATTCGCCGAAGGCGAGGGTGTTGCCGCGCTTGGCGTTGCCGGCGAGGGAGCCCTTTTGGGACTTGCGGAATTTGGTGCGGGCGGGAGCGAGAGCCATGATTGGTTTCTCCTGTTCTTAGATGGGTGGTGGTGGAGTGCGGACGAGGGGGGCCTTAGGCGGCGGCCTCGTCCTTCTTGCAGATCCAGCACTTGACGCCGATCTTGCCGTAAACGGTGTGGGCCTCGAAGAAGCCGTAGTCGATGTTCTCGCGGAGGGTGTGGAGGGGCACGCGGCCCTTGCGCTGCCACTCGCGGCGGGCGATGTCGGAACCGCCGAGGCGGCCGGAGCACTGGATACGGATGCCCTCGGCGCCGAGGCTCATGGCGGTCTCGACGGCCTTCTTCATGGCGCGGCGGAAGGCGATGCGGCGCTCGAGCTGGAGGGCGACGTTCTCGGCGACGAGGCCGGCCTCGATCTCGGGCTTCTTGATCTCCTGGATGTCGAGGAGGACTTCCTTGCCGGTGAGCTTGGCGAGCTCGGCCTTGATGACCTCGACCTCGGCGCCCTTGCGGCCGATGACGATGCCGGGGCGGGCGGTGTAGATCTTGACGCGGACGCGGTTGGAGGCGCGCTCGATGAAGATCTTCGGCACGGAGGCGGCCTTGAGCTTCTCCATCAGCTTTTCGCGGATGATCTGGTCCTCGTGGAGGAGCTTGGCGAAATCCTTCTTGGTGGCATACCAGCGGGACTGCCAGTTGCGACGGACGGCGAGGCGGAAGCCGGTGGGATTGGTTTTCTGGCCCATGGTGTGTAAGTCGGGTCTGGGTTTTAGGCTTCGGAGCCGTCGGAGAGGACGACGGTGATGTGGCTCATCTTCTTGCGGCGGGGGGCGGCGGTGCCGCGGGCGGCGGCCTTGAAGCGCTTGAGCACGGGGCCCTGGTCCACGTAGGCGGTCTTCACGACCAGCGAGTCGGACGAGAGGTTGTTGTTGTTCTCGGCGTTGGCGATGGCGCTCTTGAGCGTCTTGTTGATGAGCTGGGCGCTCTTGCGCGGGATGAGCGCGAGATACTCGGAGGCCTCGGTGGCGGGGCGACCGGTGATGGTGCGGGCAACCTCGCGGACCTTCTTGGGGGACATGCGAGCGTTGCGGGTGATGGCTTTGACTTCCATGGGATGAGATTCCTTTTTCTAAAGGCGACAGCAGCGGAGGATGAGCTCCCCCACCCTGCCCTTTTGGTGTGGTTTAATTTCGAGATGAAACGGTTTTGACCGCGACCTGATCGCCGGCCTGCAGGAAGCGGCCGGGCGCGAGGTCGAGGATGAGAGCGCTCGCCGCGCGGGGGCGGAGATCGACGAGGAGAAGCTCCCCGACGACTTCGCCGCCACGGGTGGCGACGCAGACCATGCCCTGGCGGAGACCCGCCTCGTGACCGGCGTCGAGGATGACGAGGTCGGCGGCGGTGGCGCGGGCGATCTGAGTGACGCGGGCGGCGCCGATGGAGCGCTCGACCGTGATCGCCGCGCGCGCCGACGCCGTGGCGCCCAAGAGGGCGACGGCGAGAGCGAGGAGGCGGAACAGGGTCGGGCGCATGGTCGGGGACGCGGGCGGGCGCGGATGAATCAGACTTCCTTGCGGGTCATGCCACCGTGCGACTTGAAGACGCGGGTGGGAGCGAACTCGCCGAGCTTGTGGCCGACCATGTTGTCGGTGACGTAAACGGCGACGAAGGCCTTCCCGTTGTGCACGTTGAAGGTGTGGCCGATGAAGTCGGGCGTGATGGTCGAGCGGCGGGACCAGGTTTGGATGGGCTTCTTGTTTTTGGTCGCGACGGCCTTCTCGATTTTCTCGAGGAGGTGGTAATCGACGAAGAAGCCTTTTTTGATGGAACGGGCCATGGTGGGTGGGCGGTAAGGTTACTTCTTGCCGCGCGGCTTGCGGCCGTTGTGGCGGACGAGGATGAGGCTGTTCGAGGGCTTCGAACGCTTGCGGGTGGGGAAGCCCTTCGCGAGCTGGCCCCAGGGCGAGACGAGGTGCTGGCGACCGCCACCACCCTTGGACTTGCCCTGGCCACCGCCGTTGGGGTGGTCCACGGGGTTCATCGAGATACCGCGCTGGCGGGGGCGCTTGCCGAGCCAGCGGTTGCGGCCGGCCTTGCCGAGGGAGCGGTTCATGTGGTCGCCGTTGCCGACTTCGCCGATGGTGGCGCGGCACTTCGGGTTGACCAAGCGGATCTCGCCGGAGGGCATCTTGAGCTGGGCGGCGCCGTTCTCGACGGCGACGAGCTCGATGGAGGTGCCGGCGGTGCGACCGAGCTGGGCGCCGCGGCCGGGGATGAGCTCGACGCAGTGGAGCTTGGTGGCGGGGGGAATGATCTCGAGGGGGAAGTTGTTGCCCACGAGGAAGTCATTCGTCGTCGCCTTGTTGGAGGTGACGATCTTGGTGCCGACCTCCATGCCGTTGGCGGCGATGATGTAGCGCTTGTCGCCGTTCTCGTATTGCACGAGGGCGAGGCGGGCCGAGCGGTTGGGATCATACTCGATGGCGATGACGGTCGCCGGCACATCGAGGAGGGCGCGCTTGAAGTCCACGATGCGATGGAGGCGCTTGTGGCCGCCGCCGCGACGGCGGCTGGTGATGCGGCCGTTGTTGTTGCGGCCGCCGGACTTGGCCTTGGAGTAGGTCAAGGCGCGCTCCGGACGTTTGTCGGAGAGGGTCTTATCCTGGTTCAGCACGGTGAAGCGCTGGGAAGGAGTAAGAGGACGGAAGGATTTGAGAGGCATGTTGGGCGGTTCCTTGGGTGGGGGCGAGGATCGCGGCTCAGACGAGCTCGATCTTGTCGCCGGCCTTGAGGGTCACGAGGGCCTTCTTGATGGTGGAGGTGCGCACGGGGCGACCGGTGCGGGAGCGCTTCGGCTTGCCCTTGATCACCTGGGTGTTCACGCGAACGACGGAGACCTTGAAGGTCTTCTCGATGGCGACGGCGATCTGGTGCTTGGTGGCCTTGCGGTCCACTTCGAAGGTGTATTGGCCGAGGTCAGCGGAGAGGCCGGAGGCCTTCTCGGTGAGGCGGGCTTGTTTGAGGACGGCGAGGGCGTTCATTAGTTCTTACCTCCGTTGACGCGGGCGAGGATCTTCTCGAGGCCCTTGGTGGAGACGATGATTCGCTTGTATTGGGCGAGATCCTTGGCGTTGAGCTTCGCGGCTTCCTGGAGGGAGACGCGCTCGACGTTGCGGGCGGCGAGGGCGGCGTTCTTCTCGAAGGCTTCGTCCACGAGGAGGATTTTGCCTTCGGGGGCGATGCGGCCGATGACCTCGTTGAAGAGCTTGGTCTTGGGCTGGGCCACGGACCAGGCCTCGATGACGTCGATCTCGCCAGCGACGGCGCGGTCGAAGAGGGCGCGGGAGAAGGCGAGGGCCTTCACCTGCGAGTTGATCTTCTTGGAATAGTCGCGGGGCTTGGGGCCGAAGACGACGCCACCGCCGACCCACAGGGGGGAGCGGATGGAGCCGGCGCGGGCGCGGCCGGTGCCCTTCTGGCGCCAGGGCTTCTTGCCGCCGCCGGACACTTCGCCACGGGTCTTCGTGGAGTGGGTGCCGAGGCGGGCGTTGGCGTTGATGGCGACGATGACTTCCTTCAGGGCCTGCACGCCCTTGTCACCCTCGAACACGGGCAGACCGAAGTCCTGCTCGCGGGAGGATTTGCCGTCGGTGCTGTAAACTTTGAGCTTCATGGATGGCGTTCTCCTTTATCAGGCCTTGGGCTGGCCCTTGATGGCGGTGCGGACGATGACGTCGTCGCCGTTGGCGCCGGGGATGGCGCCCTTCACGAGGATGAGGTTCTTGTCGGCGACGACCTTCACGACCTGGAGGTTCTGAAGGGTGCGACGAACCTGGCCCATGTGACCGGGCATGGCCTGGTTTTTCCAGGAGCGGCCGGGGGTCTGGCGCATGCCGATCGAGCCGATGCGGCGATGGAACATGGAGCCGTGGGTGGCGGGACCGCCGGCGACGCGGAAGCGTTTCACGACGCCCGCGAAGCCCTTGCCCTTGGTGATGCCGATGACATCGACGAGCTGGCCTTCCTTGAAGGCCTCGACGGTGACGACGTCACCGGGCTTCTGGGAGGGCGCGTCGGCGAGGCGGACCTCGCTGAGGACGCGGGGGGCGGACTCGAGGCCGGCCTTCTTGGCGTGGTTGAGTTCGGCCTTGGAGGCGTTCTTCGTCTTTTTGGCGGAGAAGCCGAGCTGGACGGCGTTGTAGCCGTCGGTTTCGACGGTCTTGACCTGGACCACGGAGTTGGGTCCGGCTTCGACGACGGTGACGGGGACCAGGACGTTTTGGGCGTCATAGACCTGCGTCATGCCGATCTTTTTACCGATGAGGGTGTTGATCATGGCTAAGCGGTAGGTGGAGGGTTTCCGTTTCGTGAGACCTACATTAGCGATTCCGGCGAAGGCGCCGGAGGGCCGCTAAACTGTCGGACTGAAATGGGCTGGATGCGTGTCTTTGTATTCGGCGAGCGGATACCTTACACGGTGATGGTGATGTCCACGCCGGAGGGGAGGTTGAGCTTCTTCAGCTCGTCCACGGTCTGGGCGGTGGGCTCGATGATGTCGATGAGGCGCTTGTGGGTGCGGCTCTCGAACTGCTCCATGGACTTCTTGTCCACGTGCGGGGAGCGGTTGACGGTCAGCTTCTCGATCTTGGTCGGGAGCGGAACGGGACCGGAGACGCGGGCGCCGGAGCGCTTGGCGGTCTCGACGATCTCGAGGGCCGACTGGTCGATGACGCGATAGTCGAAGCCCTTGAGACGGATGCGGATTTTTTGGCCTTTCATGGCGGGAAAAGAACGAGGGTTTTAGCTGCGGGCGGGAGCCTTGGAGGAGGTCTCGACGATCTTGGCGAGGAGCTGGTTGGGCACCTGCTCGAAGTGCGACGGGGTGATCGAGGCGGAGGCGCGGCCCTTGGAGAGGGAGCGGATGTCGGTCACGTAGCCGAAGAGGTTCTCGAGCGGGACGGCGGAGGTGATGATGCAGGCGCCGTTCTTGTTCTCCATGCCCTGGATGGTGCCGCGGCGGCGGTTGATGTCGCCGATGAGGTCGCCCTGGTATTCCTCGGGGGTGGTCACCTCGACGCCCATGATGGGCTCGAGGAGGATGGGCTTGGCGTTCTTCATCGCGTCCTTGAACGCGAAGATGCCGGCCATCTTGAAGGCCATTTCGGAGGAGTCCACCTCGTGGAAGGAGCCGTCCTTGATGCGAACGATGGCGTCCACGACCGGGTAGCCGGCGACGACGCCGTTGTTGGCGGCTTCCATGATGCCGTCGGTGGTGGGCTTGATGAACTCCTTCGGGATGGAGCCGCCGACGGTCTCGTTGATGACTTCGATGCCCTTGCCCTTTTCGTTGGGCTCGATGGTGCAGACGACGTGGCCGTATTGGCCCTTGCCGCCCGACTGGCGGATGAACTTGCCCTCGCCGCCGGCGGCGGCGGTGATGGTCTCGCGATAGGCGATCTGGGGCTTGCCGGAGGTGGCCTCGACCTTGAACTCGCGCTTCATGCGGTCCACGATGATCTCGAGGTGGAGCTCGCCCATGCCGGCGAGGATGGTCTGGCCGGTGTCCTGGTCGGTCTTGACGCGAAGGGTGGGATCCTCGGCGACGAGGCGCTGGAGGGCGGTGCCGAGCTTCTCCTGGTCAGCCTTCGAGTTGGGCTCGATGGACATCGCGATGACGGGCTCGGGGAAGGACGGGGGCTCGAGGCGGATGTCGGCGTCCTCATGGCAGAGGGTGTCACCGGTGATCACTTCCTTGACGCCGACCATGGCGCAGATGTCGCCGGAGTAGGCGATGTCGATCTCCTCGCGGTCCATGGCGCGCATCAGCACGAGGCGGGAAACGCGCTCGGAGCGGCGGGTGCGGGGATTGTAAACGGCGGTGCCCTTGTGGAGGGTGCCGGTGTAAACGCGGAAGAACACCAGCTTGCCGACGAAGGGGTCGGTCCAGAGCTTGAAAGCGAGGCCGGCCAGCTTGGCCTTGTCGTCGGGCGTGACGCCGACCTGCTCGCCGTCGCTGTTCTGGCCCATCATCGGGGGCAGGTCGAGGGGATTGGGCAGGTAGTTGACGACGCAGTCGAGGAGGCGCTGCACGCCCTTCTTCTTGAAGGCGGAGCCGGGGATCACGCCGGTGAACTTCATGGAGACCGTGGCCTTGCGGACGGCGATCATGAGTTCGGCGGGGGTGATGGTCTCGCCACCGAGATACTTCTCGGCGAGAGCGTCATCGAAGTCGGAAACGGCCTCGACGAGCTTCTCGCGATACTCCTTGGCCTGCTCGACCATGTCGGCCGGGATCGGGTGGAGCTTGGGGTCGAGGTCCATGTTCATCGGATCCTCGAACATGTAGGCGACCTCTTGGACGAGATCGACGACGCCGACAAAGTTCTCCTCGTTGCCGATGGGGAGGAAGAGGGCGTGGGCGTTGGCCTTGAGCTTCTCGCGCATCTCGTCGATGGCGCGGAAGAAGTTGGCGCCGGTGCGGTCCATCTTGTTGATGAACGCGACGCGGGGGACGCCGTATTTGTTGGCCTGGCGCCAGACGGTCTCGGACTGGGGCTGCACGCCGGCGACGGCGCAGAAGACGGCGACGGCGCCGTCGAGCACGCGCATGGAGCGCTCGACCTCGGCGGTG
>JAUWBD010000130.1 GCA_030605125.1 Verrucomicrobiota bacterium | reverse complement strand
TTAGCCGAAGCGGCCGGAGACGTAGGCCTCGGTCTGGGGGTTCTTGGGGTTCATGAAGATGTTGTGGGTGGCGTCGAACTCCACGAGTTTGCCGAGGTAGAAGAAGGCCGTCATGTCGGAGCAGCGGGCGGCCTGCTGCATGGAGTGCGTGACGATGATGATCGTGTAGCGCTTTTTCAGCTCGTGGATGAGCTCCTCGACCTTGGCGGTGGCGATGGGATCGAGCGCGGAGCAGGGCTCGTCCATGAGGATGATCTCGGGCTCGACGGCGATGGTGCGGGCGATGCAGAGGCGCTGTTGCTGGCCGCCGGAAAGGCTGAGCCCGGATTCGTGGAGGCGGTCCTTGACCTCGTCCCACAGCGCGGCGCCGCGAAGGGATTTTTCCACCACCTCGTCGAGGCGCGTCTTCTTCGTCACGCCCTGGATGCGCAGGCCGTAGGTGATGTTTTCGTAGATGGATTTCGGGAAGGGATTCGACTTCTGGAAGACCATGCCGACGCGCTTGCGCAGCTCGATGGGGTCCACGTCGCGGCCGTAGATGTCCACGCCGCGGATCTTGATCGCGCCGCGTTTCACGGCGGTGCCGTCGATGAGGTCGTTCATCCGGTTGAGGCAGCGCAGCAGGGTGGATTTGCCGCAGCCGGAGGGGCCGATGAAGGCGGTGACGCGCTTGTCGGGCAGGCGGAGGTGGATGTCGAAAAGGGCCTGCTTGGCGCCGTAGTAGAAATCGAGGTTTTCGATGTCGATGAGGGTCTCCGCGGGCCCGGCGCTGGGGGCCGCGGACCGGAGGGGCGCGGCGAGCGGGCGGGTGGCGGGCGCGGCGGCGGGGGAGGAGGGTTCCATAAGGGCGGAGGAAGGCATGGAGAAGGTGGAGCGGAGCGAGGCGGGCGACGAACACCTCACCACTTGTAGCGGCCGCGGAGTTTGTTGCGCAGGAGGATGGAGCTGGCGGCGATGAGGGCGACGATGCCGAGGAAGACGAAGGCGGTGCCGTATTGGACGCGCTGGGTGTATTCGTTTTGCGGGATCTTGGAGGAGACGACGTAGATGTGATAGGGCAGGGCCATCACGCCTTGGAGAAAGAAGTCGGAGATCTTTTCGACATCCCAGGGCAGCTTGTCGCGCACGACGTAGGCGGCGGTGAACATGATGGGCGCGGTCTCGCCGGCGACGCGGGCGATGCCGAGGATCGACGAGGTGAGGATGCCGGGCAGCGCGTAGGGGAGGACGTTTTTTCGGATCGTCTGCCATTTGGTGGCGCCGAGCGCGAGGGAGCCTTCGCGGAAGCCCTTGGGCACGGCCTTGAGCGCCTCCTCGGAGGCGGTGATGACCACGGGCAGCACCATGAAGGCGAGGGTGAACCAGCCGGCGAGCAGCGAAACGTTCCAGCCGAAGAAGAGCACGAACATCGCGAAGCCGAAGAGGCCGAAGACGATCGAGGGCACGCCGGCGAGGTTGAGGATGGCGAGGCGGATGAAGCGCACGAAGGCGGTGTCGCGCGCGTATTCGCTGAGGTAGATGGCGGAGGCGACGCCGAGGGTGAGGGCGATGGTCATCGAGCCGACGACGAGCAGCACGGTGCCGACGATGCAGGGCCAGATGCCGCCGGCGGCGTAAACGTAGGTCTGGGTGGTGAAGCGCGGTGCGGGCTGGCCGGCGGCGGCGGCCTTGGCGGTCTCGGCCTCGCGGAAGGCGCGGAAGGCGGCGTCGCCCATCTCGCGTTTTTGGCCCTCGTGCTCGAAGACGTAGAGCGTCTCGGGGGCGCGGAAGAGGAAGGTGTTGGTGACGTAGGGGAAGGTGTCGGTGCGCTCGAAGGCGGAGGTGACCGTGGGCAGGCCTTTCCAGACGATGCTGGCGAAGATGAACAGGCCGCAGGCGAGAACGAAGTAGGTGGCGAGGCGGAAGATCCAGGCGACGGCGGACTCGGCGCGGCGGGCGGGGCCGGGGCGCGGCGCGAAGGGATTTTTGCGCGGCGCGACGGCCTCGGCGGCGGCGGAGCGGATGACGGAAACGGGCGGGTTCATGGCGGGGCTCAGCCGATCGAGATCTTGTATTTCCGGACGATTTTCTGCGCGAGGAAGTTGAGGCCGAGCGCGATGAAGAAGAGCAGCAGGCCGACGACGAAGAGCGCGCGGTAGTGGATGCTGCCGGGCACGACCTCGCCCATCTCCTGGGCGATGATGCCGGTCATGGTGTGGACGGGCTGGGTGACGACGCCGAGGCCGGCGGAGAAGTCGGGGATGGTGAGCCGGTTGCCGGCGCAGAGCAGCACGACCATCGTCTCGCCGATCACGCGTCCGAGGCCGAGGAGGACGGCGGAGACGATGCCGGAGAGCGCGGCGGGCACGATGATGCGAACGATGGTCTGGAGGCGGGTGGCGCCGAGGGCGTAGGAGGCCTCCTTGAAGGCGCGGGGCACGTTGTTGATGGCGTCTTCGGAGAGCGTGAAGATCGTGGGCACGGCGATGAGGCCGAGGAGGCAGCCGGCGGTGAGGGCGTTGAGCCGCTCGGGGAAGGGGAAGCCGGGGAACCACGACAACCAATCCCAGCCCGAGGCCATGCGGAGGAATTCGCCGAGGACGGCGATGCCGAAGAAGCCGAGCACGACCGAGGGGATGGCGGAGATGAATTCGATGGTGGGCTTGATCGCGCGTTGCTCGGCGGGGCTGGCGAGCTGGTTGACGTAGATGGCGGCTCCGACGCCGAAGGGGATGGCGAGGGCGAGGGCGATCGAGGCGACGAGGACGGAGCCGGTGAAGAGCGGGAGCACGCCATACCAGTCCTGCCAGAAGCTGGCGGTCAGCCACTGGCGGCCGAAGACGAATGCGGTGAAGGATTCGCCGAAGGAGACGGGCCGGTCGGGGGTCCAGGAGCGGAGCGCCTCGGCGGTGGCGGGGTAGGTGGCGAGGTGGTCGCGGGTGAGCTGGCGAAAGCGTTCGAGGCGGGCGGAGAGGGCTGGGGTGGGGGCGGCGGGGAGCGCGTCGGCGACGAGTTGTTCGAGGGTTTTGGCGACCTCGGCGGCGCTCTCCTCGTAGGCGGGGAAGGCGCCGGTGATGGCGGCGAGCTCGGCGGCGAAATCGATGGGGACGATCTGGACGGCGGCGGCCTCCTCGGGGCGTCCGGCGGCGAGGAGCTGCTGGCGTTTTTGCAGGAAGTTGAGGTTGTTCTCGTGGCGTTCCTTGATGGCGACGGCGACCTCGCCGAGCTCGGAGACGAGGCCGCGGAGGGGGAGGATGGCGTCGGAGTAGCGCTCGGCGAAGGAGTCGAAGGCGGCGAGTTGGGCGTTGGCTTCGGCGAGGAGGGCGGAAAGGGCGGCGTCGGTCTCGGCGAGGGAGGATTCGGCTTCGGCGAGGGCGGCGGGATCGGGCGTGGACGCGTGGCGGAGGGCGGCGATGCGGGAGGTGAGGCGCGCTTGGTCGCGGCGGAGCTCGCCCGCGCGCGGCTCGGTGTGGTGGCGGAGGGTCTGGAGGCGGACGTCGGAGAGGTAGCGGGTGAGGGCGGTGTGGTCGCGCTCCTGCGCGCGGATGAGGTCCACGTATTCGAGACCGGCCTGGCGGTAGATGGTGAGGTTGTCGCGGTTTTGCCCGAAGAAGTCGGCGCCCTCGCGGAAGAGGAAGAGGGTGATGAGCGCGAGGATGATGACGGCGACGAAGGCGTTGCCGCCGAAGAAGCCTTGGATGCACTCGTCGAGCGTGAGGCCGAGGACGCGGGTGCGGGCCTTGCGGATGGCGAAGGCCGGAGCCGCCGCGGGAGCGGGATCGGCCTGGGTGGCGGGCGGCGTGGAGGGCGCGGGCGACATGCGGGCGGCGGTGGTGGCGGAAGGACGGCGAGAGGGCAGAGCCGGCCCGGGGAGCGGTCAAGGGGGGGCTCTGTGACAATGGCGTTACGAAGCGGCGGGGCGGGCTGGGCTGTAAAACGAAAGCCCGGCGCGGGCCGTGTGAGCGGGGCCGCGCCGGGCGAGGGAGGGGCGGGGAGCGCAGGCAGGGAGTGCTTGCGCCTGCGCCTCGCTTACTTGGCGGGGATGAAGCCGACCTTCTCGACGATGGCCTGGCCGGCGGGGCTGAGGGTAAACTCGATGAACTTGGCGGCTTCGCCGGCGGGCTCGCCGTTGGTGTAGTAGAAGTTGGGGCGGGCGTAGGGATACTTCTTGGCGAGCACCGACTCCTTGTCGGGGAGGCTGCCCTCGATGGAGACGACGTGGATGCCGGGCTCCTTGATGTAGGCGAGGCCGACGTAGCCGATGCCGTTGGGGTTGCGGGAGACCTCGGCGACGATCTGCTCGTTGCCGGCCATCTTTTGCGAGGAGGCGGCGTAGTCGCGCTTCTTCATGGCGAGGTCCTTCCAGTCGGAGTAGGTGCCGGAGGAGGTGTTGCGGGTGTAGATCGAGATCGGGCCGGGGCGGCCGCCGACGGCGGACCAGTCGGTGACGTCGCCGGTGAAGATCTGCTCGACCTGGCGCTTGGTGAGGTCCTTGAGCGGGTTGTCCTGGTGGACGATCACGGCCATTCCGTCGAAGCACACGATGAGGGGCTTCATCTGCACGTTGCGGGCGGCGGCGGCGGAGATCTCGGTGGCGCGGGCGCGGCGGGAGGACATGCCGATATCGGCGGTGCCGGAGGTGATGGCGGTGATGCCGGTGGTGGAGCCCTCGGCGGCGATCTCGAAGGAGACGCCGGGGTTGGCGGCGCGATACTCTTCGGCGAGCATGGGCACGAGCTTGGCGCCGAGGGTGTCGGAGCCCTTGATGACCAGCTTTTGGGCGGAGGCGGTGGCGACGCTCGCGAGGAGGGCGGCGGCGGTGAGGAGGATTTTCTTCATGGGTCGAGTTCTTGTTCAGGATACAGGTTTCGGGTGATCGCGGTGTGACTTTTGGGTGACAGTGGCGGCGCCTCAGAAGCGGGCGGAGAGGTCGATCTGGAGCACCTGGGCCTCGCTGAAGTTGGAGTTGTAGCCCGGGGTGGTGATGCGGTCGTTGTTGGTGGAGCGGAAGTAGGTCACGGTGGACATGATGGAGGGCGTCCAGCTGTAGCTGCCGGAGAGGATGAAGCCGGAGGCGTTGAGGCCGCCGCCCGCGAAGTCGGAGTCGAGGAGGATGGAGCTGAAGGCGCCGTTGCCGACGTGGCGGTATTCGCCGACGAGCTGGTAGTCGCCCGCGTTGCGATTCTGGCCGTAGCGCACGCCGAGGTTGTAGAGCTTGGCGTCATCGTCCACGGAGACGCCCTGGGCGAGGCGGGCGGAGCGGTCGTCGGCGGCGAAGTTGTGGCCGTAGGTGCCGTAGATGGCGGCGGGGGTGCCGTGGATCTTGAAGGCGTATTCGACGGGCACGAGGAGGGCGCGGAGATCGCTGTAGTAGAGCGAGTCGTTGCGGGACTGGGCGGCGGTGTAGCCGCGGTCGTAGTCGCTCGGGGCGCCGAAGGTCACGAAGGTGGGCGCGATCTTGAACGACTTGGCGGCGTATTCCGCCTGGAGGATGTGGAGGAGGGAGGGATCGACGGAGCGGTTGGTCGCGGTGGCGGGGGTGGCGGAGGAGGCGCCGGCGTTGTTGTTGAGGACGAACTGGCCGGCGCGGAGGGCGAGCGTGGAGCCGGCGAAGCCGACGTCGTTGAACACGACCTCCTCGGCGAGGCCTTCGAAGTTGATGTCGGAGTCGATCCAGAAGCCGTTGACGCCGGGGGTGAAGAATTTGTGCGGGAGCTTGCCGGCGCGGAAGTCCACGGAGTCGAAGACGAGGAAGTTGTCGTCCTTGTAGTTGATGAAGGCCTGGCCGAAATAGACGGTGTCGTTGGCCTTGGAGAAGTTGTCGGTGCCGCCGCCGAGGTCGGCGTTGGTCGAGGTGGCGCTCTCCTGGGTCTCGAGGCGGAAGCCGACGCTCCACTTCGGGCCGAGGTCGGCGAGGGCGCCGAAGCGGACGCGGTAACGATAGCGGTTGCGGTCGCGGCTGTTGGCGTCGCCGACGGGGTCGGCCTGGAGATTGTCGTATTGGTAGCGGACGCGGGCGTCGCCGGAGAGGCGGAGGCGGGTGACGCCGGAGGAGATGTCGAGCTTGCCGGGCGAGGTGGTGCCGAAGTCGCGGACGAGCTCGGCGCGAAGCTCTTCGCCTTCCTGGTCGGTGAGGATGCCCTTGCGGACGAGGGCGTCGATGAGGGGGCCGCTGTCCTGGGCCTGCGAGAGGGAGGCGGAGCCGGCGAGGATGGCCGCGCCAAGAGCGAGGCGCGAAAGGGAGGATCGGTTGAGCATGGTGGTTTGTGTGGTTTGGGTCGCGGCGCGGAGCGCGGGGCGTCGCGGGCGACCGTCACAAACTCGCAGGCCAATGTTACGGACGCGTGGCGCGCGTGTGACATCCTCGTGAGGAGTGGTGGTGTCTGCGGCGGAGCAGGGCGGGGCCGGTTCCGGGGCCGCCGTGGGGGAAAGCGCGGGAGGCGCGGCGTCGGTTTGCGCGCGTCCGCCGACGGGCGATCGGTGTCGGCATGAGCGCCGCCCAAGGTTCCGCCGGTAATGTCATCGCCGCCCTCGCCAGCTTTTTCATCCCCGGCCTGGGGCAGCTGCTTCAGGGGCGCGTGTTCAAGGCGCTGATCATGTTTCTCCTCGCAGGCTTCCTGTGGTGGTTCCTGCTCGGGTGGATCATCCACCTCTGGTCGATCATCGACGCGGCGCTTTTCCGGGCGCCGGTGCGGCGAGCGGTGTGAGGGGGCGGCCGTCTAGGCTCCTAGGCGTTCTCGGTCGGCGAGCCCCGTCGCGCCTTCGCGCCGCGGATGAACTCGCGCACGAGCGCCACGCCGGGAGCCCAGACCATGAAGATGAAGGCGCCGCTCTTCACTCCTGCCACGACCATGCTTTCGTGGCTCGAGTGAGCGCCGGCGAGTCGCCCCGCGAGCGGAAACACGATCCCGCCGAGCAAACCGCCCAGCGCGCAGAGCCCGAGCACGGTGAGGAAAAATCCGGCCACTCGGGCGGCCCAAAAACGGAGGTTCGTGTGGTCGTGGCTGTCGCTCATCGTTTCACCGCGTAACGCAGCAACACCGGGCCGCCCGCCGCAAGCACGCGCGCCTCGATCAACTCCAGCGCCACATCGAGCGTCGCGCCGGGATCCGCGCCGCCGCCGACCGTCGCCACCAAGGGCGTGCCGCTCCCGAAGAGGCGCGATTCGACCGTGAGGCACAGCTCGTCCACGAGGCCGGCCGCGAGCCAGGCCGCGTTGACCTCGCCCCCGCCGAGCACGGCGCAGCGTTTTCGGCCGTCGGAGCGGAGCCGCGCCACCGTCTCGGCCGGACTCTCGGCGGTAAACTCCAGCACGCCCGGCACCACCTCCGCCGCCCGGGCCTCGGGCCGGCGCGTCCAGATCACGCGGCGCAGCGAGGGGAAGGTTTTCGGGCTCATGCGCTCCTTTGAGACCTCGTAGGTTTTGGCGCCCATCACGCAGGCGTCGCAGGCGCGGATCGCGGCGCGAAAATGCGTTTTATCCGCCTCGGACGCGAAGGCATCGCCCGGCTCCCCCTGCCGCGTGATCCACCCATCCACCGACTGCGCCGCGAATAACACCACTTGCATGCCGCACGCTGCGCCGCCGCGCCCCCCGGCGCAAGCCCCGGCCTCGGCCCAGGATTATGGTCAATGCAGGGCATGTAATGCAAAAATAAGCAGCTTGTTATCCGTTGGCGGATCGGCGCAACCTGCTCGTCTCCCCTCACTACGAACCCGACGACACCTCCCATGAAAAAAGCGCTCATCACCGGCATCACCGGCCAAGACGGTTCCTACCTCGCCGAACTCCTCCTCAACAAAGGCTACGAGGTCCACGGCATCGTGCGCCGCGCCTCCACCTTCAACACCGCGCGCATCGACCACATCTACCAGGACCCCCACTTCGACAAGGCCCGCCTCTTCCTCCACTACGGCGACCTCGCCGATTCGGTGCAGATGGTGAAGCTGCTCTACGATCTCAAGCCCGACGAGATCTACAACCTCGGCGCCCAGTCGCACGTCCGCGTCTCCTTCGACATCCCCGAATACACCGGCGATGTCGATGGCCTCGGCGCCCTCCGCATCCTCGAGGCGATCCGCGAGGCCGGCCTCGTGAACAAGGTCCGCTTCTACCAGGCCTCCTCCTCCGAGATGTTCGGCAAGGTGCAGGAGATCCCGCAGACCGAGAAGACGCCCTTCTGGCCCCGCTCGCCCTACGGCTGCGCCAAGGTTTACGCCTACTGGCTCACGGTGAACTACCGCGAATCCTACAACCTGCACGCCTCCAACGGCATCTTGTTCAACCACGAGAGCGAGCGCCGCGGCGAGACCTTCGTGACCCGCAAGATCACCCGCGCCGCCACCCACATCAAGATGGGCCTCCAGGACCACCTCTACCTGGGCAACATCGACGCCAAGCGCGACTGGGGCTACGCCAAGGAATACGTCGAGATGATGTGGCTCATGCTCCAGCAGGACAAACCCGACGACTACGTCGTGGCGACCAACGAGCTCCACACCGTGCGCGAGTTTTGCCAGGAAACCTTCCAGCACCTCGGCCTCGACTGGGAGAAATACGTCAAATACGACGCCCGCTACGAGCGCCCGGCCGAGGTGGACCTGCTCATCGGCGACCCCGCCAAGGCCAAGAAGCAGCTCGGTTGGGAGCCCAAGGTGCGCTTCAAGGAGCTGGTGAAGATCATGGTGGACCACGACCTCAAGCTCGCCGAGCGCGAGGCCCAGATCGCCAAGCTCCCCAAGATCGCCGGCCTCGCCGCCTGAGGCGGGCGCGCTTCGCTCGCTGGTCGAGAAGCCACCATCAAGATGCCGAGGAGTCGAGGAGCCGAGAAGTCGAGGAGCGTGTAAATCCGCCTTTCGGCTTCCGGTTCCTCAAGCGTCGACCCTTCGACTCTTGGCTCATCAAGGTCCCATCCCTTGCGCCGCCCTCCTGCTCCTAGCTCCAAGCCTCCAGCTCCTCGACTCCTCGTCCCTTCGACTCCTCGACTCCCCCTTTCCCGCCATGAAACTTCACATCGCCGGACACCAGGGCATGGTCGGCTCGGCCCTCGTGCGCCGCTTCTCCGCCCAGCCCGGAGTGTCCCTCGTCCTGCGCACCCGCCGCGAACTCGACCTCGCCGACCAGGCCGCCGTGCGCGCCTTCTACGCCGCGGAAAAACCCGACGCCGTGATCGTCGCCGCCGCCAAGGTCGGCGGTATCCACGCCAACAACACCTACCCGGCCGAGTTCCTCCTCGACAACCTCGCCATCGCCACCGCCTGCATCGACGGCGCGTATCGCGCCGGCGTGAAGCGGCTCCTTTTCCTCGGCAGCTCCTGCATCTACCCGAAGCACGCGCCCCAGCCGATGACCGAGGACTGCCTGCTCACCAGCGCCCTCGAGCCCACCAACGAGGCCTACGCCATCGCCAAGATCGCCGGCCTCAAGCTCGCCCAGTATTACCGCAAGCAATACGGCGTGATGTTCCACTCCGCCATGCCCACCAACCTCTACGGGCCCGGCGATAACTACCACCCGACCAACTCGCATGTATTGCCCGCGCTGATACGCCGTTTCCACGAGGCGAAACTCGCCGGCGCGCCCGAGGTCGTGGCCTGGGGCACGGGCCGGCCGATGCGCGAGTTCCTCCATGTGGACGACCTCGCCGACGGCTGCGCCTTCCTCCTCGGCCTCGAGAACCCGCCCGACTGGATCAACCTCGGCACCGGCACGGACGTGACGATCAAGGAGCTCACCGAGACGGTCGCCTCCGTGGTCGGCTACGCCGGCAAGATCACGTGGGATGCTTCCAAGCCCGACGGCACGCCGCGCAAGTTGATGGACGTGTCGAAACTCGCCGCCCTCGGCTGGCGCGCGAAGATCGGCCTGCGCGAAGGCATCGAGAAGACCTACCGGAGCTTCCTCGACGAGCAGGCCTCCGGCGCCTTGCGGGCGGCGTGAGGCGGGCTGGCAGCCCTGTCCGGACGCCGGCCCGGCGTCCGGATTCAACGGCTGGCCGTCACCCTTGCTCTCGGAGGGATCAGCTATCCCCGGCCGTGCTCTCGGCCTGCGGCCGGACGCGCACCAGCGCCGGCCGCAGTGTCAGCGTGATCTCGGCGATGGCGACGCCCTCGGGCGAAGTCACCGAGCCCGCGAGAGTGAGCTTGGCGCGGGTTGGACGATGCGCGCGCACCTTCTGCTTCCCCACGCCGACCGGGCCGAAGGTGATCACCGATTCGAGCTGCCCCGTCATCTGGTGGGCGCCAAGAGCGTTTTCTTCCGTGCAAATCACGACCGACTTCGTGTCCAGGGTGGAAGAGAGCAGATCTCCGTCGCGTTTGCGCTTCACCGTGTAGGTGCTCGCCCCCGCCGCGGTGATGCTGAGCTCGGCGAGGCTGATCGTGGGGACCGGCACGATGCGGCCGTCTTTGTGGCGCGCCGCCAGCGCGAGATCTCCGATGGAGCGAAAAGTTTCGCCGTCGCCGTGCGCGACGAGGCGCCAGTCCCCGCGCTTGCCGCCGTGATCGGCGACCACCGCGTCCAGCAGTTCCCGGTTGCCGGTCCGCTCCTTGACGGTGGCGTTGGCGAGCACTTGCGCCTGGCGAGTGGCGGGCAGCTCCCGCGTGATCACCTGCTCATAAACGGCGGGGCAGAAGTAGTCGAAGGCGGGCGCGGGGTTCGTGGCGGCCCGGGTGGCGGGCAGGCCCCAGACGGTGAGCGCGGCGGTGAGGAGGAAAGCGAGACGACGGTGCATGGAGAGGTTTAGCGGAGAGAGGGTGAGCGGGCGGGGAGGGCGGGTCTCGTGTCAGGGTTCGGCCGTGAAGGTGAGCACCCCGTCGGCAAGGAGGAAGCCGGGCGGCAGGTTGTTGAGGTCCAGCGTGTCGAAGAACGTGAAGGCGAAGGTCATCTGGCTGCCGATGGTGATCTGCAGGTTTCCCGTGCTGAGCGTGGCTCCCGGCATCACCAGCACCTGATTGCCCATGGCCAGCACGCCGCCACTCAGGATCGTGCCGCCGCCACCGACCACCAAAGTGCCCGAGCCGCTGAACCCGGGGCCATCATCGTCGGGGCCGGTCGGGATCAGGGAGGCCGGGACGGCGACGGCACGGCTGGCGCCGAAGTTCAGGCGCGCCTGAAGGATGCCGTCCTCGCCTTCCTCGGTCCCCTGCTCCCACGCGCCCACGCCGCGGAAGGACATCGCCATCGGCGCAAAGCGGGTGCCAACGATCTCTGCGAAACGCGTGTGCGTTCCCGCTCCGGTCGCGATGCCGAGCGCGACGCCGCGAGCATCATCCGTGGCAGGCAGGGAGAGCCGCGCGTGCACCCAAAACTCCTCGCGACCGCTCCGGATGGTGTCGTCCGTGTCGAGCATGAGCCGCCGCGCTTTGATGGAGTCCAAGAACTCGAAGCTCAGGATCTCCTGCGGGATTGGGCGAAGATCGCTTCGGTTGAGGTGATGGCGCGCGAAGAGCCGGTAGGATTCGCCTTCGCCGGACCACCGGGCCCAGAGCGCGATGATCTGCCAGCCTCGCCGTTCCGGGATCACGTCGGCATCCACCAGCGCGTCGAGCACATCGGTGTTGGTCATGCGCATCGACACGCGCCGGGCGCGGACCGTTTCTTCGTCCGCCCGGATGCTGAGTGTCTCGGGACCGTCGATCAAGGCCGTCGCGGTGATCGCGACGTGCGCCTCCATCACATAAACTTGTTCCGACTCTTCGGCGTGGAGCGGCGCGAAGAGGGCGAGGACGGGCAGCAGACGAACAAAAACGCGCATAATGGCGGAAGGGGGTGGTTTTGCGTAGGTGGGTGCAAGCAGGAATTTTGGCGCATGGAGACACCTGTGTGTTGGCGTTTTCGCGTTCGGATCGCGCACTTGGCGCCGCCGTCTTTCCGTTTGCCCGGGACTCCGCCGCCTTACACGTTGGCCGGTTTCCATGAGCGACTCCGTGCCCGACATTTCCCACGACCAACACGCCGTCCGCCGCCAAAAGCTCGCCGAGCTGCGCGCCGCCGGCTTCGACCCTTTCCGGGCCAACGTCGCCACCACCCACTTCTCCCAGGACGCCAAGGCCCTCCACGTGGACGGCCAGGACTACGCCACCCCCGTCACCGTCGCCGGCCGCCTCGTCACCTTCCGTGTCCAGGGCGGCAGCTCCTTCGTAAAAATTCAAGACCAGCAGGGGCAGATTCAGCTCTACTTCCGCAAGGACGTGCTCGGCGAGGAGCGCTACACCGTCTTCAAGAAGCAGCTCGACCTCGGCGACATCATCGGCGTCACCGGCCCGCTCTTCAAAACCAAGACCGGCGAGATCACGGTGCGCGTGGACGCCTTCACGCTCGTGTCCAAGGCCCTCCGCCCGCTGCCCGAGAAGTGGCACGGCCTGAGCGATGCCGAGCAGGTTTACCGCCAGCGCTACCTCGACCTGATCGTCAATCAGGAGAGCCGCCACCGCCTCATGACGCGCGCGCGCATCGTGAGCGCCGTGCGCCGCTTCCTCGAAGATCGCCAGTTCCTCGAGGTCGAGACGCCCGTGCTCCAGTCCGTCGCCGGCGGTGCCGCCGCGCGTCCCTTCCAGACGCACCACAACGCGCTCAACACCGACTTCGTGCTCCGCATCTCGCTCGAGCTTTACCTCAAGCGCATGCTCGTGGCCGGCTACGACCGCGTCTTCGAGATCGGCCGCAACTTCCGCAACGAGGGCATCTCGCGCCGCCACAACCCCGAGTTCACCATGCTCGAGGTTTACCAAGCCTACAGCGACTACCGCGGCATGATGACGCTCGTGCAGGACCTCCTGCGCCACCTCGTGCGCGACGTGGTGAAGCCCACCGAGACGGAAGGGGAGGGCGAGAGCGCGATCACGCGCCCCAGCATGCGGATCAAGCACGCCGCCTCGGGCGAGTGGATCGATTTCGGCGCCGAGTGGCGCGAGGTGAAATACAAGGACCTCATCATCGAGAAGACCGGCGACCCGCAGTGGTTCTCGCGCTCGAAGGAGGAGAAGATCGCCGGCGTGCAAAAGCTCGGCCTCTTCGCCGACGCCAAGTGGGAGGACTTCGAGCTGACCAACGAGATCTTCGGCAAGCTCATCGAGCCGAATCTCATCCAGCCGACATTCGTCACGCACCTGCCCAAGGAGCTGTGCCCGCTGGCCAAGATCACCGCCGACGACTCGAGCACGATCGACGTGTTTGAGCTCATCATCGGCGGCATGGAGATCGCGCCCGCCTACTCGGAGCAAAACGATCCCGACGTGCAGCGCGCGATGTTCGAGGCGCAGGCCGGCGAGGAGCAGCAGAAGGTGGACCACGACTTCCTGCTCGCCCTCGAGCACGGCATGCCGCCCGCCGGTGGCATGGGCATCGGCATCGACCGCCTCGCCATCCTCCTCACCGGCGCGGAGAGCATCCGCGACGTGATCCTCTTCCCCCAGCTGCGCAACACCGCCGGCTAAGGTTTTAACCACGGAGAACACGGAGGCCACGGAGACCGACCATAGCGGGAGCAAGCAGGTTTTCTTCTCCGTGTCCTCCGTGCCCTCCGTGGTTAAATTATTCTTCGCATGAGTTGGCCGCTCTACCTCGCGCTGAAGCAGCTCTTCCCGACCGGGCGGCGCTTTCCCTTCTTCACGTTCATCTCGATCCTCGGCGTGGCGCTCGGTGTCACGCTCCTGATCGTCTCGATCTCGGTGATGGGCGGCTTCGGCCGCGAGATCCGCAACATGATCGTGCACACCCAGGGCGAGGTGCAGGTGCGCGCGGCCGGGCTGATGGAAAATCCCGGCGCGGTGATCGAGTCGGTGAAAACCGTGAAGGGCGTCGTCGCCGCCACGCCTTTCGCCGAGGGCGTCGTGATGATCAAACGCGACCGCCAGCCGGCCTTTCCCGCGATTCAAGGCGTGGACATGGATCGGGTGGACGAGGTGGTGCCGATCCGCAAATACGTTTACCCCTCCGACGGCTTCGACGAGCTCGACGACGACCGCATGATCCTCAGCTCCCAGCTCGCCCGCGGCGTCGGCGCGCGCCTCGGCGACAAAGTGCAGGTCTATTCACCTCTCCTGCTCGAGAAACTCCAGGCCGACGAGGTGCTCATGCCGCGCGAACTCGAGGTTTGCGGCATCTTCGAGATCGGCCACCAGCAGCTCGATAGCAGCGTGGTCATCGTGACCCTGCGCACCATGCAGGAACTCTACGGCCTCGGCCGCGCCGTGCACGGGGTGAACGTCAAGCTCGCCCCCGGCGCCGACCCCGACCGCGTCGCCCGCGAAATCAACCGCGTGCTGCCCGTGGACGGCATGGCCAAGTCGTGGATGGATGCCAACCACGAGTTCCTCTTCGTGCTCCAGCTCGAGAAGAACATGATCTTCTTTCTCCTGCTCTTCATCATCGTCGTGGCCGCCTTCTCCGTGGCTTCCTCGCTCCTCATCGCCGTGGTGCGCAAGACCCGCGAGATCGGCTTGCTCGGCGCGCTCGGCGC
>JAUWBD010000006.1 GCA_030605125.1 Verrucomicrobiota bacterium | reverse complement strand
TTCTTGTTTCGTCACGTTGATCGTCTCATCGTTCCGCTTCGGGCGGGTCATGGCTTGTCTCTCCTTACGGTGGTTTAGGTTTCGTCTCCCAACCACCTACCATGACCCGCCCTTTTTGCTGAACTCCGGAGACACTACCGGTGGCGCATCGTCAATCTTCCTCGGGGGAGCATGGTCGTTGCACAGGGTTCGCCCCGGCCGCCGGGGTGGACCTGAGCCGCAGGGTGTGGAGGCGTTTCCGGCCGGTGCAGGTGATAACCACTATGAACAGACGCCCGACGGGAAGAGCTTGCATCGGGGCAACGCGGGACATCCAGAGCACGTCATGCCAAACGCCTTTCCAGTCATTGCCGTGGTCGGGATGGTCCACTGACTTCTGAATCAGCGCAGCCACGGCTGCCGTCATGGCGACATGCACGCCGGCGAAGTGCGGAGCGAAGATCGCGGACAAGGACGCGATCGCATGGCGGATTGGCCGCGGCTGACGCGGAGCAGTTATCGGATGGGAGCGAGCAGGGCCGCCGCTTGGTCGGGTGTCAGCGTGTTGTTGGACTCGAGCCAAGTGCGGGCCGCGGCGTCGTCGTGGGTCAGCCATTCGCGGACGTGCTTGGTGAGCATTCTTGTGCGAATCGCACCGTCTTCGATCTTGGCGTAGAGGTTGGCGGCGGAGGCGCGGTCCACTCGTTCGCTTCCGTTGCCGGCGAGCGTGTCGAGATAGACATCGGCCATGTTGCGATCGGCGGGCTGGCGCGTTTTGGCCCAGGTTTCCGCCCACCGGAGCGCGCCCTCCGGATCTTTTCTCGACCACGCGTGGAATAGATCGGTGCGCACCAAGCTACGGACGTCTGCGGCCCTGCCGACCTCTTCCTTCATCACCCATTTCAGAGCCGCTTCCGGATCGATGCGCCCCCAGGCGTTGACGAGTGGGTCGAGGGCAGTCCGCTTACTTCTTGTGTCGGGCAAGGAGGCCCACTCCGCGACCGCGGTGGCGGGTTCGTCACGCGCGATGGCGGCGAGAATCGCCCGTTGACGCCGTTGGCAGCGGATGTGACGTCCGAGTCGGTCTGAGCGCGCATCCAGGCCAAAGCGGCAGAGGGGTCTCGATCAGCCCATGCCATGAGCAGACGTTTCACGTGGCTGGAGCGATTGATTCCCTCAGGTATGGCCAAGGCGAACTGCAAGGAGGGTCTGCGAACGCGCCGGGCCGGCGGTGTTGTCCGTGGAGGTCGAGCTTGAGCAGGCTCTCGTCCGCCTCGGGCTTGAGCCAGCCGAGGCGCCGCGCGCCCGCGCCCGCCGCGATCACGGCGAAGACCGGCAGCACCAAGACTAGCAGCGTCCGATACCCCGGAAGCTTTGCGAACATAGGCGGTCATCAAGCCGGGCGGCGGCGGATTGCTTGTTCTGCGCGAGCCCCCACGCAGTGCGGCGATGATTCACCGGGCGACCCGGAGACGGAGGAAGCGTCGAACATGGGCGGCGAGCGGATCGACATCGTCCACGGAGACCACGGCGGCGATGTTTTGGGGGCCGGTGCTGCTCCAGATCGTAGTCCAGGAGGCGAGGTCGCCGCTTGCCTGGACTTCGTAGAGGAGGGCGGGGTCGGCGATTCGGGTGAAGGTCAGACGCAGGCGCTCGTCGGTGATGGAAACCGTAGGCAAGACGTCGGCGTCCGCGACGAGCGGATCTGCGGAGAGCGCATATTCGAGAAGGTTCGGCAGGTTGTCGTTGTCGGGGTCGGCCAGGTCCGCGGCCAACTCGGTCGAGGCGGCCTCGCCGAAATGTTCCGCTCGCCACCGGTCGAGGAGCGTCGGCTCCGTGAGGAGAAGCCGGATGCGGCCGGGCTCGGAAAAATCGAAGGAGGCGCGAAGGTCCGAGCCGGCGGGAGGCGACCATCGGAGGTCGGCAGCGCCGACGAAACCGCCGGAGGCGGTGAGCAAGGTGTAGGCGCCGGGGGCGAGAGCGCCGCCGAAAAAATCCGCGGTGACGGTCACCGCGCCGAGGAAGGCGACCGAGCCGCCGACGCGCGGGCCACCGCTAACGCCCGCGCGGGTGGCGAGCGCGAGGCGGGAGCCCGCCTCGAAAACGAGATCGCCGCCGAGGCGACCGAGTCCGCCGAGCGTGGCGCCGGGGGAAACGCGACATACGCCAACGGCCGAGATCTGGTCGCCATGGACGAGAAGAGCTCCGGCCTGGACGAGAGTCGGGCCGCGGTAGGTGTTGGCGGCGGTGAGCTCGAGGGAGCCGCCGCCAAGTTTTTGGAGGCCGTAGGTGCCGTCCACCTGGCTGATCAGGCCGCTCATGCGCGCGTCGACGGCGGCCGCGCCGTCGTGCACGCGGACGACGCGGTGGACCGGGCCGGCGTTGATCATCTGTAGGGGATTTGCGAATATGACGGTGGCGTCGGCGCTTTTTGAGGAGAAGATAAGCTCGACGTTGAGCGGGATGCCGGTGGGCGCGCCCCAGTGGATGGCGGCGCCGCCGTTGAGGGTGACGGTGCGGGTCGCGCCGGCGGCGCTGAAGCCGCCGTTCCCATCGAGCAGGATCAGCCCCGGGTTGGAGCCGCCGAGCGGGGCCGCGAAGTCTCCGTAAGCGAGTTCGAGGACGCCGCCTCCGCGGAGCGCGAAGCGGGTGTTGGGCGAGAGGGCGTCGGCGGTGGCGACGCGGAGCACGCCGCCGTTGATGTTGGTGTAGCCGCCGTAGGTGTTGACGCCGGCGAGTTCGAGGGTGCCGGCGCCTGTTTTGGTGATGCCGAAGGTGCCGGCCCCGTGGGAAAGCGAGCCGGGGAGGCGCGCGTCGATGGCGGCGGAGCCATCCTCAACGTGGAGGGTGCGCGAGGCGCCGCCGGTGGTGCCGAGGAGGATGGGGTTGCGGAGGGTGAGGGTGGCGTCGGCGCCCGGGGAGGAGAGCAAAAGCGAGGAGCCGGAGGGGACGAAGTCGCCGGCGCCCCAGGTCACGGCGGCGGGATCGGCCAAGCCGCCGAGGTTGACGTTTCGATCTGCGCCGACCGCGGCGAAGCCGCCGGTGGCGGTGAAGCGGAGTTGTCCGGCGCCGGAGCCGAGGGAGGCGGTGTAGTCGCCGTGCGCGAGTTCGAGCATGCCTCCGGCGAGGACGACGTTGCCGGCGGAGGGCAGGGCGCCGGCGGAGGAGAGCCGCAGGGCGCCGCCGCCGACGGTGGTGGCTCCGGCGTAGGTGTTGGTTCCGGTCAGCTCGAGAGTGCCGGCGCCGCTTTTGGTCATGCCGAACACGCCGCCGGTCTGGGTGAGGTCGCCGCTGAGGCGGGCGTCGATGGAGGCCGTGCCGTTGTCCACGCGGATGGTGCGCGTGCCGGAGCCGGCGGAGCCGAGGACGAGGGGGTTGCGGAAATCGACGGTGGAGTCGGAGCCGGGGGAGGAGAGCACGAGGCTGTGGATGGCGGAGACGAAGTCGGCCTCGCCCCAGGCGAGCGTCCGCGGGGTGGCTGCGCCGCCGAGGTTGACGCCGCGGTTCGCGCCGGCGGCGCTGAAGCCGCCCTCGCCGGCAAAGCGGAGTTGCCCGGCGCCGGAGCCGAGGGTGCCGGAGTAGTCGGCGACGCCGAGTTCAAGGACGCCGCCGGCGAGCACGATGTTGGAGGTTGCGGGCAGGGCGGAGGAAGAGCCGAGGCGGAGGGCGCCGCCGCCGATGAAGGTGGCGCCCTTGTAGGTGTTGGCGCCGGTGAGTTCGAGGGTGCCGGGGCCAAATTTGGCGAGGGTGAAGGTGCCGGCGCCGTCGGAGATGTTTCCGGAGAGGCGCGCGTCCACGGCGGCGGAGCCGTTTTCGGTGAAAACGTTTCGGGTGTTGGTGCCGCTCGTGCCGAGGACGAGATCGTTGGTGAGCGTCACGGTGGCGTCGGAACCGGGCGAGGAGAACTGAAGGCTCGATCCGCTCTTCACGAAATTCGCCTGGGCCCAGACCAAGGGGGCGCCTCCGTTCAGGGTGACGGAGCGTGGGGCGCCGTGGGCGCTGAAGCCGCCGCCGCCGTTGAAGCGCAGCTGGCCCGCGCCGGAGCCGAGCGTGGCGGAGTAGTCGGCGACGCCGAGTTCGAGGACGCCGCCGGCGAGCGCGACGTTGGTGGAGGCTGAGAGGGCGGCGGAGGAGCCGAGGCGGAGGGCGCCGGTGAGCGCGAGGGTGCCGGAGCCGGTGATGGCGCCGGCGAAGGTGTTGGTGTCGGCGAGGGCGAGGGTGAGCGTGGCGCCGCCGAGCCGGACCTCGCCGGAACCGCCTCGGGTGGAGCGCAGGCCGGAGAGGGTCTGGGCGTGGCCGTCGAGGTCGAGGGCGGCGGGATTGGTGGTGTCGAAGAGGATCTCGGCGGAGGCGGGCAGGGCGCCGCCGACGCCGAGGCGGAGCACGCCGCCGTGAATCCAGGTCTTGCCGGAGTAGGTGTTGACGGCGTTGAGGGTGAGCGTGCCGGAGTCGGCCTTGGCGAGCGCGCCGGCTCCGAAGAGGGGCGCGTTCAGGGTCGTGTCGTGGTCGCCGCCGACGACGAGGAGGTGGGCGGCGGAGCTTGTGTCGATGGGGGCGTTGAAGACGAGGTCGCCGCGGGCAGCTTCCCAGTTTTGCGAATCGCCGAGGACGACGGGGACGTGGAAGGTCTGGGTGGCGGAGGACTCGTTGCGGAGGCCGATGTAGCCGAGGGTGAGCGTGCCGGTGCCGGAAAGGGTGAAGCCGGCGGGCGAGGCGGAGGATTTGAAGAGGGCGCCGCGGAGGACGAGGTTCCCGTCGAGGTTGAGCGCGGTGACGCCGTTGGCGGCGGAGGCGTCGAAGAGGACGGAGAGGTCGGCGGGCGCGCCGCTCTGGCTCCAGTTGTCCGTGTCCGAGAGGAGCGCGGAGGCGGCGCCGGTCCACTGCGGGGCGGTGCGAACGGTGTCGGCGGGGTTGTCGTAGATCGTCCAGGTGAGCGCGTAGCCGTCGGGTTTGGTGAGTGCGTTGAGGATGGGCGGGGGCGACCAGGAGAAGCGGTCTTGAGGAAGGAGGGTGCTGAAGCCGGAGGGCACATAGGCTCCGCCCGCGAACGTGAGGGTGCTGGCGCCGTCGGGCGCGGTGTAGCGCACGAAGGCGGGGCCGCCGGAGTCGCCGGCTTCCCAGTAGGTCGAGACTCCGTTGGCGCCGCTCCAATTTTGGATGCTGGCCAGGGAGATGTATTGGGGGGGGATGCCGGTCGCGAGGGCGACGCGAGGGCCGATGCCGTTGGCCTGGCTGCCGTAAACGAGGAGCGGCAGTCCGCCCAGGTCGCGGGAAAGGGGGCCGGCACGGACATCGAGCACGCGGTAAACGGCGACGTTGTCGGCTTTGGCGAAGGTGTCGGAGAAGGTGCCGAGGGAGATGTCGGCGATGGGGGCGGAATGGCCGGTGATGGTGTTGGTCCGGAGTTGGCCGTCGGAGCCAAGGAACTGAAAGGTGGTGCCGGCGTCGGCGGGGTAGTGGCGGGCCTGGATGATGTGCAGCGGGGTGAGCAGGGTGACGCTGCGGATGCGACCGGCGCCGGCGATGCCCGTGCCGGCATACCAGCCGACGCCGGAGAGGTCGTAGCCCGCGCCGACGAAGGACGCGGAGGTGTTGGCCACGGGTTGGGTGAGGAAGCCGGACGCGAAGCGGTCGTTTGTCTCGGGCGCGTAGTCGGCGATGAAGAGCGCCCGCGCCTCGGTGGCGAGCAGGGGCAGAAGCGCCAAGGCCAGGGAACGGGCGTGGCGGAGGGGTGGGGGGCTTGGGCGGCGGGGCATGGGCGGGGGCCGGGAGGCGGAGGGAATCGTGCGCGCGGGAGCGCCCGCGCGGAGGCCGGGAGGAGGTGAAGACGAAGCAGGCGCGGGAACGGTGCCGTTCCCGCGCCTGCGTGCCGTCCGGGGCGGATGGAGGGCGATCAGGCGCGGCGGCGGCGGCGGGCCGCGCCGACGGCGAGAGCGAGCGCGCCAAACGCGGCGGCGGCGTGGGCGGGCTCGGGGATCGCGGTGGCGAGCAGGACGAGGTCGTTGCCGCCGGTGAACGAGTTCGTGGCGGAATCGCCGGAGTAGCCGATGGTCCAGTGGTAGCCGGCCGCGCTGAAGACGGAGCCTTGGGAGAGGCCGACGAAGGTGCCGCTGATCGAGTCGGAGCCGTCGTTGGCGATCACGAAGAACAAGTCGCCGATGGTCGGGGTGAAGTCGCCGAGGGCGATGTCGAGGTGGCCGTCGAGGGCGACGGTGCCGTTGACCACGAGCTGGCTGTATTTGCCGGACATGCCGTCCTGGAACTGCGTCGCGGCGGCGGTGCCGAAGAGGTTGACGGCGAGGCGGGCGTCCTCGGAGACGACGTTGTAGTTGCCGGTGAGCACGGTGCGTCCGGCCTGGCTGCCGCCGAGGGAGAGGACGCCGCCGTTGTTGACGAGGCTGCCGACCATCTCGGTCGCGGCTCCGGAGACGCCGCCGGTGGCGCGGCCGATGTTGGTCATGTTGATCTGGTTGGCGATGAGGGTGCCGCCGTTGAAGTTGAAGTTGCGAAGGGCGACGGCGCTCGTGTTGAAGCCGCGGATCGTGCCGCCGACGGAGAGGACGCCGTTGCCGGAGAGGGTGAAGTCGGCGCTGGCGTGGTCGCTGTTGCCGGCCGCGTTGGTGCCGCCGGTGTTGTCGGTGACGGCGACGGCGAGGGCCTTGCCGATCACGAGGTCGGCGGCGCTGACGGTCAAGGAGCCGCCGGAGAGGGCGACGGTGGCGGGGCTGTAAACGCCGATGTTGAAGTCGCGCGTGCCGGTGGCGGTGGAGGCGTGGGTCCAGGCGCCGCCGGAGATGGTGACGGTGGCGACGGAGTTGCGGGCGTAGTTGTTGTTGCCGAGGTTGACGACGCCGTGGTTGTTGATCGCGCCGGAGCTCAGGGTGATCGTGCCGGTGGTGGGCGTGCTGTTGTTGGCGTTGGCCGAATTGTTGAAGTTGAGTTCGCCGCTGAGGGCGATGGCGCTGCGGGCGTTGAGGGTGCCGCCGGACACGGTGACGGTGCCGGCGCCGCGGGCGCCGATGGAGAGGTTGCCTTTGACGCTGGAGGCGTCGGGGTTGAGGTTGACCACGCCGCCGGAGACGGTGAGCGAGGCATTGTCGGTGGCGTTGCTGCCGCCGACGATGAACTGCGGGTTGATGCCGCCGGAGGCCTGGCCGATGTTGAGCGTGCCGGCGGAGACGGTCATGGACGAGTTGTCGGACATGCGGACCTGCTCGGAGCCCGCGGCGGTTTTGACGTTCATGATGCCGCCCTCGACGAAGGTCTGGGCGGAGCCGTTGGCGACGTAGCCGTTGGTGGAGAAGGTGCCGCCGGTCTGAACGCGAAGCGCGACTCCCGAGCTGTGGACGGTGGCGTTGCCGCCGGTGCTGCTGGAGGCGTTGAGGTTGTAGCCGGTGAAGGAGGTGGTGGGGGTGAATCCGGCGCCGACGGAGGCGACGGAGAGTTCGCCGCCGCTGATCGCGAGCGTCTGCACGTTGGGCCCGCTGGTGAGGCCGAGCAGAAGGTTGCCGGTGAAGGACGTGGTGCCGGAGCCGTGGCTCACGGTGTTGGCGGTGGTGCGGTTGCCGATGTTGATGAAGACGTTCGTGGTGACGGAGGAGGGATCGGCGGACCAGTTTGCGGCGTCGAGGAAATCGAAGATTCCGGAGCCGGTCTGGGTCCAGTTGTAGATCGCGTCGGGGGTGGCGGCGCGAAGCGCGGGGGCGAGCGACAGGCCGGAAAGAGCGGCAATCGCGAGGGTGAGGCGGGGTTTTTTGGTGTTTTTCATGATGATGCTGGGATGAGGGTGGGGGAGTAGTCGGGGGGAGGCGGGGAGAAGCGGGCGCGCATGGCTTCGCGTTGATGCTCGCTTCCGTAGCGGACGTGCTCGCGCATGGCGGCGGAGGCGGCCTGCGGATCGCGGGTGGCGATCGCGTCAACGAGCCGCAGGTGCCATCGGGGCGGCACGGGCAGGGCGGCGGCGGAGAGCCAGTTGAGAAACATCAGGCGCCGGTGCCAAAGGCGGTAGATCTCCTTGGTGAGCGCCGGCACGCGCCCGAGCTCCGCGAGCCGGAGATGAAAGCGAAGGTGGAGCTCCATGCCCTCGTGGTCTTCCGCCTGGGCGAGGGAGATGTGCGGATCGAGCTGGTCGGCCATCTCGCGCAGCCCCTCGATTTCCAGGCGCGTGGCCGAGTCGGCGCAGAGCCGGGCGGCCTGGCACTCCAGGGCTTCGCGAAGAACCTGTTCCTCGCGCAAAGTCTCGACGGAGAAGGGGCGCACCCGCGAGCCCAGCAGGGGCTCGTGGTCCACCAGCCCTTCCGAATCGAGACGGCTGAGCGCCTCGGCGATGGTGGACAGACTGACTCCGAAAGTGCCGGCGAGGGCGCGCCGGACGAGCCGGGTGCCGGGAGGGATGCGGCCGCTTACGATGTCTTGATGCAGCTGGCGCTGCACGCGGGCGGCGGTCGTTTCGAGCTGGGGTGAGGGCTGGAGCATCGACTTCTTGATCGAACATGAGTGAAGTGTTCGATCAAAACAAGTCAAAAAATAGAAAACGATATTTATGGTTGAATTTAAGTGTAATCCATGATCGATCAAAACAGATGAATCCGAATTTATTCGTGACGAAAATTGGATCGAATCCGCTTAGTCGATCACAGGCCAACGCCGCGATTAAGACGGCGCTGACCGTTCTGGATCGTTTGGGAGTCCACTTGCCCGAGTTTGGCTATTGGCCTGCGGCGCGTTGGCACTTGGTGGGCGAGGAGGCGGCCGAAGCGCGCGATTGCATGCTCGGTTGGGATGTCACCGATTTCGGCGGCGCGCAGTTCGAGCGTCTTGGGCGGACCTTGTTCACGTTGCGCAACGGCAGCGGCGTGGATCGCCGTTACCCGAAGCCTTACGCGGAGAAGCTCCTCATCGAGCCGGAGGGCCAGCGCTCGCCGATCCACTACCACCTGAAAAAGCGCGAGGATATCATCAACCGTGGCGGAGGGAACGTGATCGTGTGTCTCCACCGCATCGGCGAGGACGGCATGCCGGGGCCGGGCCGCATCCAGGTTTCGATCGATGGTTTCTCCAAGACGGTGGAGGCGGGGGATCGCCTGCGCCTGCGTCCGGGGCAAAGCGTGAGCATCCCGCCTTCCACCTTCCATCAGTTCTGGGCGGAGGAGGGCACGGGGCTGCGGATCGACGGGGTGGGCTACACCGTGAGCGGCGAGGTTTCCTCGGTGTGCGACGATTGGCGCGACAACAACTTCATCGACGCGTGGGCGAACCGGTTCCCGAAGCTCATTGAAGACGAGCCCGCCGCCTACTACCTCTGCCACGAATATCCGGCGGCCGTTGCGGCGGTGCCGGACCATGCGCTCGCCGATCGCACGAACTGATTTTCCCCTGCTCTCAGTTTCCCATGTCCGCCCCTTTTCCTCCGATGCTCGTCGATCCCCGTTGTGCCGGCGAGGGACTGGTGATTCCCACGCGCAACTACAGCGACCAGCCCTACGTCGTCCGCGCCGATGACGGCTCCTGGGTATGCCTGGTCACCACCGGCGTCGGCCATGAGGGGGAGCCCGGCCAGGTGGTGGTGTCGTTGCGCAGCACCGACCATGGTCGCACGTGGGAGGCGCCGGTGCTGCTGGAGCCCGCGGACGGGCCGGAGGCCTCCTATGCGGTCGCGCTCAAGACACCCGCGGGCCGGATATACGCCTTCTACAATCACAACACCGACCGGGTGCGCGAGGTATTGCGGGAGGACGGCGGGGTTTTTTCGCGGGTGGATTCGCTCGGGCATTACGTTTTCAAGTTCAGCGACGACCATGGACGCTCTTGGTCGCCGCGCCGCTACGATGTTACGGTGCGCATTTTTGAAATCGACCGGGGCAATCCCTATGGAGGCGAGAGCCTGCGCTTTTTCTGGAACGTCGGCCGGCCGCTTGTCCTGTCCGACGGGAACGTGATCCTGCCGCATTCCAAGGTGGGCGCGATGGGTGTCGGTTTCTTCGCGCAGTCCGAGGGCGTGTTTCTCCGCAGCGCAAATCTCCTCACCGAGCCGGACCCCGAGAAGATCGTCTGGGAAACGCTTCCCGACGGCGAAGCGGGACTGCGGCCGCCGCCGGGGATGGGCCGGGTCGCGGAGGAACACTCGCTGGTCGAGTTGAACGACGGTTCGCTCTACACCGTCTATCGCACCGTCGGCGGCTATCCCGCATGCGGCTACAGCCGCGACGGAGGCCGCACCTGGACGCCGCCCGACCTCAAGCGCTTCTCGCCGGGAGGGCGTCCGTTCAAACAACCGCGCGCGGCGAACTTCGTCTGGAGGATTTCCGGCGGGCGCTACCTGTATTGGTTTCACAACCACGGGGGGCCGGTGCCGACGCGTGCACCGCGTTGGCTGGCCGGCGAGGCCTATCAGGATCGCAACCCGGCCTGGCTGTGCGCGGGGCGCGAGATCGATTCGCCGCAGGGCAAGCTCCTCGTCTGGTCCGAGCCGGAGATCCTGCTCTACGACGACGAACCCTTCGCGCGCCTGAGCTATCCCGACCTCATCGAGGAGGACGGACGCCTGTGGGTGACGGAGACGCAAAAGACGGTCGCGCGCGTGCACGAGATCCCCGCCGATCTGATCGCGTTGCTGCTGAACCAGCATCGCCTGGCCGTCCACGCCGAGCGCGGGCTCGTCCTGCATGCGGCGCGGCCGGCGGGCGAGTTGGCCATGCCCGCTTTTTCACCCTTCCGCCTGCGGCGTCTCGAGGGTGGCGATCCTTGCGGCGACACGCGCGCCGGCTTCTCCCTTGATTTCAGCGTGGCCGACGAGGCCTTCGGCGGGGAGACTTCGCTGTTGGATGCTTTCGACGCCAACGGCTCCGGCCTGCTGATGCGCACCCGCGCCGGGCGCCGGCTGGAGTTTTCCATGGGCGATTCGCGGCAGCGCGTATGCTGGCTGAGCGATCCATTCCCGGCGGGCGACGCGCGCGCGACCATTATTGTGGACGGGGGCCCGCGGGTGATCCTGGTCGTGGCGAACGGGCACCTGCAGGACGGCGGCGAGGAGCGCCAGTTTGGCTGGGCTCGCTTCAGCCCCACGCTGCTCCACGCCAACGGAGCTGCGATCGCGCAAGTGTCGCCCCTGCTCCGTGGGCTGCGTCTCTATGACCGCGCGCTCCGCGTGAGCGAAGCGGTCGGCAACCACGCCGCCGACGGCGTCCGCGACGCCGCGGTCGCCCGCGAGGGAGACGCGCCCGCCCGCGCTTCGTCGCCGCGGCCCCGCTGAGCGTCATCTCGGCCCAAGCGGAAATCGCCGCGGCGAGATTTTTGATCGATCAATTTTTGTTCGTTTTCTCAACCCCTCGTTCACCACCCGGAAACCACGATAACACGCACAGTTCCCCTCCCATCGGCCGCAAGGCTGGATGTTTGATCGCCACCCCATCCCCAACCCCGCCCGGCGACGAGCCGGGCCAACAGGAAAATTCCCTTATGCATACCCCCACGTCTTCCCGCACCCCGAGCAGACGCCGAGTGTGGACCTTGTTGTCCGCCCTCGTGTTCTTCACCCCCGCCAGCCTCAGCTTCGCCGCGGGCCCCTTTTGGGTCTCGCCCTCGGGCAGCAACAGCAATCCCGGCACCGAGCAGCAGCCATGGCTGACGATCCAGAAGGCTCGCGACCACATCCGCCAGAACGGCCTCAACCAAAACATGGCCGCCGACATCGTCGTGAACATCAAGGCCGGCGATTATCCCGTGACCTCCGCGATCAGCTTTGGTGTCGCGGACTCCGGCAGCAACAACCGCCACGTCATCTATCGCAGCGTCGATGGTCCCGGCGCCGCGCGCATCCGGAGCGGAGTGCGGCTCACCGGTTGGCAGGCCGGCGACCTTCCGAACACCTACAAGAAAAGCGTCGGCACGGGGCTGACCATTCGCTCCCTCTATGAGGACGGGAAACTCGCGGTCCTCGCCCGTTCGCCCAACCGCGTGGAAAACCCGCGCTATCCCGGGGCGAAGGGGGACTACAAACTGACCCAGTCCGGCGGAGACAATGGCAACGGCACCGCCTGGGTTCAGTATCAGTCCGGCGACTACAATCCCTCGGCCTGGGTCCTGACCGGCCAGTCGGTCTTTTCGTGGTGGTTCGACAAGGCGAGTTCCGATCCGTCCAAGCCCAAGCCCGATTGGGGCATCCAGACGGTTCCGCTCTTGGGCGTGGACGCCGTGAACCGGATGCTCACTTTCACCAAAGACCATTTCGTCCCCGGCGTCGCGGATCGCTACTACGTCCAAGGCATCCTGGCGCTGTTGGACGCGCCGGGGGAGTTCTTCTACAATCCGTCGAACGGGTGGCTCCACTACTATCCGAGGAGCGGCGCGCCCGACACCCGGGATGTGCGTCTTCCCGGCGCGCGGCGCTTGATCGAGTTCAAAGGATCGGGGATCGGCGCGCACGTGCACCACATCAAGCTCGAGGGCCTCGCGCTTTCGGAGACCATCCCGCACGGGGGCGACCGGGAGGTCGCGTGGAGCGATCCTTCCGCCGGGGTGTTCCTACGCCACAGCAACAACATCGTGATTCGCGACTGTCTGCTCGAGCGCCTCGGCACCTTCGGCGTCCTCATGGTGGAGGACAACCATCACAACCGGATCGAAGGCTGCCTCATCCGCAACTGCGGCGCGGGAGGGATCTGGGTGCAAAACGCGCTCAACCGCACGACCTATCCGAACGCCAGGAGCGAGTTCCACGTGGTGACCAACTGCAAGATCCACGACTACACCGAATACGTCATCGGTTCGCACGGCGGGGGCGTTTATCTCGAATGCGTCAGCGACACGACCGTGTCGCATTGCGAGATATTCAACGCCGGGCGCTATGCGTTAAGCCTGCGCGGGCATTGCTCGACCGAGTGGGATGGCAATCTCAACACCATTTCCGACCGGGGCTATCACCCCGCCCGGGGAAACGTCTTCGAGTATATCCGCGCCATGGATACGGTCACCGATAGCGGCGACGCCGGCATCGTGCACGCCGCGCACTGCAACTCGACCGCGGCTTTCGGCCACGACGGGAACATCAACACCTGGCGACAGCTGCTGATCTCCGGCGGCTACAACGACGACTCGAGCTTGGACATCAAACCGGACGGTATTTTCATGGACCACCCATACTCGGCCGTGGACCAGGTTTTCTCCAATGTCCACGTCGCCTGGGTGGAGGGCACCCAGTTTCGCGACAACGTCAACGCGTCGCAAACCACGTCCAACGTGAGTTGGTTGCCGGGCTTTGACCCCGCGCAGATGGAGTATGCGAAGATCGGGCTGACCAATGATTTCCCGGTCCAGTTCGACGCGCGCGCCGACATCATCGCCGACGACCACACCATCGACCACACGGAGGTGGGCGGTGGTTGGGTCGATACCGCGATCGGCCAGCTCCACAAGGGCGACGGCCGCTACAACAAATCCAACAGCGCCGCGCAATACGCCGACTGGCACGCCGTGCTGCCGCGCGCGGGCGACTACGAGGTCCAAGTCTGGAAAATGGCCAGCGACGCGAACGCCAGCACCGCGGCCAAATACCGCGTGTATCACGCCACCGGAGACACCCTGTATTTGGTGAACCAGGTGACTCCCTCGGACACCTGGCAAACACTCGGCCGCCATACCTTCCGCTCCGGACGCACCGGTCGGGTGCGGCTCACCGCCGACGGCGGCGTCGGCAAGGCCGTGCGCGCAGACGCGGTCCGCTTCGTCTATCTCGGGGCCCCCAGCGACGACCACGCGCGCTGGACGCTGGACGGCAACGGCAACGACAGCGCCGGCCTTGGCGCGGCCAACACGCTCACCCTGAACAACGGCCTCGGCTACGTGAGCGGAGGGAAGTTCGGCTCCGCCCTGTCTTTCAACAACGTGGAGAAACACTACGCCACCGCCGCCGATCACGCCGACCTCGATATCGGCACCGGCGACTTCGCGATCTCCGGCTGGTTCTACCGGACGGCCAACCCGGCCGAAAACCTGCGCCTGCTGTCGAAGGGTGCGGGCGGCGACGCCCTGAAGGGCTATGCAGTCTGGGCCTCCAACACGACTGTGGTCGCATCCCTGGGCAACGGCTCCACCCGCCGCTACGCCTCGGTGCGCTACTCCGGCCTGAACATGTGGCATCACTTCGCGGTGAACGTGGACCGCGGCGGCCAGCTTGTGGTTTACGTGGACGGAATCGCAACAAGCACACCGGCCAACATCGCCGATTGGGCGGGCCTGGATCTGGGCAACACCGTGCCCTTCAATCTCGGGCGCAACGACAGCGGCGAGCAGTATTGGCCGGGGCGGCTCGACCACATCCGGATCTACAAGCGCCTGCTCGCCCCCGAGGAGATCGCTGCGCTGATCCTCGAGTAGCCGGAGGCATTCCTCGCACAGCGGCCCGTCGGCGCGACATGTCGCCGGCGGGCTTTCACGAGTGGACCGAGAGGAACTCTTCGGCCGTCTCAGGATGTGCTTCTGCTCGTCGGATGCGAAAGCTCCTCCTCGGCGGTGGTCACGCGGCCGGCGGTCCACTTCCCGGCGCGACGGAAGAGACGCCAGGATGCGATCTCAAAGGGTTTGCCCCTCCCAAGCGCGATTTTCGATCCGAGCCAGGTGAGTCGGGCGACCGATGTATCCAAATTTTGGATGCGTATTATCCAGCCTTTGCCGTCGGTCGCGGGCTTTAGCGCGAGCAGGCGCGGCCCGGGCGACAGCGAGGCCAGGGAGCCGGCGCGGCCCAGCGGGCCTTCGCGGGGCGGGGCGAAAAGCACCGCCGGCGGCTGCTCGAGTCGCGTGGCGAGCTCCCGCGGATCGACGCCGCGGGCGCCGAGCGCGAAGGTGAACCGGTGCTCGCCCAGGTTGAGGCGGGGCCGCCACGGCGCCTCCGCCGCCGGGGCGGGCGGGTTGCAGGCGTAGGGCGCGGAGCGCAGCACCGTGGCGCGGAGGGCGCCGGCCTTGAGGTCGAAGTTGTAGAGCCCGTCGCTTGCGAAGACGAAGCCGCTCTCGACGCGCACCCAGCGGCCGCCCGGCACTTCGCCCGTGGCCTGTCTGAGGACCTCGCCTCCTGGAACCTCGAAGGTGGCGGAGTCGCCCGCGCCGCCGAAAATGAGCTTCAGGCGCGCGGCGCGTTCGGCCCAGAGGAGCCGTGCCTCCACGCGAACGAAACGCGCCTCGTGCCCGAGGAAGAAGGTGAGCTCGAGGCGCGAGGCCCCGGAGGCAAGCTCGACCCAGAGCGAGGCGCGCAGCGGGCCCTTTTCGAGGACCTTGGTGCGTGTCACCCTCCATGTCGCGAGAACCGTGGATATATCGTCGGCCTCGCGTTCGCCGTCATGGTTTCCCCAAGTGCCGAAGGGATCGTCGAAGGTGGCGACGTGCAGTCCGTCTTTTCCGAGAAGGGGTTTGTCGTCGAGGCGGAGCTGGACTCCGCGGGAGCCCGCCCGCGCGCGCTTACGGACATGCACTCGTTGAGATCGCGGTGTCGCCTCTCGCCCGCGCGCGAGTCCGCGGCGGCGGCGCGAAACGAGTCCAGCCGGCGCACGATCTCGTCGCGATCGCTCCCATACCATCCGACGGGGAGGCGCCAGGCGAGGACGCGACCCCCGCCGGGCCCTTCCCACCAGAAGGCGGGCGAGGGGAGCGGCAAATCGCGGGTGTTGGGCCGTGAGCAGGCGAAGTAATCCATGCCGGCGGCGGCGTAGATCTCGGGCCAGCCCGCACTGTGTCCGAAGGAGTCCGCCGCCCAGGCCACGCGCGGACGGACGCCGAGTTCCCTCCGCATGTAGTCGAGGCCGGCGGTGAAATGGCGGTTGAGCGTCTCGGTGGCCGGCAGGTTCGTGTCGGGCTGGCAAAGCGTGCCGCCGACCACGTCCCAACGGCCGGAGCGTATGAGCCCGAGGATGCGAGCGAAGAGCGGACGGTCGTGCTCCTGGATGTGCCGATAGATCGAGGTCTCGCCGCGGATGTAGGTGATGTCCGGATACTCATCCATCAGCCGAACGATGGTGCGGCGGGTGATGAGGGACTCGTTCAGGCCCTCGCGCCAGTCCCAGAGCCAGACGGGGTCGAGGTGCGAATTGCCTATCAGGTGGAGACGGATCCTCATGGATGCGTTTCGGAGGCCGGCGCGCGTATCAGTAGGCCAGCTCGATCATGGCATGGGCGGTGAACTCGGGGACGGTGAACGCGACGCAGCCGTCGGCCTGCGTGAAGGGCAACGGCTCGCCGCCGGGCACGAGACGGGCTCGCTTCACTTTTTTCGGCACGCACACCTTCACGGTCACGTCGCGCAGGGGAACAAGGTCCTCGATGACCTCGACGGACTTGTTCACGCCTTGGGAGACGTTCGCGCCGCGCAGGGATTTCGGGGCGTAGAGCAGGTGGGCGACGTAGCGTTTTTCGCCCGGCTGATCGAGGAGGTTGAAGCGGCCGTCGGTGGGCAGGCTGGTGACGACCGGCCGCCGGCCGACGAGCAGGTGGTCGATGGCCGCGAGCACGAAATCACGATAGAGCGGCTGGCCGTAGTGGCGGTAACGCGTGAAGATGTCGCGGGCGAACCAGACCACGCCGCCGCCGGCGATGGCGCCGGGATTGGCTTTCGCCGGCGAGTCCGGCGCGTGTTGGTGCGAGCAAAAGTGCTCCTAGGTGCGGTTGAAGTAGGGCGCGCGGCGCTCGACGAAGGCGCGGGCCTTCGCGAAAGGCCGGGCCTCCAAAGGCGCCGCCGTGTATGACGACCGGGGAGCGGACGCCAACGTCGGGCGTGGAGGCGACGAGGTAGTCCGGATCGTGCGCAGAGCGGCCGATCAGTTTTGCGCCGAAGTCGATGGCGAAGGCCGGGCCAGCCCGAGGCGGCGCATTTCTCGGAGCGACGTTTCGGAGTAGTCGTGCCGGATGGAGGTGATGTCGAGGAAGATGCCGTCGTTGTCCGGCCAGAGCCGCACGACCTCCTCGATCTGGGCGCAGAGATAATCGAGATAAGGGGAGTTGAAGCGGAGCGGATGCCAGCCGGGCTGGAGCGGCGGAGTGGCGCAGGCGCCCTGGGCGTTGACGACGACCCAGTCGGGGTGCGCGGAGGCGGCCACCTCGTCGAGCCGGGCGGAGAGGTAGATGGGGCAGCGCACGCCGATCTCGCGGCAGGCTTCGATCTGACGGGAGAGCAGGTTGAACTTCAGGTTCGGGTGCCGCACGCCGACCTTTGTCGGGTGATAGCTGAAGCCATGGTGGCATTTGGAGAAGAGCGTGATCGAATCGACGTGGCCGACCTTGAGCGCCTCCTGAAAGCGGCGTTTGGAGAACTTTGCCCCGACGTCGGGGATCGAGCCGTGGGTGTGGAAATCCAGGTGGACCTGGCGGAAGCGGAGACGATGCATAGGGGATGCGTGGGGATGCGGGGAAAATCAGTCGTAGGTGTCCGCGAGCGAGAGGTGGCGGAGGCGGCGAGCCAGTTCGGCCTTGGTGGCGGGTTTGGCCAGCTCGACGACGACCTCCTTCTTCTCGTGCGGATAGAGCTCGAAGTAGTTGTCGCTGGCGGTGTGCGCCAGGCCCGGTAGGTCGAAGGCGAAGCGGTGTTGGAAGACCGGCGAGGTGAAGGCCAGCAGCGCCCGGGTCGGCGAGAGGAGCCTGATCCGCACGGCGGTCTTTTTCGCTCGAGGGAGACGCAGGAAGCGCGGGGGCGCGAGGAAGACGGTGTCCTCGCTGACGGTCGCGCCATCGACGTCGAGCGCGATGCGCAAGTAGAGCCGGTCGCGCGACCAGCGGGCGAGCGGGTGGGCGAGATCGAGGGTTTTTTGCCGGAGGCTTTCGCCGTGGCGCAGTCGCACGGGCTTGCGGCCGGACAGCACGATGTCGCCTTCGAGCGTGAAGAGGTCCCAGCGCAGCAGGCCGCGCGCGGGGCGGGGCGCGTCGTAAACCGTGTGCAGGTGGACCTCGCGAACGGTCGAGGCGCGGCGGTTGCCCGGCGCGGCGATCTCGTCGCCTGGCACGTGGGCGGAGACGAGCGCGGGGGCGTTGAAGCGGCGCGCGACGTGGTGCAGGGCCTTCCAGCGGCCGGTGAACTCGATCGAGCTCCAGGAGGCGACGGGCCAGCAGTCGTTGAGCTGCCAGTAGATCGCGCCCATGCAGCGCGGCATGAGGCGGCGGTAGTGCTCGACGCCGGTCTGCATGCAGTGGGCCTGGCTGAGCTGGGAGAGGTAGATGAGCGCCGCCTGGGACTTGGGGAAGCGGTAGCGTTGGGAAATGTAGTGGAGGATCGTCTGGTTGCCGCCCTTGCACTTCTGGTGGTTCTCGAGGGTGGCGCCGAAGACGTTGGTGTCGTCGGGCGGGGCGAAGGTGGCCTGGGTTTCCAGCGAGCAGTAGCTCTGCATGCCGAATTCGGAGCAGAAGCGGAAGGCCCACTTCTCGTAGCTCTTCACCGGGTGGCGCGCGTGCCACACGTCCCAGTAGTGGGTGTCGCCGCGCTTTTCCGCCGTCTCATGTGAGTGGTTGTGCTCCCAGCCGCCCTGCCATTGCGAGGAGGGCCAGTAGGAGGTGGCGTTGTCGTGCTCGGCGAGCGCCTGGGGGAGCACGCGGTGGAAAACATCCTCGTAGGCGCGGCGGTAGCGCGGGTCGGCGAGGGCGGCGACGTTGAGCTGGGCGATCTCGTTGTTGCCGCACCAGAGCGCGAGCGAGGCGTGGTGGCGGATGCGCTTGATCTGGTATTCCGCCTCGGCGCGCACGCTGGCGAGGAAGGCGGCGTCGCCCGGATAGAGCGTGCAGGCAAACATGAAGTCGTGCCACACGAGGAGGCCGAGTTCGTCACAGAGATCGTAGAAATCCTCGCTCTCGTAGATGCCGCCGCCCCAGAGGCGGACGCAGTTCATGTTGGCGAGCGCGGCGGCCCGGAGATCGCGGGCGTAGTCGGCGCGCGTGAGGCCGGCGACGAAGGCGTGCGCGGGGATCCAGTTGGCGCCCTTGATGAAGATGGCGCGGCCGTTGACGAGAAACTGGAAGGACTCGCCCCACTGGTCGGGGTGCCGGTCGAGCACGATGGTGCGCAGGCCGATTCGCTGGCGGACCGCGCCGATCTCGCGGCCGGCGGCGTCGCGCGCGGTGACGACAAGATCGTAGAGCGGCTGCTCGCCTTGCCCGGCGGGCCACCATAGGCGCGGACGGGGCACCTCAAGCTCGAGCGACGCGGCGTCGGCGTTTTCGATTTCGGCGACGATTTTCCCCCCGAGCGACAGCGTCACCGAGTAGGTCGCGCCGGGCTCGGGACGGGCGAGTTCGGGCGCGAGGGAGAGAGTGACGCGGCGTCCGTCCGCGGCGTGGCGCTGCGTGACGCGCACGCCGGCGAGGCGATTGCCCCGATGCGCCTCGAGCCGGATGCCGCGCCAGACGCCGGCGGTGACGAAGCGGGGGCCCCAGTCCCAGCCAAACTGGCATTGTTGTTTGCGGATGCGCACAGAGTTGCCAACGAAGTCCTGAAACTCGCGCGGCGGCGTAAAGTCGGGCCGCGCCTCGCGGATATGGCGCATGGCGCTGCCGAAGACGATGCGCAGCTCGTTCGCCCCGGCGCGGAGCAGGGGTTTCACCGGCCAGCGGTGGCCGATGAACATGTTGTCGGTGGCGGCGATTTTTTTGCCGTTTAGGAAGACGGTGGCGACGGTGTCGAGGCCGTCGGCGACGAGCTCGACCTCGGGTTCGGCGAGCAGGCGGACCGGCACCGGGAACTCCGCGCGATATTCCCAGTCGCGTTCCTCGATCCATTGCAGATCGAGCTCGTTGGCGCCGAAGAAAGGATCCGGAATTTTTTCCGCGCGAAGCAGGTCGGTGTGGACGCAGCCGGGAACTTTGGCGGGCAACCATGCGCGGGCGCTGGTGTCGCGGAAGCGCCAACGGGCCGCGGTGGCGAGATCAAGGAGGGGCATGGTCGGAAAATGGCCCTCAGCCCTTCACGGCGCCTACTTGGAGGCCGGAGACGATGAAGCGCTGGCCGAAAAGGAAGATGGCCACGCTGGGCAGGAGCATGAGCACGGAGGCGGCCATGAGCAGGGGCCAGTTGGTGGCGTTCTGGCCCTGGAAGGCCTGCAAGCCGACCGGCAGGGTGCGCATGAATTCCTTGTTGGTGACGACGAGCGGCCACATGAAGCTGCCCCAGGCGCCGAGAAAGGTGAAGATGCCGAGCGTGGCGAGGGCGGGCAACGAGAGCGGGAGCGTGACGTGGCGGAAGATCCGCCAGAGCCCGCAGCCGTCGAGCTCGGCGGCCTCCTCCAGCTCGCGCGGGAGCGTGATGAAAAACTGCCGCAGCATGAAGGTGCCGTAGGCCGAGAAGAGCGAGGGGCCGATCAAGGCGAAGTAGGAGTCCAGCCCGACGAGGCGGCCGACGGGGATCGTGTCGCCAATAGTCCAATATGCGGCCCACGGGATGGAGGGGGCGATCTTGGCGAGCCAATCCGGCAGCGCGGCGAGCAGGATGAAGTTGGGCACCATCGTGACCGCGCCCGGGATCATCATCGTGGCGAGATAACCGAAGAAGAGGAAATCGCGTCCGGGGAATTGCAGGCGCGCGAAGGCGTAGGCGGCCATGGCGCAGGTGGCGACCTGGCCGGTGGTGACGAGCGCGGCGACGAAGACGCTGTTGGCGTAGAAGCGCCAGTAGGGGACGACGTCGGCGACGTGGGCGTAGTTTCCCCAGAGGAGCTTTTGCGGGAGGAAGGCGCGGAAGAGACCTCCCGAGTTGTCGTAAACCTCCTGCGTGTCCTTGAGCGAGGTCGCGATCATGAACGCCAGGGGCAGCAGCATGCTGGCGCCGACGCCGACGAGCGCGGCGTAGGAGAGGGCGCGGGAGAGGGTGAGGGCGGGGCGTGGGGAGCTCATTGCATGCGGCCGCGGGCGTTGCGCCAGTTGAGGAGGGTGAAGACGAAGACCACGGCGAAGAGCACCCAGGCGGCGGCCGCGGCGTAGCCCATGTTGAGCAGTTCGTAGGCGTGGTTGTAGATGAAGTAGCTGATCGTGGTGGTGGAGCGCGCGGGGCCGCCTCCGGTCATCACGTAGGCGGCGTCGAAGCCCGATTGGAAGCCGCCGATGATGCTCATCGTGAGGATGAAAAAGGTCGTGGGCGTGACCATCGGCCAGGTGATGTGCCAGAGGACGCTCCAGCGGCCGGCGCCGTCGATCTCGGCGGCCTCGTAGAGTTCCTTCGGCACGTTTTGCAGCGCGGCGAGATAGAGCATCATGTTGAATCCGCCGACGGCGGTCCAGAAGCCCATGAGCATGAGCGCGGGCTTGGCCCAGGCGACGGAGGTCAGCCAGGTGGGGCCTTGCACGCCGAAGATCGTCCAAAGCGCGCGGTTGATGAGGCCGTAGTCGGCGTTGAACATCCATTTCCAGAGCAGCATGACGGCGACGCCGGCCACGATGCTCGGGAGGAAAAACACGAGGCGGAAGATGCGTTCACCCGCGAGTTTTTGGTTGAGCGCGCAGGCGAGGAGGAAGGAGCCGAGCATCGTGGGCGGGATGCCGAGCATCATGAAGAGCGTGTTGTAGCAGGCCTGCCAGAACTCGGGGTCGAGCGGCTCCCATCCCGTCTCGGCTCGGTGCCAGCCGAGCAGCGACGCGTAGTTGGCGAGGCCGACGAAGCGGGGCGGCGTGAGCAGGTCCCACTCGGTGAGGCTGAGGTAGAAGGACACGACGACGGCCCCGAGCGTGAAGACGAGGAAGCCGGCGAGGTTGGGCGCGAGGAAGGGCAGGGCGCGCAGGAGCTGGGACCACTTTTTCATCGGCGCTGGATGGGGGAGGCGGGAGTGTTGAGGCGCCGTTCGAGGCGGCGGAAAAACTCGTCCTCGTCGATCTCGCCCAGGGGGAAGAGGCGCTCGAACTCGTTGTTCACGATCGTGGAGAGGTGGTTGTAGTCGCCGTCGAGGAGGACGGGCTTGATCGGCGTGTCGGCCGCTTCCGCGGCGTCGAGGTAGCGCGCGAGGCCGGGCACCGTCGGCGAGAGAAAGGGTTCGTTGGCGTCGCGCCGCGCGGCGAGGCCGTTGCGACCGGCGGCGAAGTCCCGCATCGCCGAGGCCTCGGCGTAGAAGCGAAGAAACTTGAAGGCCGCCTCGGGGTGGGCGGTGCGGGCGTTGAGGACGAGGCCGGCGTCGTCGAACACCACCCGGGCGGGCCCCTCGACGGGACGGGGCGCGGGGGCGACGTCCCAGTTGCCGCGGGACTGGGTGAAGATCGACATCATCCAGGCGGGCGCGATCTGCATGGCGACCTTGCCGGTGAGGAAGGCCTGGGAGAACGAGCCGCCGCCGAAGCTCTCGATGTCCTCCGGGCGCGGGCTCGATTCGCGCAGGAGGGCGAGGATCAGCGAGACGGCGCGGCGGTTTTCTGGGGTGTCGGGGGCGTAGCGGCCGTTTTCACGGTGGAACCAGTCGCCGCCGTGCGCGCGCACGACGTAGTCGCGGAACTGGGCGAAGGGGCCGTTGCCAAATTGCAGGGCAGGGCCGCGCGCGGGCTTGATGGTGAGCCGGCGGGCGACTTCGCGGTAGCGGTCCCAGGTCCAGGTGCCGTCGGGGTAGGGCTCGCCGGCGGCGTCGAAAAGATCGCGGTTATAGACGAGGGCGTAGGTCTTGAGCTGGACGGGGAAGGCGTGGATCGCGTCGCCGCGTCTGTAGTAGTCCACCAAATACGGGTGGAAGACGGACCAGTCGAATCCGGCCTCGGCGGCGAGCGGGGCGAGGTCGCCGGCCACGCCCTTGTTCACCAGGGGCTGGAGGTCGAACCACCAGAGGAAGATGTCGGGGCCGACGCGGGCGGCGGTCTGCACGAGGATCTTTCGCGGCGCGATTCCGAACTCCGCCTCGACGCGGATGTCGGGATTTTGCCGCTCGAACTCGGCGACGAGCGCCCGGGTGACGCGGATTTGCTCGAGGTTGGGCTCCGCGCTGGCGAAGCGGAGCACCACCTGACGACCGCCTTCCTGGCGCAGGCAGCCGGGCGCGAGGAGCGAGGATAGCCCCAGGAGGAGCGAGACGAGGACCAGCGGGAGCGGCGCCTTCGGCATGACGATGGATCTTGGGGCGGCGGGAGGGTTCAACGCGAGGCGGAGGCGATGCGCAGCCGGACGGGCGAGGGGCGGCCCTGTTCCGCGAGCGTTTTTTCGAGCGCGAGAATGGCTTCTTTCGTCGCGGCCTCGGCGGCCTTGAGGCGGGGATAGTTTTCCAGGCGGCGGTCGATCGCGTCCTGCATGGCGGGCGTTGATCTGGAGCGTTGCTCCTGAAGCGCGGCGGTGACGCCCTCGACGCTCGCGACCGCGGGGCGGTTGCTCGGGTAGGCGAAGAACTCGCTCCACTCGATCACGCGCAGCTTCGCCTCTTCGCGGCTTTTCTTCACGAGGGTGTCGCGAAGCAGCAGGCTTTGTTTGACCGGGGGAAACTCGGGCATGCGCTCAAAGGCGACGCCGGCCTCCCACTCCTCGTGGGTGAACACGCCGCAGGAGGCGCCGTCGGCGAAAATCTCGTGGCGGCCGGCGGGGAGGTGGCGCACGCGGAGCATGTCCTCGCCCAGGCGCTTGCGCAGGGCGGCGGCCACGCCGTCGGGGAGGCCGCGCCAATCGGGGAGCATGGGCAGTCGCGGCACTTCGAGCGTCATTTCCCAGGCGGAGCCGGAGCGGCGCACGCCCTGGGCGTCGGCCCCTCGGGCGGCGAGCGTCTTGGCGTCGAAGCCTAGCATCTGGCCCTCCGCTAGGAGCCCGGCCCCTTCGAGGAAGGCGGCGGCCATGACAAACTGGCCGGCGGCGTGGGGGTGGACGCGATCCGGCGCGATCAGGGACGAGTCAGGACGCTCCTTTTGCAGCTCGGTGTTCCAGCGATCAAAGATCTCGTGCACGTTGACGACGGGCACGTTTTGGGCGGCGCCCACTTTGCGCTGGATTTCTTCGCAGCTTTTCAGGGCGGCGTTGATGCCGGGGAAATCCGGCGAGGGCACGCGGGGCGAGTGCTCGTAGCTGGTCGGGGAGACGAGGACGACGCGCACGCCGGCGGCGCGGAGTTTTTGGACCAGTGCGCGCAGGTTGGTTTCGTAGTGCTCGAGGCTTTGGCGGCGGCGCAAGAGGGATGCCTCGTCGGTCTTGTCGGCGGCGTAGTTGTGGCGGCCGACGTCGTTCATGCCGAACATCACGCTGACCACGGTGGGGCGGCGGGCGAGGACGTCGTGGTCGAGGCGGCGCATCACGGCGCCGGCGTTGTCGCCGCCCACGCCGGCGTTGGCGGCGCGAAAGGCCGGAGCGGCGTGGCGGGTGCGCATGTAGTATTCGATCCAGCGGATCGCCTGGCCGTCCTCGGTGATGCTGTCGCCGAGCGCGATCCAGGAGTCGTCGGGCCGGAGCAGCGGGGCGCCGCCGGCGGCGGCGAGGGGCGCGAGGGCGGCGGCGGCGAAGACGAGGCCGAGCGCGAGGTGGCGGAGCTTCATCGCGAGCCCTCCTTGGCGGCGCTCATTATCCGGCGCAGCTCCACGCGAGCGGCCGGGGAGGCGTCGGCGGGCGCGGCGTGGCGGACCACGAGCGTGTGGGCGCCGTTTGGCAGTGAGTCGGCGAGCGGGATGACGTGCGAGTTGTCCATCAGTTTGTAGGGGATGCGGAGGCTGAAGAGTCGGAAGGGGCCGCCATCGACGGAGGCCTCGATGTCGCCGGCGTTTTCCATCGCGCGGTGAACGAGGAGGGCGACGACGTTGCCCTCGAATTCGAAACGAAGCTCCGCGCCGGCCGCGTCGGAGACCCAGGCGGGGCCGTGCCGCGATTTCTCGTGAATCGTCCAGCCCGCGTTTTTGACGAGACGGATTACACCGGAGTTTTTGCCGGAGGCGTCCAGCATCGAGGTCGTGGCGAAGTTGGCCGAGGAGGGGACGAGCGGATCGGGCAGGGCGGCGCGCGGGGCCGGCGACGCGGTTGGAGAAGGCGAGGGCGGGGGCGAGGCGAGAACGTTTTCCAGATAGCCGCCGACGAGGGCGCCGATGAGGGCGTGGCCGGGATTCGCCGGGTGGACGCTATCGCGATAGAAATCGGCCCAGACGAGGCGTCCGTCGGAGAAGGCGGGCCAGAGGGCGTCGCGGACGCTGAGGAAAGGCAAGGCGTAGTGGCGCGCCACGGGCAGGTGCGCGTTTTGGGCGTTGGCGCCGTCCTGCTTGAGCATGCCGAGCAAGACGACCGCGGGGCGGGCGGGGTGGACGAGGAGTTGTCGGATCAGGGCCTCCATGGAGGTGGTGGCCGCGGGCGTGGCGGGGTCGTTTACCGCGAACTCGACGAACACGATGTCGGGCGCGGCGCGGAGCAGGTCTTCGGCTGCGCGGAAACTGGCGAAGTCGGACCCGGTGCCGCCGATGCCGGCGTTGATTTCCTGCACGGGGCCGCGCAGACGCTCGCAGAGGCGGCGGACGATCACGGTGGCGTAGCGATCAGGGCCGTCGCCCAAGGTGACCGAGCCGCCGATGAAGCCGACCCTCAACGGCGAGCCCGACTCGGCGGCGGCGACCAACTTTTCGCGAAGTCGGCGGGTGTCGCCGGCCTCGGCCACGAGGCGGGCGAGCATGTCGGCCGGCGCCACCATTTCGGGTGCGTTCGCTTGCGCGTGCTCGGAGCCGGCGGCGTGCGGGGTCGTAGGCGCCGCGGACACACCCTGCTCGAGCAGTGGAAGCAGCGCGGAAAGCAGCGCCGGACGAAAAAGTGGGGGCATGTGATCGTTTTGATCGAACAAAAATATCGCGTCAATCATTTTGCCGAGAAATGACCGTGCATCAGCGGGTAAATGCGTATGTTTTCCCTAGGGGATAGCCGCTATTGAAAAACAATTCGATTGACTTGCGAGTTATGATCGATCACATCGGGCACCGCAATGAGGACACCCCTTCCTTTTTCTTTTCGGCGCCCCCGTGCCTTTACCCTGATCGAGTTGCTCACGGTGATCGCCATCATCGCTGTGCTGGCTTCGCTCACCATCACCACCGTGCGTGGCGCGATGCGTAACGCCAAGAAAGCCGCCGCGAGTTCGAATCTGCGGCAGATCCATCAGGCGATCATCCTGTATGCCAACGATCACCGCGATGTCCTGCCCGGGCCGGCGAGCATCGCGATTTATCCGTGGGTAAACCTGCCCGCGAATCCCGGCCACACCGCGCACCTAGGCAACTTTCTCGCGCCCTATCTGGGCGCGCCGCCGGCCTTGAACTTCGGTTTCCTGGACGTGCTGCGGGTCCCCGGCTCGCCCGTCGAGCATGACATGGACCGCGCGCCAGCGACCTACGTGAAGCTCGATGCCGTCGATTCGAGCCCCGACAACATCTGGGGCCAATGGGCGGGCACGATGCAGCAGGCGGCCGACGCCTCCATCCGGCCAAAGCGAATCAACGGACTTTCCGAAACGGCACGCAGGAGCAGCATCATCACCACCGCGGACCAGGAGTCCTGGGTGTCCGCGAGCAACACGTCGCTCCCGGCCACGGGAATATTCGATGGCAAGCGGCTCCATCTGTTCATCGACGGACACATCAAGCTATCCTCTGCGATGCGGGAGCTCCGCTGATCATGCGCAGGGTATTTCCCGTTCTCGCGCCGGTTTTGATGGCCGGCGCTCTGGTCGTGGCCGCCTGCTCTCCGAAGGCTCCGCCGCAAGTCTCGCCGAAGGAGCGTTCGTGGCCGGCGGCATCGCTGCGCGAGTTTTGCTTCCGCGCCAGCCCGGAGGCGATTCAGGACGCGTTTGGACCGCCGGATTCGCGCCCCTCCGCCCACGAGTGGATCTACGAGCGCCTCATGGTGGCGCCCCCCGGCGGCGGTCCGGCCGCGCCCGTCCGCGTGCACGTTTTCTTCAAACCCACCCAAGACCCCCCTCATGCTCTTCAAGTTTCCGAAACACGGATCGGCCCTTAGGCGCTCGCTCCTCCTTGCTTTCCTGGCTGTCGCTGGTCCGGTCGTCGCGCGGCCGGCCGCGTCCTACATCGCGGACTCGGTGGCGCCGGAGCCTCCTCACCCCGGCGGTCTGCGCGCGAGCGAGATTCCGATCCGCGGACTCGCCCCCCGGGTGAGGGGACCTAAGGAGCCGCATGACACGCTGGAGGCGATCCGAGGTTTCCACGCCACCCGCCTCGAATGGATCTATGGCCTCACGCCGGAATTTGTCGCCAAGGTGCGGGCGATGAACGTGTCCGTCTCCGGCACCCTCAGCACCGCCACCAGCGACGGGCTTTCCGCCATCCGCCCCGATTGGAAATCGTATTTCCAGATCCAGGATCTGGATCAAAATCCGACGACCGCGCCGTGGATGCGCACTTGGGACGGGGTGTGGTTCGACGTATGCCATCCGGAGGTCCGCGAGGGAACGCTCAAGCACGCGAAGCGCTTGGTGGATATGGGCGTGAACGACCTTCAGCGCGACGACGGCGCGGGCAACCTGGCCGCCGTCCGCTGGGGCGCCCCTTTCGGCGAGCGCAGCATGCAGGGCTTTCGCGCCTACCTGAAGAAGAGGCTGGAGCCGAAGAAACTCGCCGAGCTGGGTATCAAAAATGTCGATACGTTCGACTACCGCCAACACCTGAAGGCGGCCGGGGCGCCCGTCGGAGACGCCTTCAACGCCTACGCGGGCGGGGAGCTGAAAAGCCTCTTCCGGGATTTCCAGGAGCAGGTGATGCTCGATTTCTACGCCTGGCTGCGGAAGGAGCTCTCCGCCCACGCCGGCCGCCATGTGCCCCTCTCTTTCAACAACAGCGGCGCCGAGTTCGACGCGATCCACCAGATGGCGGACTGGTGGATCGGCGAGCTCTCGGCCACCCATGCGACCCCGGAATACCTGCATGGTCTCGCCGCCCGGGTGCGCGCCGAGAAACGGGCGCAAACCCTGACGATGCCGCTCCGGCCCGCGGCCGAGGTCACGGCGGATTGGCGGCTGCTCATCCGGCAGTCCATGGCCACGATCTATGCCGTCGGCATGTTGATGGAGATGCCGTGGGACACCTACCTGCCCTTGGCCAGCGCGCCCCGATACTTCGGCTCCCCCGGGGACTACGCCGACCTGTCCGGCTTCATTCGCGCCAATTCGCGATTCTTCGACGGCTACGCCGCGGCCGGCGCGGTCGGCGGACTGGTGGACACTCCGGAGCGCCAGCGCGATTTCCCCGTGCAGGTCTGGGCCGACGGCGGGATGGTCTATGCCTTTCTCCGCGCAAAGCCCCGGGATCGCTCCGCGCCCTTGGTGGTGCATCTCGTGGATTGGCGCGACGCTCCCTCGGAGTTCTCCGTGACGCTCGATCCCTCCCGACTTTTCGACGGCCGTCCGTTGCGCGCACGGCTCCTCACTCCGCCGGCTTATGTAGAGGCCGACCACGCCGCCGCGGCGCGCACGGGCGATTACCAGGCGCTCGTCCGCACGACCGATCTTGGCGTCGGACGCTTCACGTCGTTGCGCATCCCTCCGCTCGCGCCCTGGGGTATCCTGGTGTTGGAGCCCGCCCCCGCCTCGATGGAGGCGCCCGCTCCGTTGGTGCGCCCGCTCGCCGCCTCCGAGGGCGGCGTGGAGATCGTGCCCGCGCAGTCCGGCGCCCGCATCGCGGTGACCACCGACGGCGCCGCGCCGCGCGCCGATCTCGCCACGACGGGGACGGTGCGGGTGCCGGCGGGCGCGACGCCGACCCGCGTGCGCGCCATCTCCTGGTTGCAGGGCCGCCCTTCCGCCGAAACCACGTTCGCGTTGCCGGCCCTCGGCGGCGCGCCGGTCGAGCTCACGGTCAACGGGAGCTTCGACGATCACCTGGACGGCTGGATCAGCTTCGCTCCGGTGGGCGACGAGCTCGAGGTCACGGTCCCGGGCAAGGGCTCGCCGTTCAAGCACGGTCCGGCGGCCCGGCTTCATGTGAAGAAGCCCAACGGCGTCGTTTACGCGCTGCGGCTCGCGCAGAAGATCCCGGTGGACAAAGGCGCGGTGGTGCGGCTCTCGGCTCGCATCACGGCTGATCGCTCCGCCAAGGTCCGGCTCGGCATCCAAGGCGCCTCGCCGCCCCATCCGGTGCTGATCCTCCGCCACTACGATCTCGAGGCCGGGAAACCCGTCGAGATCGACCTGTTCTCCCGCAGTTCGGAGAGCATGGAGGCCCTCGTGCAATTCGATCTTGGCGAATGTCCCGCCGGCACCGTCCTCTGGATCGACGACGTGTCGGTCACATCCATCCGCTGAGCCATCGCCTTTCTCGCTCCATGAACACACACACCGTCCGTTCCCTGCTCCTCGGGGCTGTCGCCCTCTCCGTCGGCCTGCTCGTCAAGGCCGCTCCTGAGCTCGATCTCGCGCCCACCACGACCGGCTTTGCCGACGAGAGCGCCGCGGCCCGTCCGGTCGCGATCGATCGCCATGCCGTGTCGCCGGCCGGCCCGGAAGCCGGCCCCCTCGTCAACGGCAGGCGGTTGCCGGCCTTTCACGTCGCCTCGCCCGGCTTGACCGTTCATCTCGCCGTCAGCGACCCCTTGGTCGTGGCGCCGGCCTTCAGCTATGCCGCGCTCGTCCGTTTCGGCGATTTGCCGGCCCTGGCCTACAACCCCGTGCTTTTCGGGCGCTGGCAGACCCAGCCGTCGGCGCGCAGCCTCGCCGCCGTCTTCATCGGAGCCGATGCGCGCCTCCAGTTTCTGGCCTCCGAAGACGGATCGGCGGAAGCGTCGCTGGGCGGCGCGAGCGAGAAACCCCTGCCCGCCGGGGAGTGGATCGTCGTGGCGATGTCGTGGAAGCCGAACATGCTCTCCTACGGGATCTACACCCTTGGCGGCGTCCCGCTCCAAGAGGCCAGCTGGGCCGCGCCGCGAGCCCCGAAAGCCTTATATTCCGACGATCAGCCGCTGCGCATCTCCGCGCCGAAGGAGTTCGGCCTGATGCTCGCCCGGTTCCAAGCGCACGGCGCCTACCTCGCTCCCGCCGAGGCCGCCCGCGCGTTGCTAACCGGCGAGTGAAACACCTCCGGGCGTGGGCCCGGCGGTGTGGCCGGCCTCGATCGCCTTCAGCACACTGATCTGCTGGGCTATGCCCCAGCGGACGTGTTCGCGCATCGCGTCCTCGGCGCGCTGCGGATCCCGCGTCGCCAAGGCCTGCACCAGCGTCTGGTGCCAGTGATCCGGCACCGGCACGACGAGGTTGGAGATCCAGTTGAAAAGCATCATGCGGCGGCGCCAGAGGCGATCGACCTCCTCGGCCAGCTGCGAGCACCCGCTGAGCTCGGCCACACGCACATGGAAACGACGATGGAGGTCCATGCCGTCGGAGTCTTTCCGGTCAGGATGCTCCATCGCGGAATCGAGTTTCTCCGCGATCTCTTTCAGATCCTCGAGTTGAAGGCGGGAGGCGTTGTCCGCGCAGAGGCGGGCCGCCTGGCATTCCAACGCCTCGCGCAAAACCTGGTCTCCCCGCACGTGCTCCAAAGTGAGCGGGGCGACGCAGGAACCGTATAGCGGCTCGGTGGCCACGATGCCGTCCTGTTCGAGGCGCATGAGCGCGTCTGAGACCGTGGAGAGGCTGACCTTGAAGCGGCCCGCCAGTTCGCGCCGGATCAAGCGGGTGCCCGGCGCCAGCTTGCCCGTCAGGATCTCCGCGTGGAGAAGGCGTTGAACGCGCGCGGCCGCCGTTTCGATGCCGATGTGGCCGAGTGAGGAGCGTGTGCGACGGATGTTCATCTATTGGGAGGCCAATGAAACCGCCGCATCTTTCTTGTTCCAGACCAAATGCGTTCGTCACCGTTGGGGCGGCGTCTCGCGGTCGTCGAAGAGGAGTCGAGAGGCCGGGGAGCACAGGCTCAGGGATTGGCTTTCCCAAAAGACGTCCACTGCACGTGAAGATCGCCTTCGCCGCTGAAGGGAACCGAGACCTCGAGTCTGCATGTATCCGCCTCTAACCAATGCTCTGCGGGCTGTGCGTTCCAAGTGACAAGTTCCGGTTTGGATTCGCACCACGCAAGGAAGTGTCCGCCATCGCGCAGTCGGATGCGACACCCTCCGGCCTCGCTTCGGTTCCGTGAGAGGATTGCGCCGGTGCTGTTGAATTTGTCGGTCAGGCCGACGGGTGCGAAGCCGCGGGCGATCGGGGAGAAGGAGACGATCTCCCACTCACCCGGCTCGATCGAGACTTGGAGGGACGCCGCGCCGCCCATCCGAGTCAGGCGGCGAGTTCGGTGGAAAAACACCGCATAGTCTTCGCCCTGCAACAAGGGGATGTCGCCTGTCGTGATGTTGCACGCGATCGGCGCGCCGTCGGCATGAAGATTGAAAACGCCAAGCACGCCGCACTCGCGGTTCATGTTGAAGATCTTCAGCGCGACCCGCTCCCTCGAGGGATCCGAAAACAGGCACTCGGGCGAGGGGCGGGCGGGGCGGTCGGCGCGAAGAACAGTCCCGTCGGAAAGGACCAGCTTGCGGAGCAGCTCCGCGTCGTGCGCGCCGGGCTTGTCGGAGACGTAGACGGGGCCGCCGCTGATGGCGCGCGCGGCCGCGTGGAAGGCGCCGCGCGGATGCGCCGATTGAAACATGTCCCAGTCGGGCAGCATGAACTCGCCGAACCAGAGCGAGACCTGCGCGTTGGCGAAAAGGTGGGCGCCGTGGCTCTCGGGCTTCGACGGAAAAAAATCGTCGGAGGAGCGGAAGACCGCGCTGTCGGCGAGGTAGGCGCACTCGGTCGTCGCGCCCATGCAGTTGATCAGGCGACCCTCGAAGCGGCGCGCCGCCGAGGCGTCGAGCGCGGCGCGATAGGCGCGGTGCAGCGCCACGCGTCCGCCGCTCCCGGCGGCCACGGCCTCGAGCATGGCCTGCGCATCGACCTTCACGCCGTCCACGCCTTGGGTGAGGAGTGCGTCGTGGTAGTCGGCGTAGAAGCGCGCGATGCCCTCGGCGGAGGGCACCGCGATCCGCGCGCCCCAGGGACGGACGTTCCAGTCCGGTTCCTGGCGAAGAACGCCGGGCCCGAAGGAGCGGGCGACGGGGACGGACTCGTAGCCGGGAAGTGAACACGGGCACACGCCGCCCCAGTAGCCGGCGAAGGCGTGCCAGACGAGGAAGCGCCGCACGCCGAAGCGCTCCTTGGCCTCGCGCACGAGGGGGCCGAGGTCGCCGCCGAAGCGGGCGTTTGGGCGGAGGCCGACGAGGCGCTCCTCGCCGCTCGGCGCGGGCTCCGTGCTTTGCCAGCCGTCGTCGAGGATCAGCCATTTCGGCGAGACGCCGGCGCGGGCGAAGGCGTCGAGGCCGGCGAGCACCTTCTCGGGCGAGACCTCCTTGTAGAAGGCGTCCCAGGTGCACCAACCGAAGAGGTCCACGGTGTCGGGCAGGGGCTTTTCGCGGCGGAGCCGGGCGGAGTGGTGTGCGGCGACGGCGCGGGCGGAGCGTTCGATCAGTTCGTAAGGATCGTGGCCGAGCGCGACGAAGAGCGCGGCCTCCTCGGGCACGACGACGGCGGGATCGCCGGTTTCTGCGGCGACGACGAGGCCGTCGGCGGAGCCGAGCAGGCTGTAGCGGGCGGAGCGGCCAAGGAGTGGGGCGAGCAGCAGGTGCGCGCCGTCGTCGAGCCGGGCAAGGAGCCAGAGCGTCTCGGGTTTGACCTCGTCCTCGCGCGTGCCGACGGCGGGCCGGAGCCAGAAGGGGACGAAGCGTTGGAGGCTCGTGAAACGGCGCAGCCCGGCGATGCGGCCGAGCGGCGCCTCGACGTAGCAGGCGCGTTCGGCGGGCGAAAGACGCAGGATCGCGCAGACGCCATCCACGGCCGGGGACGTCCGCCAGCGATCACCTGGCGTGTCGGTGAACACGGGGCGACCGTCGAGCAGAAGTCGCGTTTCGCCGAGGGCGGGGGGGGTGGCGGGCGTCATCGAAAGGGAAGAGGAATGCGGGCAGCTGGGGCGGGCTCAGCCGGGTTCAGGCAGTTGGGCGGCGGAGCAGCGGGGCGAGATGGCGAGCAGATTTCGATGCGGACCGAGCGAAGGAATACCCGGAGGGTATTTCGAGCCGAGGGCCCCACCGAAAGATGCCGCCAGATCGCCTCGATGCGACCCGCACAACCGCATGACCCCGGCTCATGGATTGTAGAAGCGGATGTCGTCGAAATCGACGAGCACGGTGTCGTTGGAGCCGGCGAGCATGATGAACTCGAGCGGGGGATCGCCGGCGACGCCGGGTATCCAAGGCAGGACTACGCCGGCGAAGGTGGACGTGAGGTCCGAGGTCTTTTTGTGGCCGGAGACGACGACGCGCTCGAAGACCTTGAGCACGGGGTCGAAGGTGACCTCGAAGGTGACGTAGCGGCCGAGGTCGGCGTAGCCGTCGAGAGCGCCGATGTTGACCGACGTGTTGGCGTTGTCGGTGCTGCGGCGGAAGAGGAGGAGCTGGCCGTTGTCCAGGATGCACTCGAACCAGTATTTGGCCCCGAAGGGGTTGAAGGCGGTGGCCTGGCCGAGAAAGACCTGCGCCTGGTAGCCGGTGCCGGCGCTGAAGCTGGTGACGGCCATGCTGAACTCGAGGGTGACGCGGCGGGTCATGTCCACGCCGGCCGGGGCGAGATCGACGTAGGCGCCGACGGCGGACGTCTGGGTGGAGGGCTTGTCGATTCGCAGGGCGAGCGCGCCGGTGCGCGGATTGGCGGGCGAGGCGGTGGCGAAGACGGTGGCGGCGGTGGTGGCGGGGCGCCAGACACCGGAGCCGGGGAGGCGGAGGTCGTCCACGCCGACCACGCTGGCGCCGGACGCGTAGCCGGAGCCGGGCTCGAAATCGATGAGCACGCCGAGCTCGCGGAGCGCGGCCTCGAGGCGGAGGAAGCGGCGGGGCGAGGCGGAGAGCGGCTGCGTATCCTTGGCGGTGATACGCTGGAGGCCGGGCGCGGGCGTGTCGTTTTGCACCGAGACCTGGTTGGCGGGGAGGAGCGGGTCGATGCGCGTCCAAGTGGTCCCGGTCAGCTCGTTGGCGGCGAGCAGGCTCCACGCGACGTCGGGCACGGCGGGGTCGCGCACGAAGCTGAGCGTGAGGTGGTCCTGGCCGTTGACGTGGTGCAGGCCGACGGCTTCCGGGTAGGCAGCGGAGGCGAGCAGGGGCGAGGAGCCGGAGGCGTATTCGAGGAGGTTGGGGCGGCCGTCGCCGTCGGGATCGGCGGCGGGGCCGGAGACGGCGGCGTCCTCGGAGACGCCCCAGTGGATGTAGCGCCAGCCGGCGTAGCTGGCGGGCAGCCAGGGCGTGGCGCTCGCCTCGGCCGAGTAGGCGGACGCGCCGGAGGAGGTGAGGGCGCGGAGGCGGTAGCGGTAGGTCTGGCCGACCGAGAGGCCGGCGTCGGCGTGGGCGGAGGCGGGCGCGGTGATGGTGGCGACTGTGGCGAAATCGCCTGCGGGCGCTGCGCGTTGCAACTCGTAGGTCTGGGCGTTGGGGACGGCGGTCCAGGAGAGGGCGATCTCGCCCGGGCGGTCGCCGGAGCGCGCGGCGAAGCCGGCGGGCGGGCCGAGGGCGGAGACGAGGGTGACGTTGTCGAACTGGGCGTAGGCGAGGGGCTCCTCGAGGAAGGAGTTTTCGTAGGAGTTCGAGCCCATGAAAAAGCCGACGTAGGCGGTGTCGGAGAGGCTGAGCGTGACCGCCGTGCCGGCCTCGGTCCACGAGGAGCCGTTGGCGGAGTAGTAGGTGCGCACGACGTTCCCGGTGCGGTTGATGCGATACCAATAGTTGGCTCCGGCCGGGACCCAGTCGGACCGCGCGGAGCTGTTGGGCGTGGAGCGAAAGTTGGTCCAGCCGGAGGCGGTCTTGTGGCCGAAGATGGCGCGCATGCGCGCGCTCTGGTGGAGGGTTTCGCGGATCATGACGCCGCAGGTCACGCCGTAGGAGGTGTCGGGCAGGTGGCGGAGGCGGACGGTGAGCGTGCAATCGCCGACGACCGGCTGATAGACGAAGCGCATCGAGTCCACCCAGCCGTCCTCGAAGCAGTCGGCGGTCTGCGCGGCGATGCCCCAGACGCCGTCCACGTGCTCGGCGTAGCCGCTCCAGGCGATGGTGCCGGTGGCCTGCGTGAGCCAGCCGGCGGGGAGCGTGGCGGCGGTGGAATCCCTGATCAGGAGGAGCGTGTGGGGCTCGTTGCCCACGCCGAGGCCGTTGGTCGGCGAGGCGTAGGCGATGCGCGTAAATTTGGTGAGCTGCGGCCCGGCGCGGTTCGCGACCGGGATGATGGCGGACTTGGCGGAGGTTTCGCCGTGGGCCCAGGAAAGCGTGCCGGTGGTGGCGGTGTAGTCCGTTCCGGATATGCCGGCGTAGCCGGGATGGGGCGTGGTGGCGTAGTTGACGGAGACGGCGCCGCGCGCGCCGTTGAAGCGCGACACGGGGATGGAGGCCTGGCCGGCGGTTTTGTCCACGACGACACGATCAACGGTGCGCGTGAGGCCGGGGAGTGCGTGGTCGGCCGCGGTGGCGGACCAGGCGGAGTGGACGGAGGCGCCGAGGGCGCGCACGCGATAGTGGGCGGCGAGTCCGGCGGGCGCGGCGACGTCGGCGTAGGCGGTGGAGCCGGCGGGGAGCGTGGCGAGGGTGGCCCAACTCGTGGTGGCGATGTCGTGACGTTGCACCTCATAGCCGGTCTCGTCGGTGGCGAGATCGAGCCAGGAGAGGTTGTTGGTCGTGGCGCCGGCGGCGACGACGGCGAGGTTGGTCGGCGCGATCGGCGCGCCGGAGCCGGGGGTGATGGAGGCGGCCACGCCGAGGCTTTGGTTGGCGTAGGTGCCGGAGGGCGAGGACTCGATCTTCACGGCCTTGACGAGGTAATGGCGGGCGACTCCGGGCGTGGCGGTGGAGTCGGTCCATTCGGCGCCGGTGACGGGCGAGCCGGCGGGATCGGTGGCGGAGGTGGCCACGCCGGTGAGGCGGGTGAAGGGGCCGGCGGCGGAGTCGGCGCGATAGACGTGGTAGCCGGACGTCGCGTCGGGGGAGGCGGTCCAGGCGAGCCTCACGCCGCCGCCGGGGGCGTCGGAGGCGGAAAGCCGGGCCGGCGGGCGCACGGTGTGCAGGCGCAGGGTGGGGTCACCCATGAGGTTGTAGGTGATGGAGCGGTTGTAGCCGTTTCCGAACCAGCCGCCGTTCACTTGGGCGATGGAGTTGTTTTGAGTGTAGCGGATGCAGTAGCCGATGGGGTCGCCCATTGCCATGTGTTGCATGAAGACGTAGCCGCGCCCGGACCAGGCGCAGGAAAGGCCGAGGGAGTTGGCGGTGCCGGCGAGGGGCGCGCGGAGAAGGTTGTCGGGGGTGTCCCAGTCGCCGAAGTAGCTTCCGAAAAGGAGCGTGAAAACGGCCTTCGAGTCGAAGCGCGCGAAGAGCGAGGACGCTGCGGTTTCGCGGGCGCTGGTGTAGCGGCCGCCACCGGCGCCGTAGGCGAAGAGCATGGGGGTGGTGGGCAGGGTGGTGAACCAGTCGAGGTCGTCCACCTGGCCGCTGTCGCGCCCGAAGAAGCCGATGGCGATACGCCAGCCGGAGCTGGCGAAGGCTTCGGTGTTGGGGAAGGTGTCGTAGTTGAAGGTATCGTCGATGAGTGCGCGGCGCGCGACGGTGTCGTAGGGCGCGAGGCCGCGGCGGAAGCGGTGGGCGCGGACCAGATACTGACGGAGGAGTTGAGTCTCGGTCATGCCTCCGGGAGTGCCACTCATGTTGGCGAGATCGACGCGGCCGGTCATCAGCTCGACGCCGGTGAGCACGCCGGTGGTGTCGAACTTGCCGTCGCCGGGGACGTTGTGGTTGCGCGGATCGTAGGCGAACGTGGTGTTGACGGTGCTGTCGGTCCAGACGCCGTCGATGTCGCCGTAGTAGGTGTCGGTCGGCCAGGCGCCGAGGTGGTCGCCGTGTCCGTCGGGCGCGTTGGACCCGGAGTAGGCGACGGGCGCGCGGCCGAGGATGAAGAGGGCCCAGTGCGCGCCGGGATCGGCGTCGTGGTATCCCTTGATCGTGGCTCGCATGGTGGTGCGCTCGGCGGAGCGGGCGGCGAAATGGGCCGGATCGTTCGTGTCGTTTTCGTAAACGCTGCGGGGGCCGAGATGGCGGATCACTTTCCAGCCGTCGGCGACGAGGTCGGTCTCGAGTTGATCGATCTCTGGGCGAAGCGCGTCGGCTTGGGAGGCGTCGATGTAGAGGAGGGCGTTGCCGCGGTTTTCGACCAAAGGAACGTCGCAGCCGGCGACGATGGCGCCGTAGGCAAAGTTGGGCTGGATGCTGCGCTGAAATTGGATCGTGTATTCGTAAGTCACGCCGCGCAGGGCGGTGGAGTCCACGTAGCCGGTTGCGCCGATGGGCAGGGTGATGGCGAGTTCGGCGGCGGTGCTTCCTTTCACGCGGCGCCAGAGCTTGGGGGCGTTGGTCGTGTGCGCGTTCGAAACCGCGGGCCAGGAAAGGGTGAGATGCGGCGAGACGGGGCTGGTGGAGACGGTGACTTCGAGCACCGAGTCGCGCGTGATGGCCGCGCGGGAAAGCGAGGCGAGGGAGAGAAGCGTCGCGGCGAAAAACACCGCGCGGCGGAGGAGGGGTGGTTGAAGCATGGGGCGGGTAGATGGAGACAGGGCGGATGGACCGGGCACGCCGGACGGGGCGCCGCGCGATGCGGGCAGGGGGCGGCGGTGCGCGCGCACGACCGTCCGGCCGGAATCCCGGCGCTTCAATCGACCGCGGATTGAAGCAATTCAATACGGGCGCCGGCTCGGCGCCGCGGCCGCTCGCGCCCGTAGGGTGAAGCCGTCCGACCAGCGCGGACGAAGCAGCACCTCCTTCGGCATGGAGGGGAAGCCGGTTTCTCCACGCAGCAGAAGCGTGTGCAACTGCTCGATCGAGGTCTCTCCGTTCAGGTCGAGCTGCAAAGAGATGCCCGCGGCCCCGGCGAGCGGGCCAAGGTTGAGATTTAGCAGGGCGACGCCGATGTCTTCGGGCACTCGCAGCCCGGCGTCGCGCAACCAAGCGACGATGTTCTCGTTGTTCGTCACGATCGCCTCGGGCTTGCGACGGCGCACCCAGGAGAGCAGGCCTTGCGGAGTGAATTCGGCCGGGAGGTGCGGGGGCACGATTTCGAGATGCCGGTCGGGGAGAAACATCTCCTTGCTGATCGCGCCCAGCCACTCGAAGCGCAGGCGCTGTTCGGCCTCGAGCGAGTTGGCGAGGCCGATCCGGCGGTAGCCGAGTTCTCGCAGACGATCACACGTGATCTGCATGGCCATGAAAGCGTCGGTCGCCACCCGGTGCAGCGGAAGAGACGGGGGCGGCACGCCCATCGCGATCGTCGCATAGCGGTCCCATTGCAGGCGCAGGTCTATGTCGTGGTCGAGCAAGGGCAGCAGCACGACGCCGCGGATGCCCCGGGCGTGGAGGATGCGGTCTGGGTTCTTGATCGGGCCGAGGTCGCGCTGGATGTGGATGATGTCGAGGGCGTATCCGAGGCGGTGGCAGGCGACGTTCATGCCGTCGATGATCGATTGGTGCCAGTGTGTCTCCCGCGTGGCGTGCCAGCGGTCGTCCACGAGGGCGGCGATGTTCGCCGCGGTGCGCCGCGCCGGCCGCGAGCCGCGCCGCGCGACGAGCGCGGCGAGCACCGGATCGGGCGTGTAGTCCAGCGCCGCCGCCGCCGCCCGCACGCGCGCCTGCGTGGCGGCGGCGATGCGCGGATCGTTGCGCAGGGCGTAGGAGACGGTGGCGAGGCTCACGCCGGCCTTCTTCGCCACATCGGACTGGGTGGGCTGGCGAGGAAGGGGCTTGGGTTTCATTGAATAGCTTCAATCTCCGATCCGTTGAGACGACGCAAGCCCGCGGCAGCGTGTGCGAAAACCGCCCCGGCCGGCGCCCTCGTTTTCTCCGCGTCCTTCCGGCCGGGCGGTCCTCCTCCCCCGAAAAAATCCTCCCTCCATGCAATCGTCCCATGCTTCCTCCACTCGCCGGGCGCTCGCGTCCGCTTTCGCCGGGCTGACCCTTTGCGGCGCCCCGCTGTCCGCGCAGATCATCACCGGCTTCGAGACCTCCGACGGCTACACCGCCGGCGCCTCCGTCATCGGCGTCAACGATCTCGGCATCCCGGGGTCCGCGGTGTGGACCACGCCCGCCGGCTTCTCGGCGACCACGCCGATCGCCTCGTCGGCGAATCCCCAGTCCGGCTCCCTCGCCTGGCGCCTCGAGCGCAACGAATCGACGTCCGGCGCGGTGGCTTCGCGCATCAACATCGCCGACGCCGGGGTGGACTTCGCCGGCACGCCCATCTCGCTCAGCTTCGGGATCTCGATCAACAGCTTCAGTCCCGACACGACGAACCAGTTTCAGATCTACCTCGGCGACGCCGACATCAATCCGACCGCCGGACGCTACTGGACCACGATAATCTTCAGCAACGGCTCGTTCTTCCTCTACAAGGCCAGCGTGGACGGAACGGCAAATGTCCCCGTCAACCTCGGCGCCTACACCACCTACTCGCCGCTCGGTTCCTACATCACGTTCGACATGGTGTTCGATCCGGTGGCGAAGACCTACACCAGTCTTTCGCTTACGGGCTCGGTGAGCTCGGCGAGCTTCGCCGCGACGATCGCCGACGAGCGTCTGCCGTGGCGGCCCAATCTCGCGGGCCAGCCGGGCCAGTTCCTGACCTTGGTCGCGGGCGGAAACGACCTCATCCAGGTCGATTTCGACAACCTCTCGATGTCCAACATCCCCGAGCCCGCCCAGGCTTCGCTGCTTCTCGGCGCCGCGGCCACCGGGCTCGCCGCCCTCCGTCGCCGTCGTCGCGCGGCCTGAAGTTTCCCCCCCCACGAGTCGCCAAACCGTCGCGGTCCGATAGCGGACCGCGACGACCAATCTGATCGCCCCGCATGCCATGAAAGCGCGTTTCCTCCCCTTGCTCGTCTCCGGCCTCGCAGTCCTCCTCGCCCCCGTCGCGCTCGCGCAGGAGCGCATGGCGCGCGTGGACATCGCCAGCTATTCAAAAGACCAGATCGAACTCGAGGTGGTCGCGGCCTCGGACGGGGTCATCCACAACCATGGCGAGTCCGGCGGTCGCCATCTCTACATCCATGTCCCGGCGACCAAGTCCTGGCAGACCGCCAGCATCAAAATTTTCCCCAGCGCGAGCGGCCAGATCACGATCGATTTGATGGGCCCGTATATCGTGCTCGATCCGCAGACGCGCGCGCTGAAGCCCGTTTTCATCCACTACGACGAGGTCAAGTTCGACACCGTGCGCGTCATGAACGGCGGCTTCGAGCGCATGGAGTCGGGCGAGCGCCCCGCCTCCTGGTATCCGGTCAACGTCGGCAAGAGCAATCCGCCGCTCGCGCCGCACCTGCTCGCCTCGGTCCGCACCGGGGACGCCGCGGAGGGGGAAAACTACCTCCGTGTCTGGCACAACTCCCGTGTCGGCCAGTTGATCAAGGTCGAGGGCGGCGTGGCCTTCACCCTCACTTTCCAATATCGTCTCGAGCCCTGATCCCGCGGCGGGCGCCCCTTCTTAACTCTGCCGGCCGGATGCCGCCGATGCCCCGAAGGCGCCGGCCGTGCGGGCGCGAGCATGCGCCCGCGGTCCCCATCCCATCCTCTCCACCCTCGTGCATTTGCCACCCCGTTTTCTTCGCGCTTTCGTCGTTTCGCTCGCGGCGTGCGCCGGCTTGTCCGCCGTCGCGGCGCAGCCCTCCGCCGCCTCGGTGGATCGCCGTGGAGTGATCGAGCATTGGGCGCCGGGGGTGATCAATCCGGAGGGCGGCACGATTGAGCTCGACGTCGAGTTTGTGCGCGCCGCGGAGGAGATGAAGCACGACTGGCACTTCCTGTTTCGGGCGACGGGCAACGGCCCCGCGGGCGGCACCACGCTTCTCGGTATCGTCGTCTGCCCGCCGGGCGACGACCGGGGTCTCCTCGCCTTGGCCAAAGGGGACGAACGCAACGGGGCGGCCAGCACCACGATCCCCGCGTTTCCCGTCGGCGAAACCCGTCGCGTCGCCATGACCTGGGGCGACGAGGCCCTCGCGCTGTGGTTCGACGGCAAGCAAATCGCGGAGGATAAATTCGCCGGGCGGCTGCCGACGTTGCCCGAGACTTTCACGGCCGGCCGTCTGGGCGCCTTCCGGGTGCACGGGCTACGCGTCTCGGACGCTCCGCGCGGCGGGGCGGAGCTTAGGCGGAGAGACGCGCTCACGGCGGACGAAAAGACAACCTTGCTGGTCACGCCGTCCTCGAGCGTCGAGCAGTCCACGTCCACCGCGCAGTCCACCGAGTCCCCCACCGACTGGCAGCGCGAGGGGCTCGTCGCCACGATCTTTCCCGAGCGAAAGGCGGCGCGGCTCGTGACGCCGGTCGGCCAGGCGCTCCGCGTCCCGCTGCGCGCGGTGAATTTCGGCGACAAGGCGGCGAGCTTCCGCCTGACGGCGACGCTCCGCTCGCGCGCCGGCCTCGCGAGCGCGGAGCCGCTTGAGCGAACGATCCGTGTAGCGCCCGCCGCCCGCTACACGGAGGAGTTTTTCGAGCTGCCCGCGATCACGGAGCCCGGCTACCACGAGGCGACTTTGCGCATCGCCGGCCCGAGGGGCGCGACGGAGGAGCACAAGGTCGCCTTTGTCGTGCAGCTCCCTGATTCGGCTCCGGACGGGGCGTTCGCGAATTTCCTCGGGCACCACCACGTCTTCGCCGACAAGCCCGATCTCTACACCCAGATCGGCATCCGCTGGGAGCGGGCCTGGGCGGCCAACCGCGCCTTCCTCTGGTGCAACGTCGAGCCCGCCCCGGGCCGTTTCGAATGGGAGGCCGCCGATCTCGCCGTCGCGCAGGCCGAGGCGCAGGGCGTGCGCACGCTCGGCCTGCTCGGCTACCCGCCCGCCTGGGCCAGCACGTATTCGGAGAAAGAATACGAGAAAATCGCCAATAAAACGGTGAAGGCCTACTCGCGTCGTCCGGAGCGCTACCAGCCCCGCAGCACCGAGGAGTGGATCGCCTACGTGCGCGCGGTCGTGGCCCGCTACCGCGGTCGCGTGACGCACTGGGAGATCTACAACGAGGTGGACTTCAATCCTCCCGGCTTGCACGCGACCTTCAGCGGCACGACCCAGGACTACGCCGAGCTGCTGGCCGCGGCGTCGCGCGTCATTCGCGAGACGGACCCGGCGGCGAAGGTTCTCATCTCGGGCTTCAGCCTGGGCGAGCCGACCAACCGCGCGATGCCTGGACAACTCCTGAAGATGGGCGCGGCGGACCGGATCGATATCTTCAACATCCACGCCTATGTCTCCCGCGAGATTCTGGCCGGAGTCGTCGCGCTCGCCCGCGCGGCGCGGCCCGGCATCCCGCTCTGGCAAACGGAGCGCCAATACATGGGCGGCTGGCGCGACGATCAGGAGGTTATCCACTCGCTCTTCTGGTGCCTCGGCGAGGGCTTCGAGACGTATTTCCTCCACGAGTCCGACATCGACCGCGACTACGGGAACCTGAAGATCACGCCCTACTACGCCGTGACCGCGGAGGTGGCGCGCCAGCTCCGCGCCGCGGACGCCTACCTCGGCCCCGTGCCCGGCGTCGGCGCGGGCTGCGCCTCGTGGCTGCTGCGCCGCTCGGACGGCGGCCACCTCGGGGTTTTCTCGGTCAGCCACGGCCGCGTGCAACTCACCTTCAAGGGCGGCACGCCGCGCGATCTCGTGTTGACCAACCTGCACGGCGAGCGCGTGCCCGTGCCGTCGAGCGGACCGGTCGTGATCGAGGGCCTCGTCTATGCGGTCTCGGCGTCGCCGCTCGAGGTCGCCTCCCTGCGCCGCGAGCCGGGCAACATGCTCGCGAATCCGGGCTTTGAGATCCGCTCCGGCGACTTCGTGATGGACGAGTCCTCGGCGCGCCCGACCTGGTGGCGCCTCTCGCCGCCCTCCGCGCCGGTTTCGGCCCTGCGTTTCCAGAAGGGACGTTCGGGCGATTTCTCCGTCGTCCTCGAAAACCCGACGGACGCGGACGCGCTCAACGTGAACCAGGACATCGCGTTTGAGGAGACCGGGCGTTTCCGGCTCTCGGCGCACGTGCGGGTGGCGGCGGGCAAGCAGGCGCGGCTGCGCTTGTTCCTGGTGACGCCGCACGGCCGCTGGCCCTCCTCGCACGACGCCCGCGTCATCACCGGGACCGGCGAGTGGCAAAGCGTGACTTTCGAGGCCACCGCGAAGCGCACCGGTCAGGGCCGCGCGATCATCGGCATCGAGCCCGGCTCCGCGCCGCTGGAGATCGACGACGTCGAACTGTTGCTGATCGAGGGCGCGGAGACGCGCTAGCCCGCCCGGCCACCAACCCAACCCGCCCCGCATTCACTCCCGATGTCTCCTCCGACCGCCACGCTCCCTTCCGTCGCTTCGTCCCCGCGCCTGCGCGGCATCGCCCCGAGCACGGCGCACCCGCGCTATCTCTGCGAGCAGCTCGACGTGGGCGGCGCGAAGACCTTTGTCCCGGTGGGGCTGAACCTTTGTTTCCCGCGTTTTGATCGCACCCCGGAGGCGGGGCTGGAGCGGTATCGCCGCTGGTTCGACGCGCTCGCCGGGCAGGGGGGCAACTTCGTCCGCCTCTGGCTGGGGCATCCGTTCTTCGACCTCGAGGCGGATGGCGCGGGCGAGTTTTCGGAGGACGCGGCGCGGCGGCTCGACAAGGTCCTCGATCTCGCGCTCCAGCGCCGTATCCGCGTGAAACTTACGCTGGAGCACTTTCGCAGCATCGCGGCCCGCGCGGAGGCGGAGGTGTTCCCCGGCGCGGCGAATTTTTCCAAACCGGCCTACGCGCGCAGCAACGGCGGCTACGCCGACGACATGGCCGAGTTTCTCGACAGCGCCGAGGCGCGGCGCGTTTACCTGAAGAAAATCGATTGGCTGGCCCGCCGCTACTCCGGGCATCCCGCGATCTTCGGGTGGGAACTGTGGAACGAGATGAACGCGGTGTCCGCCCCCGGTTGGCTGGCCTGGACGCGCGCGATGCTGCCGGAGCTGAAGCGGCGCTTCCCCGGGAGCCTCGTCATGCAGAGCCTCGGCTCCTTCGACCGCGATTGCCAGCTGGACAACTACGCGGACTACGCGCGCCTCTCCGCCGCCGACCTTGTGCAGGCGCACCGCTACATCGACCCGGGCGCGCCGTGGCCGATCTGCCAGGCGCCGATGGACGTGCTTTGCGCCGACGCCGTCGCGAGCCTTCGCGAGCTCGCGCCCGGCAAGCCCGTGCTGCTCGCGGAGTGCGGCGCGGTGGAGGCGAACCACAGCTCGCCCTCGCGCCTGTATGAAACCGACCGCGAGGGGGTGTTGTTGCACGACATGTTGTTCGCGCCCTTCTTCGCCGGGGCGGCGGGTCCGGGCCAGGCGTGGCACTGGGATTTCTACGTCGAGCGCCACGCCTTGTGGTGGCACTTCGGCCGTTTCGTGCGGGCCATCGCGGGTTTCGATCCGGTGGCGGAGCAGGCGACGCCGCTCCAGTTCGAGACCGAGCGGATCCGCGGCTTCGTGCTCCGCGGCCGACGCACGATCCTCGCCTGGTGCCGCGACAAGCGCGCCGGCTGGCGCGAGGAGCTCGCGGAGGGCGTCCGCGCGGAGCCGGTCCTCGACGAGCTCCTGCCCGCGGACTTCGCGGGCGTGCCGCGGGCGGTGGTCGAGGCGGTGGTTTACGCGCCGTGGACGGACCGTTGGTCCTTCGCGATGATCGCCGAGGACGGGCGAGTGCGGTTGCCTGCGTTCACCCGTTCCTGTGTTTTGAAACTCACCCTGCTCGCATCGTCATGATTCCGCGTCGCGCATTTCTGGTGTTTCTCGCGCTGAGCGCGTTCGCTCGCGGCGATTTGATCACCTACCGCGCCGACGCGGAGTGGCGGCCGGTGGACATGACGGACATCAGGATCAAGGCCGGCTCCGCGCTGGATCTCGGGGGCCTGGTGGAGCCCGGCCCCGCGGGGCGGAACGGCCGCCTGATCGTCCGGGCCGACGGGGCGCCGGTCTTCGAGAAGACCCCCGATCGCGAGGCGCGGCTCTTCGGTTTCAACCTGATGTGCCCGCAGGTGTTTCGCGCGCTGACGGCCGCGAACGACGCCGAGACCAAGGCCAATCTGCGCGAATTCGCCGCGCTGGTGCGGCGGCAGGGCTACAACGTCGTGCGCTTCTCCGGCCTCGATTTCTACTTGATGACCGGGAGCACGGCCGAGCGTCGCCTGGCGCCGCGCCCGCTGGACAATTTCGAGTATCTCTTCGCGGAGCTGAAGAAGCAGGGCGTCTATCTCTACCTCGATCTCGCGAGCTTCGGCCTCTTTTATCCGGGCTCGTGGACGGAGCGCATCGTGGAGCGCAACATGAAGGCGGAGGTCGCCGCCGGGCTGGAGGGCACGCGGGCGAATTGGCGGGCCGGCGTGGTGGAGCTGCTCACGCGCGTGAACCGGCACACCGGCACCCGTCTCGCCGAGGATCCCGCCCTTGTGTGCGTCAATTTCTACAACGAGCAGGAGCACGGCTACCTCAAGATGAAGGGCGCCGAGGGCCCGGCGCTGCGGAAGCGGTGGCAGGACTGGCTCCGCGCAAAATACGTTTCGACCGAGGCGCTGGCCTCCGCCTGGGGCGTGTCGGCCGGTATCGACTGCTTTGATACCCTCGCGCTCGAGCATCCCTACCGCGCCGATCCGCGCGGCAACGACTACGGCGAGTTCCTGCACTCCATCGACCGCGAGAATCTCGACTGGTATGTGAAGACGGTCCGCGAGGCGGGCTACCACGGGCTCTACACGCAATACGACATCAGCGCGGTGCATCGCTACGGGCTCCTGCGCGCCACGATGCCCGTGGTCTCGATGCATGGCTACCACGCCCACGGCACCTTGTTCACCCAGCCCGGGGCGACCTGCGACCAACGCAGCAGCATTACGAACGACGGCTTCTACTGGCGCTACATCTGCGGCGCGCGCCTGCTCGACCGGCCCTTCATGGTCACCGAGCACAACCACGGTTTCTGGAACCAATACCAGCACGAGGGCGGCCTGCTGTTCTCCTCCTACTCGGCGCTGCAAAACTTCGCGGCGGTGATGATCCATGAAAACGCGGTCGCGCTGCACGCGAAGGACGCGATGCACGATTTCTCCGTGGCCAATTCGCCGGTCGTCCGCGCCAACGAGTTTCTCGCCGCCTGCCTCTACCTGCGCGGCGATGTCGCTGCGTCGAAGCATCGCGTCGAGATCCGCCTCCGCCCCGACGACGTGAAGGAAAACTGGAACCGAGCGGTGAACCTGGAGCAGACCAAGCTCGCGCTGCTCTCGCGCTTCGGCCTCGCCTTCGACGCCGCGCCCACGCCCGCCGCCGCGCCCGCGCCGGACCTCTCGCTGCCGCCCGCCGCGGGCGCCATGGTGCAGGCGACCGAGTGGGAGTCCTCCTCGATCCCGACCTGGGACGAAAACTTCTCCCTCGCCGACACCGTGGCGGAGATGCGCGAGCGGGGGATCCTGCCCGAGGGCAACCGCACCGACGTGCGTGCGGGCGTCCTTGAAAGCGACACCGGTCAGCTCACCCTCTCTCGCGGCTCGCGCGAGCTGCGCGTGCGCACCGACCGTTCCGAGGGCGTTACGCTCGAGCCCGGCGCCGGCGCCAAGCTCGGCGTGCTCGAGGTCGAGTCGGCGAGCGTGGCCTGCGCGCTCGCGGTCGTCTCCGTGGACGGGCGTCCGCTCGCGGAGAGCGGCCGGGCCGTTCTGGTCGTTTCCACGCAAAACGTGAACACCGGCATGGTGCTCTCCGCGGATCGCGTGACCCTGCACGAAAAAGGACGGCAGCCCGCGCTGATGCGCACCGGCGTCTTTCGCCTTTCGCTCCGCCATCCCGAGGCCGCGGCGCTTCAGCTCTGGTCGCTTGGCCTCGACGGCTCCCGTCGTGAACGCATCCCGGTAAAAGCCGAGGACGGCCGGCTGCGCATCGAGCTCGACACGACAAAGCTGCGAGATGCCACGCCCTTCTTCGAGATCGTCCGCGGCACGCCAAAAAACGCCTCATGATTTTCCTCCGCTTTTGTCTGCTCTCTCTTGGCCTCGCATTCGGCGCAGGCGCCCTGTTCGCCGACGACTTCGCGAAGTTGGCCGTCGCTCCGCCGAAGGGAAAACCGTGGGAGCCCGCCTGGGGTTATTGGCCAAGCCGGCCCGAAGGCTGGCTGAAAATGCACGACGATATCCGCGGCTTGGGAGATCCCGAGGCGCGCGTCGTATTCCTCGGCGATTCGTTGACCCGCAACTGGCAGGGCGAGGGCAGGGCGGTCTGGCGGGAGCGCTTCGCCGCATTTTCCGTCCCGCTCGGCATCGGCGGCGACAGCACCCGGCAGACGCTCTGGCGCCTCGAGCACGGGATGCTCGATGGCCGCCGCCCGGAGCTGGTCGTGCTCATGATCGGCACGAACAACCTCTACGGCGACTTCAACGGCGGCACGGACGAGGAGATCGTCCGTGGCGTGGGCGCGGTCCTCGAGGCGGTCCGTCTGCGTTTGCCACGCGTGAAATTCCTGTTGCTCGGCCTGCTTCCGCGCCAGCCGGAATACGATGCCCGTATCCGAAACATCACGACGAAGCTGGCCGCTTTGGCCGCTGGTGAAAAACTTTCCTTGATCGATCTGGGCCCGTCGTTCCGCGGTGCGGACGGCCTGCTCGACGCCTCGCTCTACGAGCCGGACAAGGTCCACTTGAACGCCAAGGGCTACGCGGCGCTCGCGGACGCCATCCAGGGCGAGATCGAGCGGCTGTTGAGGCCTCGCTGAGCATTCGGTTTTAGGGGCGACGGGCCGCTTTCCTCCCCGTCGTCCACCCCAGACTTTCGCGCCGTCGTATCCCCGACGACGGCGCGCTCCTCGCGACCACGCGGGCCGGCCCTGCCGTGCCCGTCGCGGCGCGATCCCCCCAGAAACCAAACCCCCATGAACACCCCCAGATACCCGCGCCGGCACGCCCGGTCGTGCTTGTTCCTTGCCGGAGCCGCCCTCTCCCTCGGCGGACTCCCGGTCGCGACTCCGCTCGCGGCCCAGACCAAACTGCTGACCTTCGAGGACAACGCCTACGTCGTGGGCGCCAGCGCCGTGGACACGATCGATCCGGATCTCGGCACCGGCGAGGCCTGGAAAGCCAAGGTCACCGGCAGCGCCTCCAAATGGACCGTGGTCTCCGGCGGCGCGAGCAGCGCGAAAGCGCTTCGTCTCACCGACGACAACGCGAGCGGCGCCTACGGCTACTATCTCGACTTCGCGAACTGCGGCGTGGATTTCGACAAAACCTTCACGGTCTCGTTCAAGCTTCGGCTGACCGGCGTCCACGCCCGGTTCCCGGGCACGCGGCAGGCTCGGATCCACTTCGGGCGAAACGACGGGCCCGGCGTGTGGGATCTCACGAAGAACTGGCTCACGCTCGAGGCCCACAACGACCGTTATCACATCCACCTTGAGGGAGGCGTGCCGGACGGCCGTGCTTGGGCGAACATCGCGCCGATCCCGCAGGTCGCGGCGATTCCGGCGAACACCCCCTACACGGAGTTCAGGATCACCGTCGATCCCGTGAAGAAGCGTTATGCGAACGTCATGGTGAACGGCATGGACGTCACCTCGCGCGTCCTCGCCGTGAACGGCGGCGCCTTGCCGTGGCGGCTCTCCGCCTCGGACACCGCCGCGCCCAACCATCAATTCTGGGTGCTCTCCGGCTCGGACGACGTGGTGAACGTGGACGTGGACGACGTGCGCGTCTCCAACCAGGCCGAGCCCTGGGTCGCCACCGCCGCCATGCCCGAGGGGCTCGGCGCGGAGTGGTTGGAATACTTGACGGCGTCGACGGCGATGGCGGTGCCGCAGGATTCGATCCTCAACCTGGAGGGCATGTTGAACGTGGCCTCCGGCGGCCACGCGCTCATCAACAGCCGGGGCTTCGCCGAGCTCGATCAAGACGGCGAACTCTCCTTCGTTTCGGGCGGGAACGGCGAAAAGGTCCGGCTGTTCTGCGCGGCGGAAGTTATGCTGGACTTTCCTTTGACGGCAAACGCCCCCGACTCGCATCTGCAGACCTACGTGGACCAGATCGCCCGCGCCGGCTACAACGCCTACCGCCCGCACTTCCTCGACGTCTATCTGATGGAGGGCTCCACCACCGACGGCCAATTCAACGAGGCTCGCTGGGCGCAGTGGCAGAAACTCGTGGAAAAACTGCGCGCCAAAGGGATCTATCTGGTCATGGACGCCTCGACCGCCTGGTGCGCGTTCTACGGCACGCAGCCGTTCTATTCCGACACCGCGCGCTTGAAGCGGCTCAAGGTGAAGCTGGCCTACGATCAGGCGACTCGCGATCACTGGAAGGCCGCGGTCAGCCGGCTCTACACGGAGACGAATCCGAACATCGCCGCCGGCTCCGCCTATAAGGGACTGGCCGCAAACACCTGCCTGGCGAAGGATCCGCAGGTCGTCTTCACGAACGTTCGCAACGAAGCGGGGCTCATCTTCCAGCTCGGGGCGGATACGGTCGGAACGCCGAATTCCGTCAACTCCCCCGTGCTCTCCGAAGAGCCCGGTTTGCTGGCCCGCTGGCGCCAATGGCTGCGGGGCGCCTACGGCGACGACTTGGCCGAGCTAAAAACCAAGTGGAAGGACGCGACCACCCGCACTTTGTCGGTTCTCCCCGAGGCTTATACCAGCTTCGACGACATTCCCATTCCCTCGGTGAAAGCGCCCGATCCCGACCCCGATAAGAATGAGCATGACTGGAACGACTGGCGCGACCTGCGTCGCTTCGAGGTGGACCTGGAGCAGGACGTGCACGCCTGGATGCTCCAGACCATGCGCGGCCTGGGGCTTCGTTCGCTGATCGTGGATCACAACGTGGGCTCCGATCTGCCGGGCGGCCTGATCCGTGACACCATGACGATGGCGGACAACCACGCCTACTCCGACCACGGATCGGCGGGCGCCCCCGGCTCCGGCGTCGAGTGGAGGCACAACAACAAAAGCGCCACCGACGACGCGCTGCTCTTCGTGCGCGACGCGGGGCAGGCGAGGCAATCGGGTCGCCCCTATGTCATCACCGAGTGGAGCCAGCCGTATTGGAATCCCTTCCGTTACGAAGCCGGACTCGCCTTCCCCGCCTATGCCGCGTTGCAGGGCTGGTCGATGATCGCCCAGCACGGTCAGCCGCTGTCGCGGTTCAACGCCGGTTCGGGAACCATGGCGGTGGACCCCGCCCAGGTTTTCAAGATTCGCAGCGATCCCGCCGCCAAGGCGTCGGAGTATATGGCCGCGTTTCTCTACGGTCGCGGCGACGTGGCGACCTCGCCGCATCATGTTGAGGTGGTGGTAAACCCGATGGTGGACGTGGTGCACAAAAACCGCTGGGGTTTCGACTACGGCTTCAAGGCGCTGCCGTTGCTCACCCGCTTCGGCATGCGCGTGGAGTGGCCGGCGGTCGCGCGCGACGACTTCGCCGACGGCGTCGTCGAGACCGCCTCCGGGGTGAACGAGCCCTCGTGGAACGCGTTCACCTTTTGGACGTCGTTCACGAGCAACAACGCCTGCAGCGTCGCCTCCGCCGGCGGCAAGCTACTCCTCACCGCCGCCAACACCGGCCATCCCAGCGCGATGGTCCGCACGAAGGCGACGAGCGCCGCCCCGATGGATTTTTTCGCCCACCCGCGGCAGATATTCCTCCGGGGTATCCAGTTTGAGACGGATGCCGTCGAAGGCGTTCCGCCCGCGAAGCAAATGCTCCGCGTGGCCGTGACGAACAGTGACAACATCTCATACAACGCCCCGCACGCGATCGTGCTGGAGATCAGGGGGAACAACCACGTGCGGATCGGCTACAAGATCAACTCGCCCACCGGCCTCTACGACTACGTGGAGACCATCGCGGATCTTCCGACCGCCCCCGGCACGATCCAGGCCGTCACCTTCACGCCGATCGCCTCCGATCTCAACGAGGCCTCGTCGTCCGCCGAATATGATCCGACCTACGATTTGATCATCCACATCGGCGGCGCCGGCTCGCAGCCGGCCGTCGTGCGGCGCACCGGTCGCTGGCACAAAAACTCCCCGCCCGCCGCTAAGAAGCTCACGCCGGCCAACTGGACCGGGCTCGCCGCCAACACCCTGCAGATCGAGGCGCAGAAGATGGACGCCTTGATCAACGGCAAGTTCGTGCGCGTCTCGTGCGACGAGTTCGCGCTGCGCTCGCGCTTCGTCGGCCCCCGAGCCCTCGACTACGCCATCGACCACTCGTGGAGCTTCTCCGCGCAGCAGCCCGAGTTCCCGAGCGTCGTCGACGAATTGAAGAGCGCTCAGCTAAACGTGCTGAACGCGTCTTCGAACCAGACCGTCAGCCCCGACTTGAGCGACAGACCACGTAAATACTACGCGTCCGGAGTCTATCACAGCGACACGGAACAGCTTCGCCTCGAACCGGCCAAACGCTTGTTCACGGTCGTCACCCCTCGCAGCCAGGGAGCCACGGTGCCGGCGTTTCTCGCCGACGGCACGGCGACCCCGGCCACGATGGAGCCTCCGCTTCTTCCCGACTTGCGGATCGAGAGCCGGCCGGCGCCGGTCCTGCGCAGTTCGTTCGGCGTGCTGGTGACCTCACGCTCGCCCGACCTCGAAAAAACCGTGCGCACCTCGGAGCGGCTGCTGCTGATCGTGTCCACCGACGCGATCAACACCGAGCAGACCTTCGCCGACTACCGCCGGCTCTCCCAGCTCACCACCTCGCTGGAAAAGGGGTGGGGGAGGATTCCGGTTCTCCTGCGTCGTGCCAACATGGAGCTGCGCCTTCGCAACGACAACGCCGCTACGCTCAAGGTCTATCCGCTCATGCCCAACGGCCAACGCCGCTCGGGCGTGGTGCTCCCCACGACGGTGGAAACCGATAACCAGGGGGCGCAGTGGCTCGTCATCCCGATCGACACCGGCGCGATCAGCGGCGGCCCCGCCGTGTATTTCGAGATCGGCGCCTAGCCGCCGCTCGCGACCACGTTCGATCACCGATGCGGCGGCCGGTTACCGGCCGCCGTTTTTTTGAAGGACGGCTCGAATGGAGCCGTGATCATAAGGGCGCGACCGCCGGGCGCGAATCGGGCAAATGGCGTCAGGCACCATTTGGGCGGGGGCGTAGCGTCCGGCCCTCGTGCCACGAATGGGGGATGCACAACACGGGGCGCCGGCCGTGCCGCTCCTCCTCTTCGCCGTGCTCCAGGTAGCCCGTGAGCAAGGTGAGCGCTGCCCGGCCGATGGCGGCGTAGTCGGGCCGCAGCCCCGTGTCCGGGCGCCCCTCCATGCAATCGATCCGGCAGAGGCCGACGTCGCCGGGCGTGGCGAGCCCGCGCTTGCGCAGCCACGCGCCCAGCTCCGGGCCGTTCGTGACCACCACGTCGGGGCGCTCCCGGTCGAACCAGCGATCGATGCCTTCGTCCGTCGAGTAGGGGTCGGCGTCCGCCAGCGGTCGGATCAGGGCGAGCCCGGGATTCCTGTAGTTGAAAGACAAATACGAAGACAGGATCGCCCAGCGATGCCGCCGCTCCTCCCAGTCGGTGATGGCGAGCCCGATCCGGCGATAGCCGCGGGTCCGGAGCTCCTCGAAAAGCCCCGCGTAGTCGTCGGGATGGTCGCGCACCACGCGGGGCAGCTCCGGCGATGCGAGCGTCTGGCCGATCTCCACCGCGAAAAACTTGTCCCAGGGGATGTCCAGGCGGAAGGCCGTGCGGCCGACGAAGGCGGGCGTGACGACCAGCCCGCGGACGCCGCGCGCGTGCAGGCTGCGCCCGAGCGTGCGCTGGGCCCGCGTCGAGGAGGGGTAGGCGAAGCGCTCGACGCCGTAGCCGAGGCGGTCGGCCTGGCGCGTGGCGCCCGCGTGCATCTCCGCGAGCCAGTCGTGCCGCGCATAGTCCGGGGGCGGCACGTCCGCGAGAAACGCGATCGTCTCGCGGTAGATCGATTTGGCCGGCCTGCGCGCGAAGCTCATCGCGTTCGCCAGCTGCGGATCCCGCACGTAGCCGAGCCGCGCGGCGATCTCCCGCACCCGCGCCCGGGTGGCGGCGTTCACCCTCGACAGATCGCGCAGCGCCATCGACGCGGTGGCGACGGACACCCCGGCGGCCTCGGCGACGGCGCGCATGTTTAACCTCATGTTAACTGTTAAAATTGGCGCCCGTTGTGCGAAAGGAAAGCCCGATGTTCATTTCGCCCATCCTCGGGTGGCGCGGGCTCTCCATCCAGCCCCCTCGCAGGACGGCTTCTCCCCCGAGCCGGTTATCCCATCCACACCATGAAACACCTCCGCTCCGGTCTTCCGGTCTTCCTCCTCGCCGCGCTCTGTCCCGGCGCGCTGTCCTTCGCCCAGACCACGATCAACTTCGATTCGGGCTACACCGCCGGCTCGACCGTCGTCGGCATCGACGATCCGTCCCTGCCCGGCACCGCCGTCTGGACCAATCTGTTCACCTCGTCCAGCTACACCACCGCCTCGTCCTCCAGTCCGCTGAGCGGCTCGCTCGCGATGACGATCGACACCTCGGGCACGGGCTCCGGCGCGGGCAACGCGACCGGTGCGCGCATCGACATGGCCGGCGCCGGCGTCACCTTCACCGACCCGACGCAGGCGGTCCGCTTTTCCTTCTCGATGAACATCGAGTCGATGTCCTTGGGCACCGGCAGCCAGCTCACCCTCTCCTTCGGCGCCGGCGATCTCTCGGTCATCGGCAACAACGGCTCCTCGGTCACCACGGACTACGCGACCAAGTATTGGTGGGGAATCGTCGTGCAGGACACCGGCGCGGGCGGCGTGATGAACTTCTACCGCTCGTCCGCCTCCGGCAACAGCGGCCAGGTGACCAACATCGGCTCCTACACCAGCTTCGCCGATCTCGGCACCTACCTCACCTTCGACATCGTCATCGATCCCGTCGCCAAGACCTTCACCAGCCTGACGCTCACCGGCAGCGTGGGCGGCGACGTCCAGAGCACGACCATCGCGGGCATCGCCGGCACCACCGTGCCGTGGAGCTTCGGCAGCCTCAACACCTCCAACCCGGGCGCCGATCCGCTGCAGTTTTTCCGCGCCCAGGTCGGGGCCAACGACCTCGTGAAGGTGCACTTCGACGACATCACCCTCGTCAACATTCCCGAGCCGGGGACCGTCGCGCTGCTGGCCGCCCTGGCCGCCGCCGTGCCCGCCTTGGCCGCCCGCCGGCGCCGACGAGCTTGAGCTCGCGAGCCCTTCGGTTCCCCCACCAAACCCCAACCCCCCCCCCCGGCAGCCCGCCCCCCGAGGCGCGCCGGGCCCCGGAGCGGGGGGCGGGGCCTGGTAGCCCCACTGGGCCACCGGGCC
>JAUWBD010000082.1 GCA_030605125.1 Verrucomicrobiota bacterium | reverse complement strand
CACTTCAGCGACGCGCGCACGAAGTCGAAGGGCCGCGCGCTGGGCCGCCCGCGAGCCTTCAACAACAAGGGCACCTTCGACGAGTATCGCCGCCCCAAGCTCGCCCGCGACGCGGTGCGCGCGATCTTCCGCGAGGCGGGGTTGAGCTGAGCGGTCGGGGCGCGTGGCCACGCCGGCCCGGCCGCGGCGCGCGCGGGGTCACAAAAGTATCAAATCCCGCCGTCGCGCCCGTTTGGGACCGGTTCCAATGCGCCGCCCTTGTGCGGCCAGCCGCATCCTGCGTGTCGTGGCGCGCCCACCCCAAAAACCCCACCGCCGCCACGCGCGCGTTTTCGCTTTCTTTCCCGCCGCCTTCCCCCAACGGCGGCGACCCCGACCGCGGTCGGTCGGACTGCGGCGACGCGCGTCGTGACGGGAATAGTCCGCGTCACCCCCATGAACCCCATCGTGCCACCCCTGAAGTTCCTTTGTCGGCTCGCGCTTTTCCTGGCGCTCGCGCTCGGCCTGTCCGCCCCGGCCTCGGCCGACATCCCGACCAACCTCAAGCCCGTCGGCCTCGGCCTTGGCGGCTTCAACTACTACTCGTCCGGCCCTTTCGCCAACACCGTCCACACCGGCAGCGGCTGGCTCGAATACTCCAGCGGCCAGTGGGGCACCGCCGTCCACTACCTCGACACGAACGGCGTCGTGAGCCCGCAGTTCAACGACAAGGGCCTGCCCAACTACTTGGTATCCGGAAAGGAACTACGCCTGCTGCTCTGGCCCTACGCGGTCAACCCCAGCAACGCGCCCGCCACCTGGCCCGCCCGCGGCGGCACCGGCGTCGGCAAGTGGGTCGTCACCTGGACCGGCAACGCCGACGTGCGCCTGAACGGAGCCACCTTCGTCGCCGGCGAGTCGAGCGGCGCCGCCACCGGCGCGCTCCTCAACGGGCGCCGCGTCTATCAGGTCGGCGCGAGCAACGTCGGCGGCCACATCACCGTCCACGCGATCACCACCCCGATCACCGACCTGAAGGTCTGGCTGCCCAATCCCGCCAACCCCTCCCAGTCCCTGGAAAACTCCGGCCAGTTCTGGCACCCGACCTTCCTCGCGCAGATCGCCGAGAGCGACCACGCGTTTCTCCGCTTCATGGACTGGGCGCAGACCAACGCCAGCCCCGTGATCGACTGGGCCGACCGCCGCCTGCCGCGCTTCGCCATGCAGCACGGCGTGCTCAACCGCCGCAGCCCCGCGCCCGGCGTCGCCAACCGCGCCGGCGACCGCTCCACCGGCATGGCCTACGAGCACATGGTCGCCCTCGCCAACACCACCAACAAGGACCTCTGGATCTGCCTGCCCCACCTGGCGACCGACGCCTTCGTAACCAACCTCGCCAACCTCCTCCGCTACGGCTCCGACGGCGTGAACCCCTACACGTCCACGCAAAGCAACCCCGTGCACCCGCCGCTCAACTCCAACCTCCGCGTGTGGGTCGAGTATTCCAACGAGATCTGGTCGAGCGGCAACGCCTTCGCCCAGGGCGACTGGGCGCAGGCGCAGGCCAACGCGCAGGGCATCTCCAAGGCGCAGTTCAACGCGCGCCGCACCGCGAAGGTGTGGAGCCTTTTCCAGCAACGTTTCGGCAACGCGCAGCGGCTCGTGCGCGTCGCGGCCATCTTCACCGGCAACGACACCTACACCCTCGCGTTCCTCAACGAGCTGAAGACCCACGGCGCCACGCTCAGCCCGGCCGTCACCGTGGACGTCGTCTCGCCCACGACCTACTTCGGCAACGGCATCCAGGACTGGGTCTATGAGCAGGCCAACCTCGCCCGCGGCACGCCCGACCAGTGGTTCCACACCGCGCAGGACTTCACCGCCGGCGGCGTCACCCGCCCCGTCTCCGTGCCGCTCAACGCCAGCGAGCCCTACTGGACGAGCGCCGCGCTTGCCGCGCAGCAGGCCGCGACCTTCGCCGAATGGCGTCGCCGCATCTTCTCCGGCTCGACCTTCCAGGGCGGCGGCCCCGACTCCACCGGCACCGGCGGCGGTTTCTCGAGCACGCTTCGCGACAACATCTTTTCGATCTTCGGCCAACGTCTGCCGATCGTCGCTTACGAGGGCGGACCCTCGCTCTACACCGACTACGTGGACGGCGGCGACGTGCGCGACGACGGCCTGACCAACTTCATGATCGCGCTGAACCGTAGGCCCGAATTCGCCGAGATCTACCGCGTGCAGCTCAACATGGCCAAGGCGAAGGGCCTCGCGACGCACGGCATCTTCGTCGATGTGTCCAACTGGGGCCGCTTCGGCCAGTGGGGCCACCGCGAGTTTCCCGGCCAGCCGCTCGCCGAGGCCGTGAAGGCCAAGGCCGTCGCCGACTGGGCGGCCGACATGGCCGGCATCCGCAGCATCGACAGCCCGATCGGCACGCGCCCGTCCTTTACCACGCCCGGCACCCTGCCGATGGGCCAATACCTCGCGCCCTACTCGCAGGACATCCAGGTGACCGGCGGCAACTACACGAGCGGCGCGAACCCGCAGTTCGCCGTGATCGGCCAGCAGCTCGCGCCCGGCCTCACGCTCGGGCCCGTCTCGGGCCAGCCCACGCGCTACCGCGTGAGCGGCACGCCGCACCAGGGCGGATGGAACTATTTCTATCTGCGCGTGAAGGATTCCGACGGCGACGCCGCCTGGCAGATCTACAGCTTCTACGTCGCCGGCGGCCCCGGCGTGCTCGTCGAGGCCGATCTCCGCGGCACCTTCTCCGGCGCGGGCAACCTGCCCAAGACCAGCACGCTCGCGCTCTCGTCCGCCATCACCTGGTCGGGCATCGACCGCGGCATGGCCTACGTCAACAACGGCGGCTCCGCCATCGGCACCGACGGTCGCGGCGTGAACCTCTTCGCCGACACCGACGGCATCCGCTTCGCCGTCAGCCAGGGCACCACGAGCGCCGCCAACTCGACCCTCGCTTCCGCGATCACCGACAACGAGTATTGGAAATTCACCGTCACGCCCGTGCCCGGCCAGCCGCTCAACCTGCGCAAGGCGGAGTTTCACCTCACCTGGCAGCGCGAGGAGTTCCACTGCCCGCGCAACCTCGCGGTGATGACCTCGGTCGGCGGCTTCACCGAGGCGGCGGCGATCTACACGCTCGGCTCCACGCCGGGAGCGGGCGCGGTCTCCGACGTGATCTTCCGTCTGCCCGACACCGCGGCCTACGGCTCGCTCACCGCGCCGATCGAGTTCCGGATCTACTTCCACGGAAGCCAGTATTCGCACAAGGCGCGTCTGCTCGGGCTAAAGCTCTCGCGCCACCTGACGACTCCGCCCTTCGTGCCCGGTTACCAGCTCGCGGTGAAGAGCAACTTCACCGGCACGAGCCCCGGCCTCAATTTGCCGTGGACCGCGACGAGCACGCTCGCGCCCTACATCACCTTCTCCGGTTGGAACAAGGGCGCGGGCGTGACCGGCGTCGCGGGCGACAACCACCTGCGCGCGCACCAGAACATGCCGGCCGACGAGGCGAGCGCCACGCTCGCGCTGGCGATCACGGACAACGAGTTCCTCGGCTTCTCGGTCTCGCCCTCGTCGGGCACGCTCGATCTGCGCGCGGCGGACATCTCGCTCACGATCCTGCGCGTGGGCTTCCACGCCCCGCGGCGCTTCGCGGTCTTCACGAGCGTGGGCGGTTTCACGACGGGCGCGGCGATCTACGACACGGGTCGCTTCACCGCGACGACGCCGCAGACCTTCACGTTCCAGCTGCCCGACACCTCGGCGTATAACAACCTGAGCGGCCCGGTGCATTTCCGGATCTACGGCTACGCCGGCCAATACCTCGGCCACGCCTTCGCCCTGGAGGACTTCGAGCTGAGCCTCTTCCGCACGAGCCCGTAGCGGCGGTGGAAGGTCCCGGCGGGACGCGAAACGGGCGTGGGCGCCCTGTCACGCGCCAAATCCCGCATGGGGCGGCGACACGCGCGCCGACTGCTCCGCCCGCTCCTCGTCGCGCCTACCATGACGACCAGGAGGGGCGGCGGCCGTGGTGGGATTTGCTCAATCCGCGCGAGATCGTGTTGAGCGGACTGGCGACGCTGGCGTGGGCGGCGGCCTTGGCGCTGGCGACGCCGCGGGCGCGGCGGCAGATCGCGCTGGGGCTGGTGCTGTATCTCGCCGTGCTGGGGCCCTACGTGCTCGTGAGCCACTACTACCGGTATCAGGAGGGCGTGATGGGGCTGCAGGTGCTGGCGGTGGCGGCGGCGCTGGGGCTGCTGGTCGCGCGCCGGCGACGCGTAGGGCCCGGCTTCCGCCGACCTGCCGCTTATGGCGTGGCCGGATCGGGGCTGATCAACACGCGGGCGAACCACTTCGAACTGGTCGGACGGGCGACACGCAAGGTGATGACGCCGCCCGCCCAGCCTGGTGCGCTGTCTTCCAGCACGGCGGCGACATCGGTCCAGGGCGCGTTGAGATCTTCCTTGGCCTGCAAACGGAAGCTTATCCCCTGCGCCGACCAGTCCGCGCGCCGCGGCAAGGAGACCCGTGCTTCGCTCGGCGTCAGGGTGATGGTGGGCGAAGCGTTGACGGAGCCGGTGGCGAAACGGAGGAGGTTAAACTCGTAGGCGCCGATGTCGGCGGCCGCGCCGTGCACGCGGGGGTCGCCGGGTAAGTCGAGCTCGTCGGCGCCGACGCCCGAGGCGGGGCTGCCGGCGTCGATCGCGGGCGAGCCGGGGCGGAGGCTGTAGTCCCCGCGGGAGGGATCGACGAGTCGCGGGTCGGCGACGAGCGTGTGCGCGTCGTGGCCGGTGGCGGCGGTCCATGCGGCGAGGCCGGTGTGGGTGGTGTTCATCCACTGCCAGGCGGGGGTGCCGGGCGCGTGGACGAGATTTCTATCAAAGGTGTTGCCGGTATTTTGGGTGAAGGGATTCGCGACGACCAGGTTCGGCGCGCCGGTGACGATGAGATTGTGGCGGAAGTCGGAGTCGCGCACGTCGTGCCGCAGCAGGATCTCGCCCGCGCCGGTGTTGAAGACGTTGTTTTGGAAGAAGGTGTTGTGCTCGACGACGCAGTCCGTGGCGAAACCGGCGGAGGCGTCGGGGCCGCCGAGGGCGAGGCCGGCGCCGCTGTTGGCGGCGATGAGATTATTGCGGAGTTCGACGCGGGCGCTGGCCCGAGCGGCAAGCGAGGCGCCGATCTCCACGCCGACGAAGCCACGCCGGATGTAGTTTCGCTCCACGAGGACGTCTTCCGCGCCGTCGATGCGGATACCATGGGAGGCGTGGTCGCTGAGAGAATTCGCGGAGATGACGCCGCGCCGGGGGAAGTCCTGGCTGGGCGAGGGCGAGATGCCGGTGTGCCCGTGGAGGGTGATGCCGCCGCCGGTGGTGTCGCGGATGAGGCTTTGCTCGATGCGGAAGCCGTCGATGTTGCCCTCGAGCCGGAGGGCGTCGCCCGCGTTGAGCGAGAGTTGGTGAAGATGGTTTCGGGTGAGGACCGTGCCGGTGCGGGGCGTGGCGGAGTCGCCGAGGACGGCGATGCCGCGGGCCGGGTTGGCCGGGGGCTGGCTGCCGACATTAACGATGCGGTTGTTGACGAGGTGGACGTCCGCGCCGCCTCCGCTGACGAGGATGCCGACTGGCGTGGCGCCGGATTGGAAGGAACCGTAGTGAGCCAACACGAGGCCTCGAAGCGTGACGTGGCTGACGTCGCGCAACCAGAGCAAGGGCGAGAGGCCGGGGGAGGCCGTGGCGCCTCCGCCGTTGATGATGGGCGCATGCCCGGCCGCGGCTTCGAAGGTGATGGGAGCGCCGTCGGCGCCGGAGCGCGAGAGGACCACCGGCCCCGTGTAGTTCCCGTTGTGGAGCTGCACCGTGTCGCCGGGGCGCACGTTCTCGACGGCGTGGGCGAGTGTTTGCCAGGGGGCGTCGGAGCTGCCGACCGCGCCGTCGTCGCCGTAGGGAGCCACTGAATACGTGTAGCGGAAGAACTCCTCGCCAAGGTCCTCTTTCATCGCGGCGATGAGGATGTCCGACATGCGGATGTGCGTGGCGACGGTGGGGTGCCCGTTGGCGCCATACTCGCGGGGCTGGTGGGTGCCGAGATCGACGATCCGGACGAGCGGGGAGCCCTCGGTGTTTGTGCGTTCGACGACTTTTGCGAGGTAGCCGAGCAGGGTGGTGCGGGGTTTGCGGGTCGAGGGGCTGTCGGTGATGTGGGGCCCGACGGCGCAGTAAACGACGGCGTTGGGGTAGTTCGTCCGCAGGCGGCCGATGAAGTTGACGTAGGCGTTGACCCAGCTCGTCTCGTCCGGGTTGGAGTCCATGAAGTCGTTCGTGCCGAGATTGATCACCACGAGGTCGGCGATGAAGCGGGAGAAGTCCCAGGTGGTGGTGGTGGCATTGGGCGCCACGCGATCGTAGATCGGGGTGATGCTGGTGCCGGGCCACATCTTTCGGCCGGACCAGGCGATGCACATGTAGTCGGCGTTGGCGGCGCGAGCGGCGATGGCGGTGTAGGTCATCCAGCCGTTTTGCTGCGAGGGCTGAAACCCGTCCGAGGACGAGCCTTCGTTGCCGTAACCGACGGTGATGGAGTCGCCGACCGCCTCGATGCGGCGAGGGCGCGGCGGCGTGGGGTGAAGCACCGCGGTGTCGTCGATGACGAAGCCTTTGAACCGCGTGTAGCCCTGGCTCGCTTCGGTGCGTTTGAAGAGCTCCACGCGGTGGCGCCCCGGGGGGAGATTGGAGGCGACCTGGTAGGTGTGTTCGCCGGCTTGGAGGGCGAGCACGGAGGTCGGTTGTCCGTTGATTATCACCTGCCAGTAGTTTCGGCCGAGTTCATCGTGCAGGGTCACCTGAATCGAGCCACCGGAGACGGTGAGCGCGATGGAGCTTCCCGTCCAGGTGCAGAGCGGCGCGGCGGGATCGGTGGAGTCGAAGCGTCCGCCGTAGCGAAGCAAGGGCTCGGTGGGGGCGATGGGGCCGGCGAAGGCCGGGCACACAGCGCCGGAGAGGAGCACGACGAAGCCGAGGAGGGAGGAGCGGAGACTCATGGGGTGTCAGCCCCTTAAGCGTCCTTGGCTCCTTAGGCTCAAACGGGATCAGGCACCCGTTAACAGGAAACGGGTCGAGGCCCGAACGGGTTCGTAGGAAAGCGCCCGACGCCCCAGCGAGCCGGATGGATCGAGGGATGGGGGCGCGCCTCGTGACGTCGGTTCGCAGGATTATTCGTTGAACTCGTCGCGCTTCATTTGCGCGGCGCGATCGGCCTCGTATTCGGCGGCGGCGGCGGGATCGACCTCGGCGCGGCGGCGGAGCAAATCCTTCTCGGCGCGGCGGAGGTTTTCCTCGCGCTGTTCGAGCGCGATCTCGTGCTCCTGCTGCGAGGCGACCTTGTCCATCAAGGTGGCCTCGGACTGCTCGACGAAGGCCTCGCGCTCCTTGAGCGCGGCGCGGGCCTCCTGAAGCGAGGCCTCCTGGGCGTCGAGTTCGGCGCGCAGTTTTTCGAGGGCGGCTTGCTCCTCCTTGGTGACGGCAAACGGGGGGACGGTGGCGGCGCGGCGCTGGGCCATGAGCACGCGCTCGCGGGCCTGGAGCAGGTTTTCCAGCTCGGCGATCTCGCGTTCGCGTTCGCAGAGGCGGGCCTGGAGGTCCTCGAGGGCGCGTTCGCGGGCGTCGGCTTCCTGTTCGCGTTGGCGGAGGGCGCGCTCGAGCTCCTGGAGGCGGGCGCGCTCGGTGGCGCTCATGCCGCCGCCGGGGAAGGGATTGGCGGAGGGGAAGGGCGAGCGGCTGTTGATCCGCTGCTCGACGCGGCGCTGGACCTCGGGGGCGGCGTCGGCGTAGGCGAGGGAGATGAGGCCGCCGGTGTTGGCGTGGCCGGGCGGGCTGGGCGGGCGGCGGGGCAGGCTGAGCGGCGCGGGGCGGCGGGGCGGGGGCAGGCCGGAGCCAGGGGGCGGGAAAGGGGGGCGCGGCGGAGGGTTGGGGGTGTCGGACATGGCGGGCGGGGCGCGGGCGGCGGGATCAGGCGCGGCCGAAGAGGCGGCTCCAGAAGGAGCGGGGCTTGGCGGCGACCGGGGGCGGGGGCAGGTGGGGGAGGAGCAGGCCGGCGACGGCGGGGCGGAGCGCGGGATCGGCGAGCGGCGCGACGAGCTCGTTGACCGGGGTGCCGGCGGTGGAGGCCGCGCGGAGGGCGTCGTGCTCGGCGGGGAACCAGGCGACGAGGCGGGCCACGCGGGCGCGGATGGGGGCGGCGGCGGCGAGAGGGTCGGCGGCGACGGCGGCGCGGGCCGTGGCGTCGAGGAGGCGGGCCTCGAGCGCGATGCCCTCGAGCAGGTGCAGGCCTTTGGCGCCGGGGCGGAAGGGGAGGAGGCGGGCGAGGGTTTGCTCGTCCTTGTGCGCGAGGGCGTTGAGCAGCTCGCGGAAGTCGCCGCCGACGATGACGGACTGGGAGAGGCGGGCGGCGAAGGAGACGAACTGGCCGAGTGTATCCACTTTTTCGAGACGGCAGAGCTCGACGGTGCCCTCGGAGAGGGCGGAGAGCGCGAGGGGGAATTCGGCGGGCAGCTCGAGCCGGACCATGTTTTTGTGGAGCGGCGAGCCTTCGTCCACGGAGCCGGGGGCGATGGAGGCGAGATCCATCATGTCGCCGAAGGGCTCGTCGAAGGCGGTGGTCTCGTTGAGGATGGTGATGAGCTGGCCGAGCTGGGCGGGCGGGAGGCCGCGGGCGGCGAGGGCGGCGACGGCCTGCGCGTAGGGCAGGTAGATGTAGGAGGCGGGCGTCTCGTCGGGGCCGGTCACCGGCCAAGGCGGGACGTCGAGGTCGGCGGCGAGACTGGCGAGCGGGGTGTCCACCATGATGGAGGTGGCGAAGGCGGTGCGGGCCTTGTCCCACGCGGCGGCGTCGGCGATGGCGGGGGTGGTGTTCATGGGGAGGGTGGGGACGATTGAAATCAGAGGGCGGGGACTTGGCGGAGCAGTTCCTCGGCCACGCGTTCGTAGTCGCGGAGGACGTTGTCGCCGGCGGCTTCCTGGCCGAGGAGATTGACGGGGAGGCCGAGGGCGACGGCGCGGCGCACGACCATGGCGTCACGCACGAACGCGTCGAAGATACGGGCTTCCTTGGCGGTGCGTTTGGCGGCCCTGAACTGGTTGAGCCGAAGCTGCATGCGCATCTTGGGCACCTCGATGTCCACGCCGGTCTTGATGGCGTTGAAGATGATGCCGTGGACCTGCGCGGGAGGGCCCATGACGGCCTTGCGGAAGCTGGCCGAGAGCTGGTGGAAGCGGGAGAGCTTTTCGACGAGCAGGGTGAAGCCGATGAGGGAGAGCGCGTCGGGGTTGGCGGGGACGTAGATCTCGTTGGCGCAGAAGATGCCGCACTGGGAGGCGCGGAGGATGTTGGGCGGGCAGTCGAAGAGGATGAAGTCGTAGTTGGCCTCCACCTCGGCGAGTTGCTCCTGGAAAATAACGTAGGCGGGGCGGTGCGGGTCGCCGGTGTATTCGCTCTCGAGGTCCACGAGGTTGAAGCTGGTGGGGAGGAGATCGAGACCGGGGAGGGGGCAGCCGCCGGCCTTGTCGGTGACGACGTCGCGCAGGATGATGTCGCGGACGCGCTGCTGGCCGGGATCGAAGATGGAGAAGACGGCGCCCTGGCCGGTGGTGTTGATGGGGTTCCAGCGGTCGAGCTTGAGCAGCCAGATGGAGGCGTTGGACTGGGTGTCGAAGTCGCAGAGCAGGACGCGCTGCCCCATGCGGGCGAGGCAGGCGGCGGTGTTCACGATCAGCGAGGTCTTTCCGACGCCGCCTTTGTAGTTAATGAAAGCGAGCTTGCGTGCCATGGGCTGGGATGAGGGCAGTTTTTACAATTCACACCGGATGGCGCGAGGGGAAGCGGCCCGAGGCGGGGTTTTTGACCGGTTTTTGCTATCGCCGCAACTCCGCGGTGGGCGCAGAGCTGCGCCATGGAAAAAGCCAACTTGGCCCGGGCGCGGCGTTTGCTTTGCGCGCTGCAAGACGAGATTCAGGCGACCTTGATCGCGGCGCGGGCGCGGGAGGGGCGCAAGTTCGCGCAGGTGGCGGCGGTGACGGCGGAGGACACGATTTTCCACATCGATAAGCTCTCCGAGGCCGCGATCCTCGGCTGGATGGAGGCCAACTGGCCGCGGGTCTGGCCGGTCGAGCTGGTGATGGAGGGGCTGGAGGCGGGCACGACCTTCCCCCGCGACACGCCGGTGGCGAAGACGGCGTGGAAGCTGATCCTCGACCCGATCGACGGCACGCGCTGCATCATGTATGACAAACGCTCCGCGTGGGCGCTGGCTGGCCTCGCGCCGCAACGCGGGCCCAAGACCGATTTGCGCGACATCGTGGTGGCGGCCATGACCGAGCTGCCGACCGCCAAGGCCGGCGCGGCCGACCAGTTCAGCGCCGTGCGCGGCGGCCCGCTGGTGACCACGCGGCGCGATCTGCGCACCGGGCTCGTGAAAAAGTGGACGCCGCGGCCGAGCACCGCGCGCGATTGCGACCACGGCTTCGCCTCGGTGGTGAAATTTTTCCCGGAGGCGAAGGCGCTCGCGGCGGAGGTGGAGGAGCGGCTGTGGCGAGAGCTGGGGCTGCACGGCAAGGATGGCGGCGCACGCGTATTCGACGATCAATACACGTCCACCGGCGGGCAGCTCTACGAGCTGATCGCGGGCCACGATCGCATGATCGGCGACCTGCGTCCGCTGCTCCTGCCGCGCGTCGGCCTGGAGGCGGCGCTTTGCTGCCATCCCTACGACATCTGCACGGCGCTGCTGCTCGAGGCGGCGGGCGGCGTGGTGGAGGCGCCCGACGGGAAACCGCTGCGCGCGCCGCTCGACGTGACCACGCCCGTCGCCTGGGTGGCCTACGCGAACCCGGCCCTGGCGCGCGCGATCCGGCCGGCGCTTCGCAAGGCGCTGCGCGAGGCGCGTTGAGCGGGCGTGCGCTTCGGGGCGGCGGCGGGGCGGACTGCACTTGCCAATCCGCGCGCGAATCGGCGACTGTTTTGGGTCCATGGTTTACCGGCTCACACGCAAGCGCTTCCGGTCCGCCCTCGTGATTCCGGGGCTGCTGGTTTGCGTGTGGGGGACGGGGGGCGCGCGGGGCGAGTCCGGCGCGCAGGCCCCGGCCGGTTTGGAGCGCGTGGTGTTGCAGCTGAAGTGGCGGCACCAGTTTCAGTTCGCCGGCTACTACGCGGCGGTGGAGCAGGGGTTCTATCGGGAGGCGGGGCTCGAGGTGGAGCTGCGCGAGGCCGCGCCGGAGCGCGACCACGTGGAGGCGGTGCTGGCGGGCGAGGCGCAGTATGGCGTGGGCAACTCCGACCTGCTGCTCGCGCGCGCGGCCGGGAAGCCGGTGGTGGTGCTGGCGCCGATTTTTCAGCATTCGCCGCTCGCGCTCGTGGCGCGGCGCGCGCCCGGGATCACGTCGATGCACAGCTTGCACGACCGGCCGATGATGATGATCGAGTCGGAGAAGGCCGAGATCCTCGCCTACTTCAAGCACGAGGGGGTGGACATCCGCGGGCTGAAAATCCGGCCGCACACGCACCGCATCGAGGACTTCATCGAGGGGCGGGTGGACGCGATGTCGGCCTACGTGACCGACCAGCCCTTCTTCCTGCGCGAGGCGGGCGTGCCCTACATGATCTTCGTGGCGCGCTCCGGTGGCATCGATTTCTACGGCGACACGCTTTTCACCACGGAGGAGCAAATCCGCCGGCGGCCGGAGCAGGTGCGCGCCTTCCTGCGGGCGAGCCTGCGGGGCTGGGACCACGCGTTGGAGCACCGCGAGCAGATGGTGGATCTGATCCTGGCGAAATATTCGCGCCGGCTGAGCCGCGAGCACCTGTTGTTCGAGGCGGAGAAAACCGCGGAGCTGATGCACCCGGGCCTCATCGAGGTGGGGCACAACAATCCCGGACGCTGGCGCCACATCGCGCAGACCTACGCCGAGTTTGGCATGGTGCCGCGCGATTTCGACGTGTCGCCGATGATCTATGTGGCGGATCCGCGGCCGGATCTGCGCGGCTGGTATTGGGCGCTGGGCATCTCGGGCGCGGTGGCCCTCGCCGCGCTGTGCTGGGTGGCGCCGCTCGTGCGCCTGAACCGGCGGCTGCGGCGCGGCGAGCGCCAGTATCGGCAGCTCGCGGAGAACGCGCCGTTTCCCGTCGTGATCACGGATCTCGAGTCGGGCCGCCTGATGTTCGTCAACCGCCTCGCGGCCGATGTGCTGGGCGGCGCGCCGGAGGTGTTTTTCTCCCGGCGGGCGCTGGACTTCTACGTGGATCCGGCGGATCGCCAACGCCTGCTGGCCGACGTGGCCGGGGGCGCGGCCGCCGCGCCCCGCGAGGTGAGGCTGCGCACGCTCCACGGCCGCGAGATCTGGACCCTGCACTCGGGCGCCCGGGTGGAGTTCGACGGGCGCAGCGGGCTCCTGGCCGCCTTCACCGACATCACCGCCCGGCGCGAGATGCAGGAGGAGCTGCGACGGGCGAAGGACGCCGCGGAGGCGGCCAACGCGGAGCGCAACCGCTACCTCGCCGTGATGTCGCACGAGATTCGCACGCCGATGAACGGCATTCACGGGCTCACCGAGCTGATGCTCTCCGAGGGGGAGGGGCTCGACGCCGAGCAGCGCGAGAACCTTCTGATGATGCAGGGCGCGGCGCGCGGGCTGCTCTGCCTGGTCAACGAGCTGCTCGACTGGTCGCAGCTGGAGGCGGGCGCGGTGGCGCTCGATTCGGCGCCGGTGATCGTGGCCGATTTCGCGCGCCACCTCGTCGGCCTTTTCCGTCCCGGCACCGAGGCCAAGGGCGTGCAGCTCGCGCTGGAAATCTCCACCCGGGTGCCGCCGGTGATCCACACCGACGCGCTGCGCCTGCGGCAGATCCTCTCCAACCTGCTTTCCAACGCCGTCAAGTTCACCGACGCCGGCAGCGTCACGCTTCTGGTCGAGACCGATCCGGAGACCCCGGGGGCGGACGAGCGGCGTATTCGGTTCGTGGTGACAGACACCGGCCCCGGCATACCGCCCGAGGTGCAGACCAAGCTTTTCGCGCCCTACGTGCAGGCCGACGCCTCGGTGGCGCGGCGCTTCGGCGGCTCCGGCCTCGGGCTCTCGATCAGCCGGGGGCTGGCGCGCCTGCTCGGCGGGGACATCACGCTGCGCAGCGTGGTCGGCGAGGGCTCCACCTTCACGGTCGAGATAATGGCGCGCGCGCCGGCGGAGGCGGCGGCGCCGTCAGCGGAGCGGCGCGGCGGGTGGTGACGCCCTCCGCCCAGGAGGCGCCGATCAGGGTGGCGCGGGGCGAGGCGGGCAGGCCGGGCTCCTCGTTGTGCAAGGCGGAGAGGAGCATGTCCACGGCCGCCTCGCCGGTGAGGTCGTTGTGCTGGTCCATGCCCGACCAGTCCTCGCAGCCGCGGCGGCGCTCGAGTTGCACGAGCCCGATATCGCGCGGGGCGCGCAGGCCGGCCGACTCGAGCCACTCGCGCACGACCGTGTGAAGGGTGAGGATCACGTCGGGGCGGGCCGCCGCGAACCAGGCGTGGAAACGCGCGGGCTCGGCGCGCGCCGCCTCGAGGTCGAGGAAGGGCGGCGCGCGGTCGGGCTCGGGCAGCTTTTGTTGCGCGGTCCAGAAGCCGGCGCTGAAGCGGCCGTCCACGAGGTGGTCGATGGAGCGCTCGAGCACGAGGGCGGGCCGGCGGTAGCCGAGGAGGCGGGCGCGCTCCATGGCCTCGAGCACGAGGGCGTGGTGGTCCACGCAGGCGAAGCTGAGGGTGGGCTCGCGGGTGCGCACCCCGGTGACGACGACGGCGTGGTTTTGCCAGGTCACCGAAAAGCGCGGCGGCAGGCGGTTTTCGTTCATCAGGCCGACGACGAGCACGCCGCGGATGCCGCGGGCGCGGAGGATGCGGTTGAGGCGTTCGCCGTAGAGGTCGGCGGAGTGGAGCCAGAATTCGTCGAGCGAGTAGCCGAGCTGGGCGGCGCGGCGGCGGCAGCCGGCGACGTAGGCGGGGATGGTGGGGTGGCGGGAAAACGCGTGCAGGTCTTGGTTGGCGTTGAGCAGCGCGAGGGTGCGCCGGAAGCCGGCGGGGTGGGCCTTGCGCAGCTCGGTCATGAGCTGGGCGACGACGGGGTTTTTGGCGTAGCCGAGCTCGCGGGCGGCCTGCTCGATGCGCGCGCGGGTATCGGGCGGGATCTGGGGGTCGTGGCGCAGCGCGAGCGAGACGGTGTTTTTCGACACGCCGGCGCGCGCCGCGATGGTGCTCATGGTGACGCGCGGCATGTGCGGGCGGACATTACGGTCAGTCGGCGTCTTGCTTTCCAGCGCCGAATCGCGGGGAGCGTCAGTCGCGTGTGGCGCGGCGCCCGAGGTAGGCGGCTTTGCGCAACTGGAAGGGCGAGGGCTGCGGCGGCAGCGCGGGCAGTCGCACCGCCTCCCCTCCGGGGGCGAGGACGAGGGGCGCGGAGACGAGCAGGCGGTCCTCGGCGCCGAGCACTTCGAGGCGCCAGGCCACGGCGACGAGCTTGCCGGAGAAGGTCCAGGGCGCGGTGGGGAGCACAACCTCGGCCTGGTGCTCGGCGCCCGGCGCGAGGTCGGGGACAATCTCGGACCAAACGACCTCGGCGTCCGCGCCGCCCTTGCCCTCGGTGAACCAGCCGAGGCGCAAGGAGAGAGGACCGTCGGAGTCGGGCGAGGCGGTGGTGTCGCGGGCGAGGGTGAAGACGAGCGTCTCGCCCGGGGCAAAGCGATCCACGCTCCAGAGGGTGAGGTCGCCGACGCGGTGCGCCACGGGCTCGGGCGCGGCGTTGGCCGCGGGCGCGGTTGCGGCGGGACCGTTGACCTTCAGGACGAAGCGGTCGTCGAGGTCGGCGCGCCAGGGGATCTCCCCCGCGACCACGAGTTCCCAAACGATCTTGTGGTTTGCTGCGTCGAGGGAGGGCACGGCTTCGAGCGCGGGGAGGACGATCTCCGCCCGGCCTTCGGTGAGCGTGAGGCGGTCGGCGGATTCGAAGAGGAGCGCGCGGTGGAAATCGCTCTTGTCGGTGGTGGTGCGGTTGCCTTGCCGGAAGGTGGTTTCCTCGCGGCCGATCAGGCGAAGGGTGAGCTTGCGCACGCCGCGTCCGCCGAGGCGCCAGGCGAAGGGCACGCGTGCGCCGAGCCGCAGCCGAGAAGGGTCGAGGCGCAACTCGACCGGCGGCGCGAAGAGCCGGGAAACAGCCTGCAACGCGGAGGCGGCGAGAAAGAGGCCGACGGCGAGGAAGGGCAGGAAAAACAGCACCGGAAACCAGCCGAAGCGGCCGCCCATATCCCGCAGCGCCAGGGTGAAAAAGAAGCCCACCGCGCCATTCCACACCAGCGCGATGATCAGCGCCGCGACAAAGCCGCCCGTGCGACCGGTTACGGGGCGGAGGCGCACTTCGCCGGCGGGGATCGGCTCGGGCGTGAAAGCGGTGGTGCGCAAGGAGGCGGACGCGTTGCCCGCGGCAGTCTTTGGGTTCGTCGCGGAGCCGAGCGGCGAGGTCTGCGCGGCGTGGGAGTGGGCGCGCCGCCAAGTCACGTAGATGAAGCCGATGCCAAAGGCCGGAAAGAGCAGCGTGCCGAGCCCAAACCACAAATCGGTGGTGAGCGCGCGCGAGATCACGGCCTGGGCGGGATCTTGCGGATCGACGAGGCACGTCGTGCGCAAGCCCGGCGGGTGGGCTCGCACGACGGCGCGTTTGCGGTCCACGCCGACATTGCTTGAGCCGCGCGTGAAGTCGTAGCGGTCGCTTTCGTGCACGGTGCCCGACCAGGTGTAGCGGTAGCGGATCTCGATCCGGTAGGTGGTGTTTTTTGAGCCGTGGCTGACGACGAGCTCGCTGGAGAGGATCTCACAGGGCGTCTCCACCCAGTCGCGGCTGGCGACATGGCGGATGATCGGGGAAAGAAACAGCAGCCAAAACGCACCGAATCCGATCACCGAGAAGACCAGGCCGAAGGGGAGCGCGCAGCCGAGACCCGGCGAGGCCGGGCGGGGAGCGCGGGCTGGGTTGGTCGGCGCCTTCATCGACTACTTCTGCGGAGGCAGGGCGGGTAGCGCGGGCGCCACGCCCGCCGGCGCGAGCAGGAGCGGCACGGATACGAGCGGAGCGTCCTTCGCGTCGAGCACCTCGAGCCGCCAGGCGATGGTGACGAGCTGGCCCGCGCAGCTCCACGGCGCCTCGGGCAGGCGCAGCTCGAAGCCGCGCTCGGCGCCGGGGTCGAGCCCGGGGAGTTTTTCGCTCCAGACGATTTCCGCGTCGGCGTCGCCGCGACCTTCGGTGAACCAGCCGAGCCGGATGGTGAGCGGCCCGTCGGAGGCGGGCACGCGCCCCGGGTCGCGGGCGAGGGTGAAGACGAGGGTCTCGCCGGGCGCGAATCGCTCCAGGCTCCAGAGCGTGAGGCCGGAGGCGGAGTGCGGCAGCGGTTCGGGCGCGAGGTCCGGGGGCGGCGGCGCGGCGGGTCCGCGGACGGGCAGGGGGAAATGCTCGTCCACATCGGCACGCCAAGGGATCTCCCCCTCGAGCACGAGTTCCCAGACGAGCTTGTTGTGCGTGCCGGCGAACGCGGGCGCGGCGGCCTCGGGCGCGGGCAGCACGAGCTCGGCGCGGCCTTCGGCGAGGGCGAGCGTGTCGGTCGATTCGAAGAGGATCGCGCGGTGAAAGTCGGAGCGGTCGGTGGTGAGGTTTTTGCCGCGACGGTAGCTGGCCTCCTCGCGCGCGTGGAGGCGCACGGTCAGCTTGCGCACGCCGCGTCCGCGCAGTCGCCAGGAGAAGGGCACGCGTTGGCCGAGGCGCAGCCGGGAGAGATCGAGGCGGAGCTCCACCGCGGGCGCGAAGAGCCGCGAGAAGGCGTGCAACGTCATCCCGATCAGCACGAGGCCGACGAGCGCGAAGGGCGTGAGGAACAACAGCAGCAGCCAGCCGCCCGCGCCGCGGCCGATCTCGCCCAGGGCCTGCGTGATGAAGAGGAGGATGATCCCGTTCCAAAAGATGGCGATGGCGAGAAAGGCGGCGAAGGCGCCGCCCCGGCCGGAGGCGGGCCGCAGCAGACTTTCGCCGACGGGGAACTCCGCCGCGGCGGTGCTTGCGGTGGTTGCGGCGGCCGCAGGGCGGAGCGCGGTGGCGCCGCCGACGCCACCGGAGGCCGGGGCGTTTTTGAGTTTCTCGGCCCGTGCCCCGCGGATCGCGATGACGATGAAGACCACGCCAAAGGCGGGAAACAGCAGCATGATGAAGCCTAGCCAGGCCGAGCCGGGCGCCTCGCGCACCAGCACGGCGGAGGCGGGGTCGGCGGGATCGACGTAGCAGACGGTCCGGAGGCCGGGCGGCAGCTGGGCGACAGCCGCCTCCACGTCGCCGAGCCCGTAGCCGCCGGAGCCGTCGGCGAAATCGTGGCGACCGCTCTCGAAGATTTGGCCCGAGGCCGGCGGCCATTCGTAGCGGTAGAGGACGCCGATGCGGTAGTGGGTGTTTTTGGACCCGCGCTCGACGATCACCTCGCTCGCGACGATCTCGCAGGGCGTCTCCACCCAGGCGGAGCTGGCGGAGACCAGCCGGAGCGGCTCCACCGTGACGGCCCAGAAGCCCGCGAGTCCGATGAAGGCGAAAAAGAGCCCGATCGGGATGGCGCAGCCGAGGCCGAGGTTGCGCCGGTTTTTGGCGGGGGCGAGGGGGGACGCGCGCTTTTTTCGCATGGAGACGAGGGTGCGGAGGGAGCGAGCACGCCCTCGCGTCCACCGTTTGGCGAGCGCGAAGGGGCGGGGTGGCGGGAGCGGGACGCGCCCCATCCATCCGGATTTTTCAACGCAAAGATCGCCAAGGTCCGCGAAGGACAGACCGCAGATGCCGCAGATAACCGCAGATACAGAGGACCTAGTTATCTGAGACGAACGCTGATTTCTTCTTCGCTGGTTTTCTCTGCGCTCTCTTCGTCATCTGCGGTCACGGGTTACCGCCAAATCCAAGGCTCAGTGCTTGCGCAGTTCGCGCGGGATGCGCACGCGGTCCACGATATCCTGCACGTCGGCGGGCGGGGGCGGGGTGAAGCGCGACACGATCTGCGCCACCACCACGTTGAGCACCATGCCGATCGAGCCGATGCCTTCGGGCGAGATGCCGAACCACCAGTGCGCGGCGTGGTTTCGCTCGGGGTGGACGAACTTGAACCAGATGATGTAGGTCGCGGTGAAAACCACGCCGACGATCATGCCGGCCACGGCACCCTCGCGGTTCATGCGTTTCTGGAATACGCCCATGATGATCGCCGGGAAGAGCGAGGCCGCGGCGAGACCGAAGGCGAAGGCCACCACCTCGCCGACAAAGCCGGGCGGATTGATGCCGAAATAGGCGGCGATGATCACGGCGGCGCCGGCCGCGATGCGCGCGCAGAGCAGCTCACCTTTTTCGGTGATGTCTTTTTTCACGGCACACTTCACGAAGTCGTGCGCGAAGGCGGTGGAGATGACGAGGAGCAGCCCGGCGGCGGTGGAGAGCGCGGCGGCGAGGGCGCCGGCGGCGACGAGGCCGACGACCCAGTTGGGCAGGCGGGCGATCTCGGGGTTGGCGAGCACGATGATGTCGCGGTCGATCGTGAGCTCGTTGCCCTGCCAGCCGGCGGCGGTGGCGCGGGCGAGGAAGTCGGGATCGGTGTTCTTGTCGTTGTAGTATTGGATGCGGCCGTCGCCGTTTTTGTCGGTGAACTTGAGCAGGCCGGTTTTCTCCCAGTTTTTGAACCAGGAGGGGACCTCGGAGTAGGGGGCGTCCTTGACGGTTTCGAGGAGGTTGGTGCGGGCGAAGGCGGCGATGGCGGGCGCGGTGGTGTAGAGGAGCGCGATGAAGAGCAGGGCCCAGAAGGCGGAGCTGCGCGCGGCCGCCACGCTAGGCACGGTGTAGAAGCGCACGATCACGTGGGGCAGGCCGGCGGTGCCGACCATGAGCGCCATGGTGATCGCGGCGACGTCGAGCACGGGCCGCACGCCGGAGGTGTAGGCGGCGAAGCCGAGCTCGGCGCCGAGGCCGTCGAGCTTGTCGAGCAGGTGCACGCCGCTGCCGTCGGCGAGCGTGCCGCCGAAGCCGAGCTGCGGGATGGGATTTCCCGTCATCATGAGCGCGATGAAGATCGCCGGCACCATGTAGGCGAAGATGAGGACGCAGTATTGGGCGACCTGCGTGTAGGTGATGCCTTTCATGCCGCCGAGCACGGCGTAGAAAAACACCACGCCGGTGCCGATGATCACGCCGGTGTTCACCGGCACCTCGAGGAAGCGGGAAAACACGATGCCGACGCCGCGCATCTGGCCGGCGACGTAGGTGAAGGAGACGGCGAGCGCGCAAACCACGGCGACGAGGCGCGCGGTCTGCGAGTAGTAGCGGTCGCCGACGAAGTTGGGCACGGTGAACTTGCCGAACTTGCGCAGGTAGGGAGCGAGCAGGAGCGCGAGGAGCACGTAGCCGCCGGTCCAGCCCATGAGATAGACCCCACCGTCGCGCCCCATGAAGGAGATGAGGCCGGCCATGGAGATGAACGAGGCGGCGCTCATCCAGTCGGCGGCGGTGGCCATGCCGTTGTGCACGGGGTGCACGGTGGAGCCCGAGACGTAGAACTCGCTCGTGGAGCCAGCGCGCGAGCGGTAGGCGATGTAGAGGTAGAGGGTGAAGGAGAGACCAACGATCAGGAAGGTCCAGGTTTGGACGGACATGGGTGGGGTAAAATGACGAATGACTAATGCCGAATGACGAATGGGCCGGAAGCGCGGGACGGCTCCGTATCGAAAAAATAAATACGATCAGTCCTCGTGGACGTCGTATTTGCGGTCGAGGTAGTTCATGCGCCAGACGTAGGCGGCGATGAGGGCGAGAAAGACATACATGGCGCCCTGGTGGGCCATCCAGAAGCCGAGCTTGAAGCCGCCGATGCGGAAGCGGTCGAGGAAGTCGGCGAAGAAGATCGCGCAGCCGAAGGAGACGAAGGCCCAGATCGCGAGGAGGACGGCGAGCAGGCGGAGGTTGGCGCGCCAATGGGCGCGGACTTTTTCAGGGGTAGCCATAAGGCGGGGGGTAGGGGTGTATTAGCCCGCGTAAGTTGCGGCAACGCACTCGCCGGGCGCAACAACGGATGCGCAGTCGCGCCGCCGGAGAGTCCGGAGCCGCGCCTGGTTTCCTTGAAAACGTGTTATCCCGGCCAGCCGTATCCCGTGGCTTTCGCTGAAGGATCGGGCGGCTGGTGTCAGCCGGCGTGGCGCTCGGCGACGTCGAGCGCCTCGACGGCGGCCTCCCACTTGGCGGTGGCCTCGCTGATCTGCTCGGTGATGGTGCTCAGCTCGAGGTTGAGGCGGTGGAAACGGCCCTTGTCGGCGTAGGTGGCGGGATCCTCGAGCGCGGCGGTGATCTCGTTCTGCTTCGC
>JAUWBD010000113.1 GCA_030605125.1 Verrucomicrobiota bacterium | reverse complement strand
ACGATCAAGGTGCTGGCCCGCGTGCCGGCCGGGCGGCGGCTCGAGGTGCGCACGATCGCGGCGGGCGTGACGGTGGAAGACCACGTGGGCGCGGTGGATCTGCGCGGCGAGACCGGCTCGTTTTTCCTGAAAGCGGTGCGGGGCGATCTTCAGGCGCGGACCACGAGCGGAAGCATCACGGTGGCCGAGGTCGAGGGGCGGGCCGACCTGCGGACGGCGAGCGGCGGCATCTTCGCGGGTCGCCTGCGGGGGGCTTCGCGGCTCACGACCGCGAACGGGGACATCGAGGTGTTGCAGGCGCATGACGCGATTTCGATCCGCGGCGATGATTGCGACATCCTGTTGGGGATGTCGGCGCCCGTGCCGCGGGGCGTCGATCTCGCCACCTCGGCCGGCACGATCACCCTGAGCATCGATCGCAATCTGCCGCTGACGGTGGACGCCGCCACGCGCCTGCTCGGCAAGGTGCGCACGCGTGGCCTGGAGCCGAACGTGCGCCGCGGCGCCTTCAACCAATCCTCGCTGCTGGCGGACCTCAACGGCGGAGGCGAGGCGGTGCGGCTGCGCACCCGGTGGGGCAACATCGCCCTCGTGGGGCGCGAGCCGCTCGACGGTTGAGCGCCCTGTAGTGGCGGCGTGGTTACGGCGGCGGCGCGCAATCGTGACGAGCCGCGCCTTGACAGGGTGGGGGGCGAACCGTAGCCGATAGGGCCCAACATGGAGGCCGTCCTAGACCAGCCGGTGTTGGTGCTGAATCGCCTGTGGCAGGCGATCAACGTCATCTGCGCGAAACGCGCTTTCGCCCTGCTCGCGCGCGGGCACGCCGCGGTGGTGCACCATCACCAAGACGACTTTCGCGTGTTCTCCTTTCTCGATTGGATGGACTTTTCCAAAGCCAATCCGCCGCTCGAGCGTCTCGACACGGTGCACACGCCGCGGACCACGATCCGGTTGCCGCGGGTGATCTTGCTCACCTTTTTCGACAAGCTGCCGAGCAAGGAGCTGAAGCTCACGCGCAACAACGTCTTCGCGCGCGACAAGGACACCTGCCAGTATTGCGGCCGCGTGTTCCCGCGCGAGGAGCTGAATCTCGACCACGTGATCCCGCGCGATCGCGGCGGCAAGACCACGTGGGAGAACATCGTGTGCTCCTGCATCAAGTGCAATTCGCGCAAGGCCAACCGCCTCCCGCACGAGGCCCACATGCGCTTGGTCTGCAAACCCGTGCGCCCGAAGTGGCGCCCGGTGATCTCGCTCGTGCTCAACAACCAGCAGCGCGAGCGCTGGAAGGATTTTCTCGATCTCGCCTACTGGAACGTCGAGCTGGAGGAGTGACCGGGGCGGGGATGTGGGCGGAGATGTCGGCGGGGCGACCGCGCCGATGGATCAGCGGGCCTCGGCGCCGTCGGCGGCCCGCTTTTTCTTTTTCAACAGGCCGAGGAGCAGCGCGGCCACGGCGCCGATGAGGCCGCCGACGAGCGCCTGACGCCCGACGCCCGACCACGAGATGCCGGTGCGCGAGCCGGAGGGCGGCGCGTCGTTGGCGGCGAGGAGGGCGCGGTGCCACTCGGCCGAGGCCGAGCGCGTCCACTCGAGATCCTCCTTCACCCCGTAGGCGTAGAGAAACAGCAGCCGGCCGGAGAGGTTGAGGAAGGTGGCCGTGGCGGGCACGATGTGGGAGCCGCTTTCGCCGCCGCTGCGGGTGCCGTAGTTGATGAACATCGAGTAGGCGAAGGCGTTGTCCTCCTCGAGGTGCGGATCGAGCGGCAGCATCTGCGCGATCTCGATCGCGAAATCGATGTCGAACTCCTTGCTCACGTTGCTCCCGAGCTGGCGGGTGAGCTCGGGTAGCTTGGCTTGGATTTCCTCGAAAATCTTCCGGTTCTCCGCCGCGACCGAAGCGCGCAACCGGGCGAAGTCGCCGGTGCCGAAGGTCTCGTGTTTCAGCTTCCGGTTCACCTTGAGGATGAAGTAGCGGTCGAGCGGCGGCATGTTGCCCTCGAGCGCGGTCGGCACGCCGTCCTCGGCGATGTAGAAAGCGAGGGTGTCGTTGACCGGATCCGTCATCTGGTCGGCGAGCCGTTTCACGAGCGGCATCGCCTCGGTGATCGCGACAAAGCCGGCGGGCGGCGGGATCTCGAGCCGTTGGCCGCCCACCTCGATGGGGTCGGCGGCGAGCGTGGAGACGGAGAACGCGAGGAGGAGGAGCGGGAGAAGTCGCATGCGAGCCGCCACCGAATCGAGGCTTGCGGAGGAACGCAGCCTTTTTGCGGGCCCGGTCTGCTCAAAAAACGGGCGGGGCGGAGGCCCGGCGCGGGGGCGGGTGAAGGGCCGAGAGCCGGCGCACGAGATCGCGCAGCGCCTCCTCCGGCCACGCGGAGACCGTGGCGACGATCTGCTCGGGGCTGGGGTCGGCGGCCGGGGGCGATGGCGCCGGCCGCCGGTCGAGGCGGGGATGCATGAGCGCGAGCAGCAGCGCCCGGCCGTAGAGCTCGATCGGCGAGGCGGAGGCGTGCACGGGCAGGGCGGGCTCGTCGCGGCGGAGCAGGTGCAGCACGCAGCCGCTTCTGGCGCGATCGGTGGCGAGGCAGCGGAGCTCGTCGAGGGCGCTCCCGCCCGCGGGCGCGGCGAAGAGCGCGGCGTGGTTGGCGCCGACGATGTCGGGGCGTTCGCGGCGGAGGAGCGCCTCGGCCTGCCGGTTGGTGTCGATGACGCGGCCTGAGCGCGGATCGATCACGAACACGGCCTCGTGGAGGGCGTCGAAGAGCTGGCGGTATTTGTGCTCGGACTCGCGCATGGAGCGCTCGGCGTGGCGGGCCTCGCGGCGCGCGGCGGCCTCGCGCAGCTCGCGCCGGACGGCGGGCACGAGGCGCTTGAGGCGATCCTTCATCACGTAGTCCTGCGCGCCGCGGCGCATGGCGTCGGCCACGGCTTCCTCGCCGATGGTGCCGGAGACGAAGATGAACGGGACCTCGGGCTGGAGCTCCTTGGCGATGCGGAAGGCCTCCGCGCCGCCGAAGCCGGGCAGCGTGAAGTCGCAGAGCAACAAGTCCCAGGGGCGCGTGGGCAGGGCGGCGCGCAGGTCGTTCTCGTTGTCCACCCGGGTGGCATGGACCTCGTAGCCCGCGCGCTTCAGCTCGCGGGTGGCGAAGAAGGCGTCGTTCTCGTTGTCCTCGATCATCAGGACATGGAGCGGCTCGGACATCGGGCAAGAGTGCCGCAGCCGGCGGGCGCGAAGAATCGGAGCCCGCGCGAGAATTGCGCTGGGGCGCGCGCCCCAGCCCCGGCCTGCTACCGCAGCCGGCGTTTCAGCTCGGCCAGGTCGGTCTCGAGGCGGGCGATGAGCTCGGCGGTGCCGGGCGGGGGCGCGAGCGGCGGAGGCGCGGGAGGCGTGTTGAGCTCCTGCATGGTCGAGACGATGATGCCGATGAAGAGGTTGAGGATGGTGAAGGTGGCGACGACGATGAAGGGCACGAAGAAGGCCCAGGCCCAGGGGTGGGTCTCCATCAGGGGGCGCACCATGCCCATCGACCAGCTCTCGAGCGTCATGACCTGGAAAAGCGAATACAGGCTGCCGCCGAGGTTGCCGAACCACTCGGGGTGGGTGGCGCCGAAGAGCTTGGTGGCGAGCACGCCGGCGGTGTAGAAAAACACCGCCATCACGGCCACGACGCCGAGCAGGCCGGGGATGGAGTGGAGGAAGGCGGCGACGACGCGCCGCAGCGCGGGCACGACGGTGAGCAGGCGGAGGACGCGCAGCACGCGGAGCGAGCGGAGCACGGCCCAGGGGCCGGCGCCGGGCGCGAGGGCGAAGCCGATCACGACCACGTCGAAGAGGTTCCAGCCGCTGCGCCAGAAGGCGCCGCGGTAGGCGAGGAGCTTGAGCGCGATCTCGACGCAGAAGACGAGCAGGCAGGACTTGTCGAGGAGCTTGAGGAGGTGGCCGTGGCTGGCCATGAGCGCGGGGTTGGTCTCGAGGCCGAGGATGGCGGCGTTGAAGAGGATGACGCCGACGACGAAGGCCTGCACGCGGCCGGACTCCACCCAGACCGCGAGACGCACCCGCCAGGGGGCGACGCCGGGTTGTTGTTGGAGACGCTGCAAGTCGAGATCGCTCATGGGGATCAGGGGGTGAAGCGCACGCGGCGCGGCTGGAGGTGGCTGAAAGCCTCAGCCGCCGTGGCGGAGGGCCTGGAGGACGTTGAGCGAGTGGTTGCCGATGCTCTCCATGTTGTTGAGCACGTCGATGTAGAGCATCTCGGCCTTGATGGTGTCGCCGCTGGCGCGCATGCGCTGCATGGACGCCTTGCGCAGGTTCTTGCGGAACTCGTCGATCTGGTTCTCGAGCTGGTAGGCGGTCTCCATGTCGGCGGCGGGCACGCCGGTGGTGAGGCGGCCGGAGTAGAAGTCCATGAACTGGAGCACGAGGCTGGCGAAATCGGCCACCTGCTTGCGGACCTCGGGCGGGAGTTCGCGCTGCTTGCGCTGCTTGCGCTCGGCGAGGAGGACGAGGCGGTAGCCGCAGTCGCAGATATCCTCGAGTTCGGCGACGACGCGGAGCATCGCCGTCACCCGGGTCATGGTGGTGTCGCTCACGCCGCCGGAGGTGCAGCGGAGGAGGTAGTTGGTGGTCTCGATGGCGCGGCGGTCACTTTCTTTTTCGAGCCCCTTGAAGGCCTTCACGCGGGCCTCGAGCGCGGCGGGATCGGTGGGCGGCTGGGCGAAGAGCTCGGTGAAGCCGGTCAACAGCTCGCGGGTGATGGCGCCCATGCGTTGCACGTCGCGCTCGGCCTCGGCGAGGTTGAGCTCGCCGGTGTGGGGCACGAGCGGCGATTCGTAGTCCACGTGGTCGCGCGAAGCGGTGGCGGCGCGATCCTTGACGATGCGCTCGGCGAGGCGCGCGAGCTGCGGCACGAAGCCGATGAGCAGGGCGGTGTTGGCGACGTTGAAGATCGTGTGGAAGGCCGCCATGTGCAGCGGCATGTTGTTCGGGTCGGCGGCGTCGCCGGGCACGAGCCACTGGATGAAGGTGGTGAAGGGGGCGAAGATGGCGATGGCCCAGAGCACGCCGATGAGGTTGAAGACGAGGTGGACGCGGGCGGCGCGCTTGGCCTGCACGTTGCCGCCGAGAGCGGCGAGGTTGGCGGTGATGGTGGTGCCGACGTTTTCACCGAGGGTGATGGCGCAGGCGGTGGGGAAATCGATCCAGCCCTTGAAGGCCATGGTGAGCGTGATGGCGCCGGCGACGGAGGAACTCTGCACCACGATCGTGAGGATGATGCCGAAGATGAAGAAGAGGAGGGTGGAGCCGAGGCCGTAGCCGGTGAAGCGGGTGATGAACTCGAGGATCTCGGGGTTGTTTTTGATGTCGGGCACCGAGTCCTTGAGAAACATGAGGCCGAGGAAGAGCAGGCCGAAGCCCATCATGAACTCGCCGGTGTCGCGCAGGCGGGCGCGGCGCACGAAGAGCAGCGGGAGGGCGATGCCCATGATCGGCAGCGCGATGGCGGAGATGCTGAACTTGAAGCCGAAGAGGGAGACGAGCCAGAAGGTGGTGGTGGTGCCGATGTTGGCGCCCATGATCATGCCGATGGCCTCGACGAGGGTGAGCAGGCCGGCGTTGACGAAGCTCACGATCATGACGGTCGTGGCCGAGGAGGACTGGACGAGGCAGGTGACGAGGCAGCCGGTGCCGACGCCGGCGAGGCGGTTGCCCGTCATCGTGCGCATGATCCCGCGGAGCCGTTCGCCGGAGAGTTTTTGCAGGGCCTCCGACATGATCTTCATGCCGAAGAGGAACATGCCGAGGCTGCCGAGCAGGGTGAGGGTGGAACCGATCATGAGGCGAAAGGGTAACGGCTACGGGTCGCGCGGGGGCACGGCAAGGCGCGGCTTTGGCGGTGCGGAAAAAGCCAATAAACGCCGGGCGGACTGGGACGCCGCAAGGAGGCTCCGCGGCGGAATCACCCGTTGTGGGCGCGGCGGGCGGCGAGGGCGGCGTGGCCGCGGCGGAGGGCCTCGGCGATCACGGGCACGCGCATGGGCTTGCTGGTGTAGTCGTCCATGCCGGCGGCGAGGCAGATCTCGCGGTCGCCTTCGAGGGCGTTGGCGGTCATGGCGATGATCCAGGGGCGGGTGGCGTCGGGATAGTCGGCGCGGAGGCGGCGGGCGCATTCGAGGCCGTCCATTACGGGCATTTGCACGTCGAGGAGGAGGGCGTCGAAGGGCTCGCGGGCCACGGCGTCGAGGGCCTCGGCGCCGTTGACGGCGAAGGCGGGGGTGTAGCCGAGCTTCAGGAGCAGGAGCTGGGCGACGCGTTGGTTGACGGGGTTGTCCTCGACGAGGAGGAGGCGCAGGGGGTGGCGCGTGGCGAAGCCGGGATCGAGCGCCTCGGGGGCGACGGGGGTTTCGGGGGCGAGGGCGGTGGCATCGAGTTCGGCGGCGGGGTGGAGCGGGATATCCACGATGAAGTCGGAGCCGGCGCCGGCGTCGGATTCGACGCGGATGGTGCCGCCGAGGAGGGTGACGAGGCGGTGGGTGATGGCGAGGCCGAGGCCGGTGCCGCCGTATTTGCGGGTGGTGGAGGCGTCGATCTGGCTGAAGGCCTGGAAGAGCCGGTCGTGGCGTTCGTGCGGGATGCCGATGCCGGTATCGCGCACGGAGAGGCGGAGGCGGTCGGCGCCGTCGCCGGCGGGGGCGCGGGAGGCGGTGACGACGACTTCGCCGCGCTCGGTGAATTTGACGGCGTTGTTGACGAGGTTGACGAGGATCTGGCGCAGGCGGAAGGCGTCGCCGATCACGAGGCGCGGCAGGTCGGGGGCGACGGTTTGGATGAGGCGGAGGCCGCGTTCGGCAGCGGGAGAGCCGGCGATCCCGATCGCTTCGGCGAGGCAGCGGCGCAGGTCGAAGGGGGCATTTTCCAGCTCGATGCGACCTTGCTCGATTTTCGAGAAGTCGAGGATCTCGTTGATGATGGAGAGGAGGGCGTCGCCGCTGGTGCGGATGGTGTCGGTGAATTCGCGCTGGGAGGTGTTGAGCGGGGTGGATTGGAGCAGCTCGGCCATGCCGAGCACGGCGTTGAGGGGGGTGCGGATTTCATGGCTCATGTTGGCCAGGAATTCCGATTTGGCGCGGGAGGCGGCCTGGGCGGCGCGGAGCGCGACCTCGAGTTCACTTTTGGCTTGGTGGAGTTCGCCGGTGCGGGCGGCGACGCGGGCCTCGAGATCGGCGAGCAGCGCGCGGTGCTCGGTGGCGATGCGCCATTTGCGGCAGAGGGAGCGGGCGAGCTGCTGCACCTCGACGGGGTCGAAGGGCTTTTTGAGGATGAGGAGCCCGTCGCTCTCGGGGAAGCGGCGCGCGATGTCGGCGAGGGAGTAGTCGGAGTAGGCGGTGCAGAGCACGATCTGGAGATCGGGGTCGATCTCGCGCAGGCGGCAGGCGGTCTCGACGCCGTCGATCCCGGGGGGCATGCGGACGTCGATGAAGGCGAGGGCGAAGGGGCGGCCGGTGGCGCGGCCGGCGGCGACGGCGGCGATGGCGGGCTCGCCTTGGAGCACGCATTCCAGGTCGAAGCGAAAGTCGGGTTCCGTGGGATCGGGTAGCGTGGGGGCAAAGCCTTCGAAAGACGCGAAGGCCGGCCGCGGCGCCGCGGCGGGCGAGAGGATCTTTCGGTAGTCCTCGTGGATCGAGGGAAGATCGTCGGCGACGAGGATGCGGCGATGGTCAGGCGTCATGCGGGAAGCCGGGAGTTTGGCGGGGAAGCTCGAGGGTGAACGTGGCGCCGAGACCGAGCCCGTCGCTGTGGACGCGAAGGGCGCCGCCGAGGAGGCGGGCGGTGTTGGCGGCGTTGTGCAGGCCGAAGCCGTGGCCGGCGGATTTGGTGGTGAAACCGAAACGGAAGATGGAGACGAGCTGGTCGTGAGCGATGCCGACGCCGTTGTCGATGACCGAGACGGGCAGGTGGGTGGGAGAGGCCGGGCCGAGGTGGATGCGGATGCGGGGCTCGGCGGGCGCGGCGGCGGCGACGGCGGCGCGGGCGTTGGCGAGGAGGTTGATCAAAATCTGGGCGACGGCGGCGCGGTCGGCAAAGACGTGGTGCGGGCCGGGGCCGTCGGAGGTGCGCACGATGCGCAGGCTGGGGGCGTGCGTCTCAGTCTTGTCGATGAGGAGCGCTTCCTGGACCACTTCCTCCAAGTCGAAGCTTTCGCTGCGGCGAGGAGCCTTGGCGAGGGTCTGCTGGCGGGCGACGATCTCCTTGAGATGGCCGACGCCGGCGCGGAGGGCGGAGAGCTCGTCCTGCGCCCGGGTGAAGTGGGCGGCGGTGTGCTCGGCGCAGGCGGAGGCGTAGTCGCGGAGGGCGGGGCCGTCGGCGTGGGCGGCGAAGACGGCGGCGGCCTTGGGGGGAGGGGAGCGGAACAGCTCGCGGAGCGAGTCGAGGCCGGAGCGGGCGCGGTCACGGAGGTGGTCGGCGAGGAGCTCGGCGGAGACGTTGATGCTGTTGAGGGCGTTGCCGATGTTGTGGAGCACGCCCGAGGCGACCTCGGCCATGCCGGCCTCGCGGGAGAGGCGGAGCATGTCGCGGGTGTTTTCGCGCAGCGTGTCCTGGGCTGCCTTGCGCTCGCGCACCTCCTGGTCGAGGGCGACAAGCTGGCGGGCGAGCGTCTCGTCGCGCCGGCCGACCTCGAGCAGCATAGTGTTGATGGCCTCGGCGAGGGCGGCGACTTCGGCGGGGCCTCGAGGTTCGGCGCGCACGGAGTAGTCGCGCCGGGTGGTGACATCCTGCGCGGTGCGGGCGAGGCTGACGATGGGCTCGGCGACGGCGCGCTGGAAACGCGCGGCGAGGACGAGCGCGACGAGGAGCGTGAAGACGAAGGCGGCGCCATACACGGCGGCCCAGGTGAGCGCGGTGCGGCGGAGCTCGGCGCGGTTGTCGGCGACGACGAGGAGGCGGCCGTAGGTCTCGCCCTGGTTGCCCACGTCCACGAGGACGGCGGAGTCGGGGTCGAGCGGGGCGGGTTCGGCGAGGGGGCGGCCGTGGGAGACGAACGGGGCGCCTTGGAGGTCGTAGAGGACGGCGGAGACGATGAGGGGATCGTGGCGGAGGGAGGAGAGGATCTCGGCGGCGGCGGCGGAGTCGCGAAAGGCGAGGGCGGCGGAGGCATTGCCGGCGATGATGCGGGCGGTGGATTGGAGCGAGGCGGAGAGGCGGGCGCGGGCCTGGCCGAGATGATGGACGAAGAGGATGGCGCCGACGGAGACGAGCACCAGGCCGCTCATGAGGAGGGCAAAAACCAGCACGTGGCGCCGGAGCGCGGGGGAGCGCGAGGTCATGGCTCGGACGGCTCCTCGCGGTGGATGAGGGCAAGGGCGAGCAGGCGGGAGCTGATCACCAGGCCGACGGCGCGCGCGCGATCAGGCGCGATGGCGAAGCGGAGGGCGGATTCCTCGCGGTAAAACTGGACCATGCCGCCGTGGCCGAGGAAGGCGGGCGAATCGGAGACGGTGAGGACGGGGCGGCGGTGCAGGAGGGGGAGAAACTCGCGGGCCGAGGGCATGTCGGGGACGGCGTCGGCGGCAACGTCGAAAAACGCGAGATGGAGCGGCTCGAGATCACGGGCGGAGCGCACGCGCACGACGCGGAGGCGGCGGCCGCGCACGAGCTGGCGGTCGGCGAGGCGGATGAGCTCGTCCTCGAGGGCGCGATTGCCGGCGATACCGATGACAAAGGGCGCGTCGGGCGCGGGGGGCGAGGGCCACTCGGTGAAGCGGATGAAGTTGACCAGGTAGGCGGCCTTGACCGTCTCGGCGGCGAAGGCGGGGGAGGTCGCGGGGGCGGGCGGAGGCGGCGGGTCCCCGGGCGCGGCGAAGGCGGGCGGAACGCCGAGCGAAAACAGCGCCGCGAGGGCGAACGCGGCGGGCCGAATGCGTGCTCTGGGGAGGCAACCGCGCATCAGAACTCGTAGGTGGCGCGGAACACGGCGGTGCGGGGCACGGCGTCGATCTGGCCGCTGTCGGTGGGCTCGGACCAGCGTGTGTTGGCGACGTTATAGACCGACAAGGCGAGGTCCCAGCCGTGCCAGAGCTGGCTGGCGCGAAGGGTGAGGTTGGCGGTGGCGTAGTCGCCGACGGATTGGCCGAGCGCGTCGTCGCGGTCGCCGACGTATTGGAACTCGACGGAACCGCGCAGCCAGCGTGGGCCCAGGGGAGTGGAGGCGGCGAGCTTGAGGAGCGTGCGCGGGGCGTCGGCGACGATCCGGCCGGTGGCGTCGTCGTAGGCGCGTTGGAGGGTGCCGGAGGCGCGCAGTTGCACGCCGGTGGGGAAGTGGGCGGTGGCGCCGAGGTCCACGCCCTGGGTGATGATCTTCTGGGCGTTGGCGTAGGTGTAGGTGGCGGCGGGGGGCGGGGTGAGCTCGACGGTGCCGATGAGGTCGCTGGAGATGACGTGGTAGGCCTGGGCCTGAAGGTTCCAAACGGAGTTGAGGCGGTGCTCGGCGATGATCTCCCAAGTGCGGTTGAGCTCGGGCCCGAGGTCGGGGTTTACGACGAAGTTGAGTTCGGCGGCGTTGCGTTCGCTGACGTTGGGCACGCGGAAGGATTCGCCGTAGAGAAACTTGAGCGTGGTGGCGGAGGTGACGTCCCAGATGAGGCCGAAGCGCGGGGTGAAGCGCTGCTGGTCGTAGTCATAGACATCGTAGCGTCCGCCGAGCGAAACGCGCAGCGGCTCGCTGATCTCCCAATCGAGCTGGGCAAAAGGGCTGTAGTAGCGGGTGGTCTCGCGGACGCGGACATCGGCGGCGCCGGTGGTGAGGTTGTTGCGGCCGATGTCCTGGCGCAGGTTCGACTGGGCCTCGATGCCGGCCAGAAGCGTGTGGCGGTCGGCAATGGTCTGTCGCCAACGAATCTCGGTGTTGAGTGAGACGCTGTCGGCGTAGGGAGCGAAGAGGTGGAAGGTATCGGCAGGGGCGAAGCGGCCTTCGTAGTGATAGTAGTCGAGGGACAGGGCCGCGGTGATCTGTGAGTCGGGTCCGGGCTCGCCGGTGGCGCGGACAAGGGCGTAGGCGCGCTCGTCGATGGCGTAGGCGGGGGTGTCGATGTTGGTAAAGTAAACCGGAGGAAGGACGTCCTTGTTGCGCCGGCCGTAGGCGACCTCGGCCTCAAGGCCGCGCCAGGCGACGTGGCCAAAGGCGTTGGCCACCGAGAGATCATCGCGATCACGGGCTTCGGTGGCGACGAAGGAGGGGTGGGCGGCGCGCCAGGTGGCGGGCAGATCGAAACTGCGTTCGCCCTCGGAGGCCCAGGCGGTGGCGGAGAGGGTGTATTCGACGCCACCGGCGCTGCGGTCGCCGACGGAGACGCGGGCCTTGCCGGAGGGCTCCGTGCCGATCGCGAGCGCGGCTTCGGCGCCGGCGAAATCGCGGCCGCGTTTCGGGATAACGTTGATCGCGCCGTAGAAGGCGTTGCTTCCGTAAACAGAGGAGCCGGGGCCGCGGATGATCTCGATGCGCTCGACGATATCCAAATCGAGGATGAAGTCGGTGCCGACGGGGCCTTGCTGGTAAATGGGATCGTTGAGGCGGTGGCCGTTTACGAGGACGAGCGTGCGGGAGTTGTAGTCGTAGGGGCGGGTGAAGCCGCGGTTGCCGACGTATTCGTAAAAGCGGTCGTGGCGGATGTGGAAGCCGGGCGCGGCGCGGAGAGCGTCGGCCAGGGTGCGCCAGCCGTAGTTGCGGATGTCGGCGGCGGTGAAGACGGTCACGCCGGCCGGAGCGCGGCGGATGGCTTGTTCGTATTTGGACACCCCCGAGACCGACTCCACGGGTAGGGACATGAGTTGCTCGATTGGCAGGTCCAGCAGATCGGCGGCGCTCGCGCCAGGCGGCGGGGGCGGCGCGAGGTGGTTCTCCGGCACGGGGAGGGCGGCGAGGGGGAGCACGGGGGTGACGCTGAGCAGGCAACGAGCAAGGGGGAGGAGGACGCGGCGGGCGCGGATCGCGGGCATGGTAGCGGGGGTATTTGGGGAGAAGCTTCGGTGACAGCGCGGAGGTCGATCTGGGAGGGTTGCCGGGTGCGGCCTCAACTGCCAATCCGTAACGTGTAGGGAAAACCTCCGGGAAAAAGCGCTCGCCTTTTTGCTTTCGGGCGGGGTGGAGATCGCGTCCCCTTTGGGTCTTTCGCTCCCCATCCGCCAGTCACCCGCGCCTATGTTTGGACTTTTCGCCTCCCAGCACACCAAGACCCGCCGCCTCGCTGCCGATTGGCTGGAGTTGGCGGACAAGGTCTTCCACTACCGCCGCGACGTGATGGGGGAGGCGGGGCGGGCCGAGTTGGCGGAGGCGGCGGCCCCCGTGCGGCAGGCCCTGCGCGACAAGGCCGACACCGCGAAGCTGAAGCTCGCGATCGACGGGCTGGAACGCGCGCTGCGGCGCCACGGCGGGGCGCACTACCCGAAGTCGGGGCTGGTGGAGAACGTGGAGTTTTTCCTGGTGGCGGCGATCGTGATCCTCGGCCTGCGCGCCTTCTACGTGCAGCCCTTCAAGATCCCGACCAACTCGATGTGGCCGTCCTATTACGGCATGACCGGGGAGGTTTTCACGGCCAAGGCCGACGAGCCCTCGGCCGCGGCGCGCGCGGCGCGTTTCGTCGCCTTCGGCGCGACGACCCGCCGTATCGACGCGCCGGATACGGGCGAGGTGCTGCTGCCGCTGGGGGGCAACGGGCGCGGCGTGGTGGCTTTTGGCGAGGCCGCGGGGCGCGCCTGGGGCGTGCTGCCCGCCAAGGTGCGCGAGTATCGCTTTTTCGTCGGGCAGCGCTCGGCGACGGTGCGCGTGCCGATGGATTTCGACATGGACTGGGTGTTGCGCGACGCGTTTTTCCCCGGCGATTCGCGCAGCCTGGGCGAGATCGCCAACGACGAGCGCATGGCCGGACGTCTGGTTGAGGCGACGGTCAACACCCCCGCCGGCGCGCAGCGCGCCTACCTCCTGCGCACGGGCAAGACGGTGCGTGGCGGCGAGCGCCTGCTCTCCTTCGACATCCTCACGGGCGACCAGCTTTTCGTGGACCGGGTGAGCTACCACTTTGTGCGGCCCAAGGTCGGCGAAGGCTTCGTCTTCCGCACCGGCAACATCCCCGACCTCGCGCGCATGGGCGGCGACCAATACTACATCAAGCGCCTGGTCGGCGTGCCGGGCGACGAGCTGCGGATCGAGCGCCCCGTCCTGTATCGCAACGGCGCGCCGATCACGGGCTCGCCGGCCTTCGCCAAGAACGCGGAGGAGGCGGAGCGCTACGTGGGCTTCCGCCCGGAGGGTCTCTTCCGCGACGGCGCCACCGTCACCATCGGCGCGGATCAATACATGGCGCTCGGCGACAACTCGGCCAACAGCCTCGACGGTCGCTACTGGGGCACCGTGCCGGCGAAGGACGTGGTGGGCCGGCCGTTGTTCATCTACTACCCCTTCACGAAGCGCTGGGGCCCCGCGCCCTGAGCGTCGCTCGCGCGGAGCCTCAGCGCTCCACGCGCGCGCAGGTGCGGGCGGTCTCGTGCACGTCCACCCGGGTGAGGAGCGGCAGGGCGGGCGTGAGCTGCTCCATGATCCAGGCGCCGAGGTTTTCGGCGGTGGTGGCCACGGGCAGCACGTCGTTTAGAAACTGGTGGTCGAGGCGGGCGAGGACCGGCTTCATCGCGTCGGAGAGCTCGGCGAAATCCATCACGAAGCCGCGCTCATCGAGCGGACCGCTGCAGAAAATCTCCACGACGTAGGAGTGGCCGTGCACGTTGCGGCACTGGTGGCCGACCGGCAGGTGGGGCAGGGAGTGGGCGGCCTCGAAGGCGAAACGCTTGCTGACGGTGTATTTCATCGCGGAACGGCCGATGCAAAGCGCAGGCGCCGCGCGAAGTCACGCCGCGATGTGCGGCGACCCCGCGCGGGCGGAGCTTGCGGGCGCGGGGCTTTGGCGTGTGCTGGAGGCCCGCATTTGCCCATGTCGCTGAAAATCCACGTCCTGCCCGCCGGGCCCATCGAGACCAACGCCTACCTGCTGACCGACGCCGCGCGCGGCGAGGCGGTGCTTGTGGACGCGCCCGGCGACGTGTGGGCCGAGGCGCGGCCGATCCTGGCGCGCGAAGGCTGCAAGCTGACGGAACTCTGGCTCACCCACGGCCACTGGGACCACATGCAGGGCGCCGCCGAGGTGGTGAAGGCGACGGGCGCCAAGGTGAGCGCGCACGCCGACGACAAGGTGCTGCTCGAGACGCCGGGCGTGATGGAGGTGTTTTTGCCCGGCACCATTCGCCTGCATCCGGTGAAGACGGATCGCTGGGTGGAGCAGGGCGAGGTCGTCGAGGCGCTGGGCCGCAAGTGGGAGGTGCGCCACGTGCCAGGTCACTGCCCCGGCAGCGTGCTTTTCTGGTGCGAGGCCGAGGGCGTGGCCTTCTCGGGCGACGCGATTTTTCAGGGCAGCGTGGGGCGCACCGATTTCCCGGGCGGCAGCATGGCGGTGCTCGAAAAATCGATCCGCGGGCGGATCTACACCCTGCCGGACAAGACCGTGCTGTATCCAGGACATGGAGACGCGACGAGCGTGGCGGCGGAGAAGGCGACGAATCCCTTCGTGAGAGGATGATGTTTTGACCGCGGATTTCGCAGATGGGCGCGGATAAAGACCACGATTGGATGGGGCGGGCGCTGGAGCTGGCGCGGCGCGCCTGGGGCCAGACGCATCCCAACCCGATGGTGGGCGCGCTGATCGTGGAAGACGGCGAGGTGGTGGCGGAGGGCTGGCACGCGCGCGACGGCGGACCGCACGCGGAACGCGTGGCGCTGGCCAAGCTCGGCCGGCCGCCGCGGCCGGGCGCGACGCTGGTCGTCACGCTCGAGCCCTGTTCGACGCCGGGGCGCACCGGCGCGTGTTGCGACGCGATTCTGGCCGCGGGCGGCATCACGCGCGTGGTGATCGGCGCCACCGATCCCAACCCCGCGCACGCGGGGCGCGGCGTCGAGGTGCTGCGCGCGGCGGGGATCGAGGTGGTGGCGGGCGTGCGCGCGGCGGAGTGCGCGGAGCTGAACCTGATCTTCAACCACTGGATCACGCTGGGGCGTCCGCTGGTCGCGGGAAAAATCGCCACGACGCGCGACGGCTTTTCGCGTCCGCCGCCGGGCGCGGATCGCTGGATCACGGGCGCGGCGGCGCGGGAAAACGTGCATCGCTGGCGGCGCCTGTTTCCCGCCATCGCGGTCGGCGCCGGCACGGTGCGGGCCGACGACCCGGCGCTCACGCGACGTTGGCGCGACGAGGACGGCGCGGAGCGCGAGGACTGCGGGTGGCGTTTCGTTTTCGACGCCACGCTCGCGACGGCGGCGGGGCCGGAGACGGCCTGGCGGCGGGTGTATGCGGACCGCTGGCGCGAGCGCACCATCGTGGTGACGAGCGCGGCGGCCGATGCGGCGACGCGCGCGCGGCTGGAGGCGGCGGGCGTGCGCGTGTGGGCGCAGGAGACGACGCGCGGCGCGGCGGGCTGGGGCGAGTTCACCCGGCGCTGCGCGGCCGAGCGGATCTCGGGCGTGTATGTCGAGGGCGGGGCGGAGTTGCTCGCGGATGCGCGGGCGGCGGGGGCGCTGGATTATGCGTTTTGGTATCGCGCGCCGAAGGTCGGCGGCGAGGGCTGGGGCGGGCGCGTGGACTGGCGCTTTGCCGACGGGGCCGTGATCGAGCGGCTCGGCGAGGATGAACTGACGCGGGGACCGCTTTTATGAACAACTCGACCACGATCTACCTGGCCTCGGGCAACGCGCACAAGGTCGCGGAGATGTCCGCGCTGGCGGAGCGCGACGGGCTGGGTGTGGAGATTCTCTCCGCCAAGGCGCTCGGCGGCATGCCGCCGGTGGCGGAGGACACGGGGACTTTTCGCGGCAACGCGGGCAAAAAGGCGCGGGCTCTCTGGGAAAAGGCGCCGCGCGGCAGCGTGGTGCTGGCCGACGACAGCGGCGTGTGCGTCGATCACCTCGGCGGCGGGCCGGGCGTGGAGAGCGCCTACTTCGCCGGTCCGCA
>JAUWBD010000147.1 GCA_030605125.1 Verrucomicrobiota bacterium | reverse complement strand
TCATCGTTCGGTGGCGAAGGTTTGGGCGACGAGCACGTAGTCGGCTAGGCGCTCGATTTCCTCGTCGGTGGCCCAGCCGCGGTAGGCGGGCATGGCGATGCCGGACGGCGGTTGCGCGATGTAGTTGACCAGATACTCGCGCGAGCGAGGCGCCTCCATGTTGGCCAGATCGACGGCCACGTGACGACCGCCGGCGCCGGCGACGGAGTGGCAACTCGTGCAGCCGTAGAAGGCGAAGAGGCGGCGGCCCGCCTCGGCGTCGGCCTGCAACTCCACGCCGGGCGGCAGCGCGGGGAGATCGGCCACGGGGCCGCCTTCCCAGGGCGAGCGCAGGCGCAGGCCGGAGAGGCCGACGATGGTGACGACGGTGAACACCACGAAACCCACCGCCAGCGGGCGGCGGCGGTAGCCGCGCTCGGGCGAGCGGTCGAGCAGCGGGAGGAGCGTCATGCCGAGGAGCACGACGAGCGGGAAAAACACCAGGAACCACGGCGCGATCTTCGGCGGCAGGAGCGCGACGAGCGCGCTGAACCACCACCACCACCATTCCTCGGCGGGGCGGGCGTAGCGGTCGGTGAAGTTGGCCTCGGGCAGGAGCGAGGCGGGGCCGAGCAAGAGGACGAGCGCGACCACGAGCACGAGGACCACGGTGGCCATGGCTCCGGAGCGCACCGTGGTGTCGGGGTAGAAGGGCTCGCCTTTCTCGTCGCTCTCGGCGTCGCGCTTGTAGCGTTCGCGTTGCTGCTCGGTGGTGTGGGTGAGCTTGCGGCGCTCGCCGCGCGAGGTGACGCCATGGAGGATGACGAGGTAGAGGTGCCAGAGCACGAAGGCGCCGAGGATGAGCGGCACGACGACGACGTGCAGGGTGTAGAGGCGGGTGAGCAGGCGCGCGCCGGGCTGCGTGTCTCCCTGGATGAGCAGGACGAGCGTGTCGCCGACGAGCGGGATTTTGCCGAAGAGGTGGAGCGAGACGCCGATGGCGTAGATCGCGCGTTCGTCCCAGCGCAGCAGGTAGCCGCTGAAGGCCATGAAGACGATGGCGACGAAGAGCACGACGCCGACGAGCCAGGTGCCTTCGCGGGGGAATTTGTAGCCGCCGAGCAGGATCTGGCGGAGCACGTGCCAGAGCGTCATCACCATGAGCAGGCCGGCGGACCAGTAGTGCATGCCGCGCACGAACCAGCCGAAGGTCTGGTGCTTCGTGAGGTAAACGATGCTCGCGTGCGCCGAGTCGGGGTGCGGCGAGTAGGTGAGCATCATGGCGATGCCGGTGACGACGAGCACGCCGAGGAGGAGCATCATCGTGGCGCCGTCGCCGTAATACCAGGGCGACTTCGCGACGCGGCGGTCGAGCGCGTGTTTTTTGAAAGGAACCCAGCCGAAGCGATCGGCGAGCCAATGGGTGAAGCGGGACGGCGGCGGCATCGGTGCGGTGCGGCGCCGTCAGGCGTGGGGAGGGATGGAGTCGAGATCGATCTCGAGGGCGCCATCGACGATGCGGGTGGCGTAGCGGTGGAGCGGCTGCTTGGGCGGGCCTTTTTGCGGCACGCCCTCGCGGTCGAAGATGGCGCCGTGGCAGGGGCAATAAAACCAGCCGCTGCCGGGATCCCAGGTGACGGGGCAGCCGAGGTCGGTGCAGCTGCGCGAGTAAACGACGACCTCCTCGGGGGAGGGGCGCCAGACGAAGACGCCGCGTCGGCGCAGGGCGGCGGCCCAGTCGTCGCGCGGGATCTCGACGATGGCCTGCGCGACCGCGCCGGGATGAAAGTCGGCAAGCGGGCCGACGCGCACCCAGTTGCCGCGCGCGCCGCGGTGTTGCCAAGCCGGGGCGAGGGCGGTGACGAGCGCGGGCGCGGCGATGGCGCCGGCGGTGAATGCGCCGCCGGATTTGACGACAAGAGCGAGGAAGTCGCGGCGTTCCATGGTCATCGGTTACGCCGATGATGCCACGGGTGACGGCGGGCGGGGTATGGGGGAAGGCGGGGGGCGGGCCATCCGGAGCCGGAGCGGCTCGCGTGCGTGCAGGGCGGACTACCAGCTCTCGGTGGCCGTGAGCGTGCCGGGCGAAGCCGATTCAAGCACGAGGGCGTCGCCTTGATAGACGCGGAGCCAGATGCCGTGGAGGGTGTCGCGGCTCTTGGTGTCGCCCGAGCCGCGCCAGACGATGCCGGAGGCCAGCTCCGTGCGACGCGCGGTGATGGCGGAGCTGCGGGCGGTGGTGCGGCCGCTGGGGGGGATCGCCTCGAAGTCGATCTTGCCGCGGGAGCGGCGGAGGCGGTCGTCGGGCTTGGTGGCGCCGGGCTGCTCGACTTTGACAAACAGGATGTATTCGGCGCGCAGGCCCTCGAGCGGACGGGTGGTGTTGTTGCGCAGCGCGATGGTGTAGCCCCAGTCCTCCTCGGTGATGGTGATGCCGTCCTTGCGGGTGGTGCCGTTGGAGAGCGGGATGTCCTGCTTCTGCCGACGGGTGTCGAACTTTGCGCGACTCAGCTCGACGGCGAGCGCGCCCGGCGGCAGGGCCTGCGGTTTTTTCGCGGCTTCCTCGGCCTCGGCGCGGAGGGCGCGGCGGTCGCGCTCCGAGAAGGTGTCGATAGGCAGGGTAAAGGTCTGGCCGGTGTCGGCGCGCTTGATGACGACTTTGTCGGTGCCCTCGAAGCCCATCACTTCGACGTCGATGGTGCGTCCGTCGGCGGAGGTGAGGATGCGTGCGGAGGCGGTGGCGGCGGAGAGGGCGCAGAGAGTGAGCGCGAAGCGGAAGGCCAAGGATGTGCGCATGGCGGCAGCACAAACCGGCGGCCGCCAGGCGGGCAAGCGCGAGCTACGCAAAAACCGGGAGGGCGGATCAGGCGCGGAGCGCCGAGACGACCTCGGCATGGAGGGCGGGGGTGGCCGCGGCGATGGTGTGGTCGGCGGGGTAGGCGGAGCCGCCGCGCCAGTCGGAGATGACGCCGCCGGCGCCGCGCACGACAGGCACGAGCGCGGCGATATCCCAAGGGTTCATGATCGGATCGAGGCAGACGTCGGCGTGGCCGGAGGCGAGCAGCAGGTAGCCGTAGCAATCGCCCCAGGTGCGCACTAGGCGGGCGCGGGCGAGGAGGCGCTCGCAGGCGGGACCGTCCTGGTAGCGGGCGAGGTTGAGGTGGTCGCTGGTTAGCACCGTGGCGTCCTCGACGCGGGTGGTGGCGCGGGCGCGGACGGGGCGGCCGTTGAGCGTGGTGACGGCGCCGTCGCCGATCATGAGCTGGCCGAGGATCGGCTGGTGGATGCAGCCGAGCACGGGCTCGCCGCGGTGGAGCAGGGCGATGAGCGTGCCCCAGAGCGGGACGGCGGTGATGAAGCTCTTGGTGCCGTCGATGGGATCGAGGACCCAGACCCACTCGGCGTCGTCGCGCAGGTTGCCGAACTCCTCGCCGATGATGCCGTGCCCGGGGAAGCGCGCCTCGATGCGGCGGCGCAGCAGTTCCTCGGCGCCGCGGTCGGCGGCGGTGACGGGCGAGGCGTCGCCCTTGGCCTCCACGGCGAGGTCGGCGCGGCCGAAGAAGGGGCGGATGAAGTCCCCGCTCTCGGCGGCGAGTTCGGCGATGAAGGCGCGATAGGGGGCGAGGTCCATGGGCGGGCGGTGGCGGCGGAAGAATTGCCCACGAAACACACGAAAAGACACGAAAATCGATCCGGAATGTGGGCTTGGGTTTTCGTGCTTTTTCGTGTGTTTCGTGGGCCTCCTCCATGCCTTGGAAAGACCAGCTCATCCACTTCGTCGATTTCGAGGGCTCGACCGTGTCGGGGATTCTTGAATACGGCGTGGTCTCGCTGCGCGGCGGCGAGATCGTGGCCGCGCGCGGGCGGCTCTGCGCGGCGACCGGGCGGGTGCGGCCGGAAGACACGGCGGTGCACGGGCTCGACGCGGCGGCGACGGCGGGCGCGGCGCCCTTCGCGGCGGATTTCGAGGTCTTCGCCGCCCTGCGCGCGAGCGGGCCGCTGGCGGCGCATTTCGCCAACGCGGAGAACACGCTGCTCAAGGCGGCCTGGCCCTACGGGCGCTCGGCGCCCGATTTCTCCTGCGACGACGGCGCGATGACGGCGGAGTGGGGGCCGTGGATCGACACGGGCCGGCTCTACCCGCAGGCGCGGGGCGCGGGCGCGCCGGCGAGGCTCGGCGAGCTGATCGCGGCGGAGGGCCTGCAGGCGCGGCTCGACGCGTGGGCGGCCGAGCTCTGCTCCGAGGGGCGGCGGTGTTACCACGCGGCGCTCTACGACGCGCTCGCGGGGGCGCTGTTGTTGGCGCGCTTGGCGGAGACGCCCGGCTGGGACGACAAATCGCTGCGCTGGTTGATCGAGCACAGCACGCTCGATCCGGCGCGACGCGAGGGGCTACGACAGGGCGAGCTGTTCTAGGCGCCGCAGGTCGAGCTCCGCGAGCGAGGAGACGCGGAGGGTCGCGCGGGAAAAGTGGTCGCCGATGGTCGAGGGATTGGGCACCACGACGACGCGCAGGCCGGCCGCGGCGGCGGCTTCGTGACCGGGCAGGGAGTCCTCGAAAGCGATGGCTTCGTCGGCGTCGAGTTCGAGTCGCGAGAGGGCCTCGAGGTAGAGATCGGGCGCGGGTTTGCCGCGCGGCACGTCCTCGCGGCAGACGACGGTGGCGAAGCGGTCGAGCAGGCCGCGCGCGGCGAGATGCGCGTCCACGTGGCGGTGGGAGGAGTTGGACGCGACGGCGAGGGGCAGGCCGGCGGCGCGGGCGGCGTCGAGCAGGGCGACGACGCCGGGCAGGACGGGCGCGAGCCGGCAGCGCTCGCGGGTGAGGGTGAGAAAACGCGCGGCGAGCGAGGCGCGGTCGTGGCCGGGCGGATACGCCGCCCAGAGATCCGCGACGACATCCACGTGGCCGACGACCGCGTGGAGCACACGCGGATCGGCGTCGAAACCGTCTTCGGCGTGGACCTGGCGCCAGGCCTCGAGCGTGGCTGTCTCGGTGTCCACGATGAGGCCGTCGAAGTCGAAGATGAGTCCTCGCAGGGGCATGGGGGCGGACGGTGGGGGCTCGCCGCCGCCGGGCAAGCGCCGGTCGAAGGAATTTTAAGTGGCGTTGGAGTGGCGGCTTGCGAGAGGCGGACGGCGCGGGTGGGATGGCTGCACCATGCTTCCTTCACGTCTTCTCGCCCCTATCGTCCTGATGTTGCTGCTCACGCTTGTGGGAGTGACCGGCTGCAAGCGCAACGATCCCGCGGCGGGCGGGCCGCGGGCCGGTGCGGTCGCCCTGGTGCCGGAGACGGAGCGCAGCGCGCACTTCGCGGCGGCGACGCGCCACCTCGAGCTGGGCGGGGTGCTTTTCGGCTACATCGACATCGACGGCGACGTGGAGCGCCTGGCGGAGGTCCTGCGGCGCTACTCGACGACGGTGGCGGAGCAGGCGCCGATGGCGCGCGCGTTTATCCCGGAGGACTTCCGGCCGTTTTTCGTGGATCTGGGCCTGACCGACGTGAAGGCGGTGGGCTTCAGCTCGGTGGCGGCGGAGGGCGGCGGTTTCCGCAACCGCGTCTTCTTCCACACGCCGCAGGGGCGGCGCGGCCTGCTCGCGGCCCTCGGCGGGCCGGAGGCGGAGTTTGCCGTGGCGAAGATCGCGCCGGCCGACGCCGATCTGGTTTACGAGACCGAGCTCGACGCGCCGGCGGCCTACGCGGCGGTGCGCGAGCTGGTGGCGCGCGCGGCGGGCGAGCCGGTGGCGAAGATGCTCGACCTGCGCGCCGCGATGCCGGACGGCGGCTCGCCCTTCAGCGTGAAGGATGTGCTCGAGGCGGCGAGAGGACGCTTTTCGCTGGTGCTGCGCGTGGACGGGGCGCGCAAGGTGGAGATCAACCCGCAGGTCACGATTCCCGACTTCGACCTCGCGATCCGGCTCGAGCACGGCGGCGCGAAGCTCGTCCCGTTCCTCGACGCCATGCAGGAGCTGCGCCGGGAGGAGCGCGCGGGCGGCGTGCTGGCCTACACCGAGGAGAGCGGGCGGGCCCTGCCGCCGCTGGGCTGGAAGCCGGAGCTGCTGGTCGAAGGCGACCGGGTGACGTTTGCGAGCCGGCCGGGCTTTCTGCCGGCGGCCGGCGCGGGCGCGACGCTCGCGGACGACGCGGCTTTTCGCGCGGCGCTGGCCGGCGCCGGGGCGAGCGGCAACGGGCTCACCTACGTCGGGCCGCGCCTCGTCGCCAAGGTGCGCGAGGGCATGGGCTACACCGCGGCGGACGCGAACCAGCAGCGCGTTTACGACCAGATGCTCAACTTCCTGCCGCCGCCCGACGTCGCGCTGGTCTCCGTGCGGCGAAACCTCCCCGATGGCGTGCTGTTCAGCTCGCACTGGAGCTCCTCGCTCAAGGGCGACCTCGTTTTCGCCAACCCCGGCATGGTGGTAACGGGAGGCCTGGTGGCCGCGATGGCGATCCCGGCCTTCAACAAGGTGCGCACGGCCTCGCGGGAGAAGGCGGTGCTCAACAACCTCCGGCAGCTGGGCGCCGCCAGCGAACAGTATTTCCTCGAGACGGGCAAAACCGTCTGCACCTACCATGACCTGGTCGGCCGCGACAAATACATCCGCGAGATCCGGCCGGTCGCCGGCGAGGACTACACGCAGATGGTGTTTCGCCAAGGCGAGCCGCTCCGGGCGCGCCTGCCCGACGGCCGGGTGATCGAGCACTCGCCCTGACACGGCCGAAAACGCGCGGCGGCTCGCGAAAGCGGGCCGGCCGCCCCAGCTTTCCCGCGCCATGTCCGCCGACGCTTCCCGCCCTCATCCCTCCTCCCCGGATCTAAAGCCCGCCACCCGCGAGCGCTCGCGCATCGCCGCCGAGTTCAAGTGGGATTTTTCGCCGCTCTACCCGGGCTGGGAGGCCTGGGAGGCGGATCTCGCGCGGCTCGGCGAGCGGATGGACGCCTTCGCGACGCTGAAGGGCACGCTGAAGGACGGGCCGGAGGCCTTGCTGCGGGCCTACCTCGGCTTCGACGAGATCGGCATGCTGCAGTATCGGGTTTTCCGATACCCGCAGTTGCAGCGCGACACCGACACGCGCGACCAGGCCGTCTCCGCGCGCCTCCAGCGGGTGCAGGCGCTTTTCGCGCGCTTCGGCACGGCGACGGCGTGGTTCACGCCCGAGCTGCTCACGGTGGGCGAGGAGACGGCGCGCGCCTGGATCGACGCGACGCCCGGGCTGGCGCCCTACCGCTTCCCGATCCTCGAGGCCTTTCGCCAGCGGCGCCACGTGCTCGACGAGAAAGGCGAGCGGCTGCTCTCCTTCGCCGCGCGGTTCAACGAGACCCCGCGCTCGGTGTATTCGGAGCTGAGCACCTCCGACATGCGGTTTCCGACGATCACGCTCCGGGACGGCTCCGAGGTGAAGCTCACGCCCGGCGCCTACCAGCACCTCCTCGCGACCAATCGCGACCAGGCGGAGCGCGCCAAGGCCTTCGACGCCTACCTCGGCGCCTACGAGGCCACGAAAAACACCTACGCGGCGATCTACCGTGGCGTGCTCGAGCGCGGCTGGTTCCTCGCCCAGGCGCGGGACTACCCGACGACGCTGCACCGGGCCTTGGACGGCAACGCGATCCCGGTCGAGGTTTACAAGACGCTCGTGGAGACGGCGCGCGCCGGCGCGGAGCCGCTGCGGCGCTACCTGCGGCTGCGCAAGCGCCTGCTGGGCCTCGCGGAGTATCACCTCTACGACGGGCAGGTTTCGCTGGCGGAGGACGATTCGGCGTGGCCCTACCGTGGCGCCCGCGAGCTCGTGATCGAATCGGTCGCCCCGCTCGGCCCGGATTACCAGGCGAAGATGCGCGAGCTGCTCGAGGGCGGGCGGGTGGACGTCTATGAAAACGAGGGCAAGCGCTCCGGCGCCTACTCGGCCGGCGTGTATGGTGTGGGCCCCTACGTGCTGCTCAACCACAACGACACGCTCGACTCGCTCTTCACGCTCGCGCACGAGATGGGCCACGCGATGCACACGCGGCTCTCGGAGGAGGCGCAGCCCTTCGCCACGGCCGACTACACCATCTTCGTCGCCGAGGTGGCATCGACGGTGAACGAGCGCCTCATGCTCGAGCACCTGCTGGCGCGCACCGACGACCCGAGGCGGCGTTTCCTGCTGCTGCAGCACGCGGTGGACGCGATCGCGGGCACCTTCTACTCGCAGGTGCTCTTCGCGGATTTCGAGCGGCGCGCGCACGAGCGCATCGAACGGGGCGAGCCGGTGACGGCCGACGTGCTGGGCGGGATCTACGGCGGGCTGCTGCGCGACTACTACGGCGACGCGGCGACGCTCGATGAACGGTATCGGCTCACGTGGACGCGCATCCCGCACTTCTACAACTCGCCGTATTACGTTTATCAATACGCGACCTGCTTCGCCTCGTCGGCCAGGCTCTTCGCCGACATGTTCGAGGGGCCGGAGGAGGGGCGGGTGGAGGCGAGGGCGCGCTATCTGGAGCTGCTGCGCAGCGGCGGGAGCGACCACCCGATGGAGCAGCTGCGCAAGGCGGGCGTGGATCTGGCGCGGCGCGAGGCGGTGGAGGCGGTGGTCGCGCAGATGGACGCGTTGGTGACGCGATTGGAGGCGGAGGCCGCGGCCGCGGTCTTGGGCTGACTCACGGCATGGGGAGCGGGCAGGGTGGGAGGGGTGGCGCCGCGGCCCTCCCTGCCAACGCGTGAAGCTTGTCGGGCAGGGAATTGCGTAGCCAGATCAGGATGTGGTGTATTTTACGCGGGACTAGCATCTTGCTTTCCCGCTAGGGGATCGCCCGGGGGGCGGGTGGGGTTCGGGCTTGATTCAACCGGTTCATCCGGCGCGTAATAGCCCCCCTACCTCATGAGTTCCGGAATCTCCACCGCGATAGCCGGGCAGCGTGCAGTTGCCACCAGCTCTGGATCGCCTGAGGCCGACCTGCCTGCGGTCGGTTTCGGTCGTATGGCGATCGAAGGCGGCGGGGGGGGCGAGACACGCTCGAAGGTATCCAAAAATGGCGTAGCGCAAGAAGTTCCGATCAAATTGGGTCGCCGCCGTTCCGGCTCGGATTCCACCCAGGTGTCGATGTTTCGGCTGCTCGGGCTATGGTTCGCACCTTTTTTGGCCGAGTTGTTGCTGCTGCTGGGAGCCATCTGGATGAGCTACTGTCTGATGCGCGTCGTGCAGGATCCGAAGTCGGGCTTTCCGCTGGGGTCCGTGCTCGTCCTGGCCTTGGCCTACGCAGGGCTGGTGCTTTATTCGCGCCTGCACGAGTTGTTCCTGCCGCGCAAGGTGGTCTTCCTCGGGGTGGGCGCTCTCTTCGTGAGCTCCATCGGCCTGTTGATTTTCGCGATGGTGGACGCCTATTTGGTCGGCGGCATCGGGCGGCTGATCAACGCGGCCCTTATCCTCACTCCGGTGCACCTCTTCGTGTTTCGTTGCTACTTGGTTTTCAAGGAGGCGCGATTCACGCCCTCGGCCTCCACCTTGGCGATGCGCCTGCATTCCAAGGCGGAAAAACTCGAGGAACTGCGGCGCAAGCTGCGCTTCTGGCTGAGCTGAGCTCGCGGCTGCCCCGCGCGGGGCGCGTCGGCGGGCGTTGATCAGCCGATCAGCTTGCTGAGGCGGCTGCGGTAGCGGCGCGACAGCGCGATGTTGGCCTCCATGCCGCCGGGGATGTTTTGGCTGGTGACGAGCGGAAGCTCGTGGCCCTGCGCGCGCAGCCAGTCCACCGCCTCCAGCGCGAGGAGGTTGAGCAGGAGCGAGCCGGTGAGCGTGGAGGTGGGGCCGGCGAAGCGGCCGGGACCGACCTCGACGATCGCGTCGCCGGGCACGCCGCCGTTGTCGAGCACGTGGTCGCAGACCTCGTGGAGGTTTTTGCCGCCGGGGTGCACGGTCGTGGCGGTCGTGCTCATGCTGAGCGCGGTGAGGGCGATGGTCGTGAGTCCGCGGGATCTGGCGTGGAGGGCGACCTCGATCGGCGAGGCGTTTTTGCCGGAGTTGGAGATGATGACGAAGCACTCGCCGGCCTGGAGGCCGTAGTGGTTTTCGTAGCGCTGGGCGAGGCGCGTGCCGTAGCCGACGACGTTCTCCGAAAAGCCGTAGCCGGGATCGAAGAGTCCGGTCACGGGCATGAGCCCGCCGGCGCGCCCGATGATCTCGCGGGCGAGCATCTCGGAATGACCGGAGCCGAAGAGGTGGAGCACGCCGCCGGCGGCGATGGACCCGCCCACGATCGGGCCGAGAGCGCGGAGCACGGGCAGGTTTTTCGCGCGGACCTGGTCGAGGAGCGGAAGGAGCGTGGCGTGGTAGGAGTCGGCGAGGGACATGGCGGAGGCGCGATGCGGGCGCCGGCGCCACATGACGAGGCGCGGCGGGCGGATGACGAATGGAAAATGGCGTGCGCGGCGGGGGCTCGTCGCGAGCCGCCGCGCGCGCTCAGGCCAGGGGCAGCTCGGCCTGCGCCTCGGGGGCGGGGATGCGGGCCTGGTGGCTGAAGTGGTGGTCGCTGAAAATCGGCGAGAGCGCGTAGAGGCGCTCGAGCAGCCCGGCGAGGCTGTCGTCGAGCGGCGGCAGGCCGGCCGCGCCGGCGAAGTGGCGGGCGGGCTTGAGCGCGAGGAGAAACACGAGCAGTTCCTGCGCGGCCAGCTCGGGGGCGGCGGGCTCGCCGGCGGGGTCGTTTTCCTGCCGCACGCAGAGGAGGCTGCGCTTCATCTCGTGCACGAGGTGGTAGAGGCCGTGGGGCGCGTCGGGTTGTTGCAGGAAAAATTCCGCGACGTAGCGCGGCTGGCTGCGCGATTGGTAGAGGCGGCGGTAGGCGTCCTGCGAACCGAGCATGCGAAGGAGCGCGGAGAGCTCGGGGTTGTCGCGGTAGTGGGCGGGGCGGACGGCCTCGGGGCGGGCGTGGGCGCCGAGCACGTGGCGGAGCGCGCTGCAGGTCATGATGGCGCGTTCGAGGAGGACGCCGAGGCGGAGGAAGTGCCAGGAGGCGTCGTGCAACATGGTGTGGTCGGCCGTGGCCTGGAAGGCGGGGATGTGCTCGAGCACGTGTTGCACGGCCTCGAGGGCGAGGGCCTGGCGGGCTTTTTCGCCGGCCACGCGCCCGGGCGGCAGGTGGCGGTGGCGGAGCGAATCGAGCCGGTCGCGGAGGCGGGCGAGGATGCGCCAGGATTCGGGGGAGAGGGTGTCGCGGAGCTGGCCGGCGTTGTAGAGGATGGAGTGGACGGCGGAGACGACCGAGCCGGGCGTGCCGGCATCGAGCGCGAGTTGCCAGGCGAGGCCGGCGCCGAAGGTCTCGTGGGGGCGGGCGCGGGCGTCGAGCCGGCCGTCGTGGGAGTGGCCGGTGGCTTCGAGCAGGCCGCGCCAGACGGGGAGCCAGTGTTTGCGGTCGCGGGCGGGGATCTCCTCGAGCGCGACGTCGTCGAGGATGGCGAGCATGCGCGCGGTGGCCTCGGCGCGCTCGACGTAGCGGCCGAGCCAGAAGAGGTTTTCGGCGGCGCGGGAGCCGAGGCGCGCGGGGCGGGGCGGCTCGCCGGGATCGTGCCCCTCCAGGTCGGCGACGCCGCCGGAGTTGCGCCGGCCGAGGAGGACGAGGGCGTCGGCGCTCTCGCCCACGCGGCCGACGGGCGGCAGGGCGGCGCCGAGGCGCACGAGGCCGCCGGGAAACACGTCGTGGCGGCGGCCGTCGGTGAGCACGAAGGCGCTGAGGCAGAAGGGGCCGGAGCCGCGGCCGGGGCGCCGGCCTTCGAGGGTGAGGGCCTCGGGCTCGACTTGGGCGACGAAGGCGTGCGGGTTTTCCCGGACCACGCGGTCGAGGCCGCGGGCGGTGAGCAGCGGGCGGCGGTGGGGGGAGGGGGCGACGGTGTAGTTGTCGGGCGACTGGTGGGCGGGGCGGATGACGAAGCGGTCGCGCTGGTCGAGGATCTGCTCGAGGCGGTCGGGGTCGCCGCAGGCGTGGGTCTCGGGGGCGGGGAGGAGGAGTTTTTCGCCGAGGTAGAAGCGGGCGAGGCGGGGCAGGTAGGCCTCGACGACTCGGCTCTCGGCGAGGCCGGTGCCGATGGCGTTGGCGATGGCGACGCGGCCGGCGCGGATGCACTGGAGCAGGCCGGGGATGCCGGCGGTCTCGCGGTCGGTGGAGAAGACCACGGGGTCGATGTGGGCGTCGTTGAGGCGGCGGTAGATCACGTCCACGCGCTCGAGGCCGGCGATGGTTTTGAAATAGACGGTGTTTTCGAGGACGAGGAGGTCGTCGCCGCGCACGAGGGGCAGGCCCATCTTGCGGGCGAGGAAGCTGTGCTCGGAGTAGAAGGCGTCGCCGGGGCCGGCGGTGAGGACGACGATGGAGGGAGAGGGCCGGTCACGCGGGGCGAGGGCGCGGAGGGCGGCGAGCAGTTGCAGGGGAAAATTGATTACGCTGTGGTAGTCGGGCAGGGCGCGGTAGAGATCGCCGGCCTCCTGGGTCATGAAGCGGCGGTTTTGCACCGCGTAGCTGAGGCCGATGGGGGTGTTGGCGCGGGTCTGCACGCAGCGCCAGCCGGCGGGGGTGCGCACGAGGTCGAAGCGGAGGAGCGTGGCGGGGTTGGCGCGTTCGGGTTCGAGGCCGAGGCAGGGGCGGCGGTAGAAGGGGTCGGACAGGACGACCTCGGGTGGAAGGATGCCGGCGCGCAGGGCTTGTTGGCCGTGGTAGAGATCGACGAGGAGGGCGTTGACGAGGCGGGCGCGCTGGCGGAGGCCGGCCTCGAGCGGGGCCCATTGTTCGGCGCCGAGGACGAGCGGGGTGGGCTCGAGTTTCCAGAACTGGTGGGCGGAGCGGCCGGAGGCGTCGTCGGGGTGGGAGAGGTCGGTGAGGGAGGCGTCGCGGATGGAGAGGCGCAGGCGCGGGCGCAGGGTGCGGCGCTGCGCGGGGTGGAGCGTGGGGAGCGGCGGATGCGCGGCGGCCGGCGACGTGGGCATGAGCGGGGGAGGGCACGGACAATGCGGGCGCCGCGCGGCGCGGGGCAAGCGCGGCCACCATCGATTAGGGACGGGTTAAAAAAGATTGGCGCATGCCGG